>CAZHJR010000173.1:0-1529 GCA_964533335.1 uncultured Helicobacter sp. | reverse complement strand
AAAAGCTAGCTGCTACCTTGGGTTTGATACCGTTAAAAAAAACTTACCTTCGTTTTGGAATTTCATATAAACTGCGAATTTATTCTCTTTTTCTTTTTTAACAACCCTAAACTTTTCTACCTCACTAAAAATAATATCAATATAGCTATTTTTTAACACTTCGTTCACATTTTCTCTATTAAAATACTCCTTACTTTCAACTCTAAAAAGTTCACCGTTTCTTCCTAAAAAATAAGTGATATGATTAAAAAATGGATTATGAAAAGTATTACTTGTTTTAAGATGTAATATTGTGTTATTATCTTTATCTTGCTCTATTATTTTAGTTGTATTAGTATCCACATTATTGAAATTATTTAAAATATCCTCATAAATAATAAACTTCACATCATCTTGATTTTTATATATTGTCAGTTTTTCTTCATAAAATTGATTTGATTTTTCATTCATATCGATTGTGTGGTATAAAAATAAAATAATTATAGAAAATAAAGCAACACTTATCATCACTTCAATAAGTGTAAACCCTTTGAAAGAATTTTTGTTCATCAGTAAACCAACCGAAATCGATAAAAATCTTTTTCATTTTGATTTTCTATCGTCAATTTTGTTTTTGTTACTTGTTTTGTAATGGTAAAATTCTCAGCCCCAATCTTTTCATCTTCAAGTCTTTCATTTTTTACTATCACTTTTATCACTTTGAGTTCTCGTCGCAAATCATCATCCTTAAAGTCTGCAACCTCATCAAGATAGATATTTTCATCACTCGTTTTATTTTCATCTATTCCAAAAAAAGCTAAAGCATTGTAGTCACTTGTTGTATTTGAAGTTTTAAATTTTTCTAGTAAAAAAAGATTATTTTGCCCCATTTTTATAAGTGCAACGATAACGACACTTATAAGTGCAACTGCTATCAAAACCTCTACAATTGTAAAAGACTTTTTCATTTTAGCTTTCATTTGAAATCAATGAAGCCCTATTCTTAAAGCCTCATCAAGCGATGTTGTCCCTTTTATAATCATCTCTTTTAGCTGCTCTTTTAGTGGTACCATTCCATCTTTTAAAGCGATTTTTTCTAACTCACTATCATCGACATCATTTTTTAAAGCGGTAACCACCTCTTTATTTATTAAAAAGAGTTCTGCAACTGCTTCTCTCCCATTGTACCCTGTAAAATTACAATGTTTACAACCAACTGCTTTAAAAACTTTTGTCCCATCAGCTATCTCAAATTTAGCTAAATGAATCTGTGCAATCTCATCTTCAACTTTACACTCATCACACAACTTTCGAACCAACCTTTGAGCCATAACACCAAGCAAAGATGAAGAGATAAGAAATCTCTCTAGTCCCATATCTACAAGTCTATTGATAGCTGAATGGGCTCTATTTGTATGGAGTGTCGAAAGGACAAGGTGTCCAGTTAAAGCTGCTTGAGTTGCTATTTGAGCTGTTTCACTATCTCGTATCTCCCCAACCATGATAATATCTGGGTCTTGCCGTAAGATACTTCTAAGCCCCGAAGCAAA
>CAZHJR010000172.1:0-1548 GCA_964533335.1 uncultured Helicobacter sp. | reverse complement strand
TTTTATTGGTTGCATCGATTCCTATAAGATTATCTTCTATAAAAATATCTCTATTGCTATCTATATTATTGACAACTCTCCAAAGGAGCATATAGGGATTGTCAAGATTATTATTTTTTACATCCACAATCACTAAGATTTTGATATGTAAAAAAAGAATTTTAAGTTCATCAAAAAGCTCTTTTTGGCTTCTTGATTTTTCTACACTTATTACTGTTATTGGATTTTTTGTATCTGTGTAATATTGTCGTAAATCTACTACTTCATTTGTGATATTTTGGATTTTATGGAGTAATTCTTCATCGCTAAGAGCGATAATCCTACTATGAAGTATCTCATCTCCTGTACAATCAATCCCAAGTTTTCCACCAACTGCAAATTTTGGGCTAGAGTGGTCAAGTGCATCGACAACTCCTCTTGTAATGAGCATCTCATCTGGGCTAATTCGATTAAGTATCCATTTTGTAATCGCTTCATCATCGTGAAGTTCTGGAGCATCAGCACCCACAAAAATCGCATGTTTTACAAAACTCATTTGCCCAACTCCCCAAAAAGCATGCATCATTTGGGTTGCATGTCCTGGGTAGTTTACATTGATTTTAGCAAGGATAAGATTGTGAAAAACTCCATTTTCAGGCATATAGTAGTCTATCAAATCGGGTGCTGTTGTTTTCAAAAGTGGGAGAAAAATTCTCTCCGTTGCATATCCCATATATTTATCTTCTAGTGGTGGTTTCCCAACAACAGTTGCAGCAAAAATAGGGTGAGCTTTGCTTGTGATACATGTGACATCAAGAAATGGATACTCTTCCTCAAGTGTATAGTATCCAGTATGATCTCCAAAAGGACCTTCGATTTTAAAGTTATTTGGGTCAACAAACCCTTCTATGACAAAATCAACATCATGTGGTACATAGATATCATTTGTAATAGATTTAACCAATTTAGCATTTTCTTTTTTGACAAATCCATAGAGCATAAGTTCAAATATACCAATAGGAAGTGGTGCTTGTCCACACCAAATATACATAGGATCTCCACCAATTCCAATGCTCACTGGCATTTTTTTACCAGCTTTTTTGTACTCATGGAAGAAATGATTGCTATCTTTATGAATTTGCCAGTGCATTCCAAGTTGCCCATCGTTATACACTTGCAGTCTATACATCCCTACATTGTTCATTTTTCCATCAAGACTTGTAGTATAAACTTGTCCCATTGTAATAAATGGTCCCCCATCTTGCTCCCAAGTTGTTAAGATTGGAAGGTCACTTAGTTTTGCATCATGACCAAGTCGTATAATCTCTTGACAGACCCCTTTACGAGAGAGTTTTTTAGGTGGTACATTTTTTAGATTAAATAACTTTCCAAAAAGAGCTAGTTTATCAGCAAATCCTTGAGGTGGCTTCATTTTGAGTAAACTTTCAATTTCACTTCCAATTTTGTCCCCATCACCGATAAATAATTCAACAGCTTTGCTATTACAAAAAACATTCATTAAAACTGGAGTTGTAAATTTTTTGCCCGTTTTTTTATCGATTGGATTTG
>CAZHJR010000171.1:0-1576 GCA_964533335.1 uncultured Helicobacter sp. | reverse complement strand
GTATCCAATGAAACTTTTAGATACAACGGATACGAATATAAAGGTGCAAGTTTTAGAATAGAGCTCCCTTTACATTAAGAGGTAATATGAAGCTTTATGATTATATTATAGTTGGTGGTGGAGTTTGTGGCTCTTGTGTAGCTTATGAACTTTTCAAACATACTTCAAATATACTTCTTATTGATAAGCTTGATGATGTGGCATGTGGTGCTAGTGGTGCTGCTGGTGCTTTTCTCTCCCCTTTACTTGGCAAACCAAATAGTTTTAAAGATTTAGTGACAAGTTCCCTTGTATTCTCAATAGAGTTTTACAAACAAAACACCCCTCAATCTATCGATAATTGCGGAACAATAAGAATTCCAAAAGACACTATCGATGAAAAGAAATTTCAAAGTTATATCCCTTTTATTGATTTTCCTTTTGAAACAAAAGAGAACGGATATTTTTTCCCTATTGGTTCTGTTGTAAAAAGCCATGAGATATGTAAAACCCTCACAAAAGATATTGAAAAAAAACTAAGTTATGAAGTGACTTCAATAGAGTATGATGGGATATATTGGATAGTAAATAACGAAACAACTACAAAAAATCTTATCCTTACAACAGGGGCAAACACAAAACTTTTGGATGAAAAATATATTGATATCAGAGCTGTTTGGGGACAAAGGATAGATATAGAAACTTCAACCAAAACACTTATCAATTATCACAAAGAATGTTCCATTTCAAAATCTACCCCACTAGATACAACCACCCATAAATTATCAATTGGTGCTACCCATCATAGATTTGTAGAGGAAAGAGATGTAAGTAATGAGGATACGGAGGAACTTTTAAAAAAAGCAAATGATATTGTGAAGCTAGAAGATATAAAAGTTGTAGCGATGCACGGTGGAGCTAGAGCTAGTAGTAGCGATTATTTTCCAATAGTTGGTGAGCTAGTAGATAGCAATAAAACGATAGAGGAGTTTCCTTATCTTAAAAATGGGACAAATGTAAATCCAGCAAGATTTACAAGATATAAAAATCTTTTTATATGTAATGGAGTAGGGGGAAGAGGGTTTGTTCTTGCCCCTTATTTAGCTAAAAAATTGGTAGAAAATATTGTTAACAATGAGCCTTTGGATGAAAGTATCAAAACAGATAGATTATTTAAAAGATGGGTAAAAAGATGAAAAAAGTAAATTTCAAAAAAATAGCAAAGCTCTCTCTTTATGGTGGTTTGGGTAGTGTTGGGTTGTATAGCATTATTGGATTTTATGGTGTTCCCTATATCCTTACACATACTGCCCCTCTTAAGTTACAAGAGCTAACAAAAAGCAATATTTGCAAGATAGAAAAAGCAACTTTCAATCCATTTTCTTTTGAACTTCATTTGTATGGAGTGAAACTTACTACACCAAAAGATTCCAAACTCCTTGCAATCAAACATATCAATGTTGATTTTAATCTCCTTGATACACTCCAAAAAGATAAAATCTATCTCCAAACTATATTAATTGATACCCCATCTATCAATATAGAAAAATATGAAAACGGTGAGTTTAATTTTTCATATCTTTTAGCTTTAGGAAAA
>CAZHJR010000170.1:0-1589 GCA_964533335.1 uncultured Helicobacter sp. | reverse complement strand
GTACTTTTAGCAATTTTAACTTTTGTTGTAATATTTGTAGGATTTCATTTTTTTAGACTTATTGAAGAGATGAGAAAGACAATCAATACAGTAGATAACGACTATAACAATCTCAAAAACAATTTTTTGGGTATTTTTAAAAATGCTTTCTCAATTATAAGTTTATTTAAAAAATAACTTATAAAGTTCAAGAAATATTTTTTACATTAAAATGAATTTGTTTTACCTTATCGTCCTATATAAAGACGATAAGGTGCTTTATTTTAAAGATTAAAGAAGTTTATCTAGTTCTTGTTGAGCTTTTTTGCTATCTTCTTGGATTCTTTTTTGTTCTTCTGGAGATAAAGCTTTGATAGGTTTATCCTCCTTTTTCACTTCAGGAACTATCTTTTCTTCCACAGGTGCTTCTTTTCTATTATATCCATCACCCCATTTTGAAACGAGTGATAGATTTACAGCAGTATATCTTGGAATTGTTTGCCCATCATACTGCCCTGTTTTTGAAGAAGCTTGTGCAGAAAGGTCAATCTGAGCCCATTTAAGTCCAAATCCAAGTCCAGCAGTCACAATCACACCATCATCAAACTTTTCACTTGCAATATCTTGCATAGCACCAGCTCGAAAAGCAAACCATGAAGCAGGATGAAATTCAAATCCACCACCTATTAATTGAGACTCTTCACCAGCAACTAGAGTTTTATTTTTTGTTAAATCAGCATCAAATGCAAATTCAATATTGTCATTCCAAGCTGGTAAACTTATCCCTGCTCTTACAAGAGGGTCAATTTTAAATGCTTCCGTAACCCCTGTTTGAGAACGGTCTACTTTAAATTTAGGGCTATTAAGGTCTTTTCCTGTAAGCCCGAATGTTACTTTAGAATTAGTTGGTCTATAAGCAACCCCCAAGTCAAATCCAATAGTTGGTTTGTATGTCGTTTCGTTTGCTCCACTATCGCTTCCATTTTCAGCACTGTCACTCGACTCACCTAATTTAATTTTTTGACTATAGGTTGTCAAACTCATCGGCTTTAAATTTATCCCGACGCTCCAAGTACCATTGTTTAAATCATACGATTTTGCCAAAGAGAGTGGAAGTTCAACCAAAGCCATCGCATCAACTTTAATATAATGTTTTTCATTATCTATACCATATTGGAGTGAATGTGCTTCATATTCAGCTTGAGATGATGATGAGTAACCATTATTTACATTTGTATTATTTGGGTCAAATTTAGCATAAACATTACTGTTATCATCTTTAACTATGATTTCTAAATAATTTTTATCCATATTTAATTTCATCCCAACATCAACATTTGCATATATCCCAACAGCAAATGCATCAGAAATTTGAGCTGTTAAAGATGGCATAGCAGAAACCTGAAGAGCATTATCTGTACCAATATTTGCTAAAATATTTTGAGCTGTTTTAAGGTTATTAATAGTAGTACTATTCATTGTGTTATTGATATCATTTCCAATTGTACTTAGTGTCCCTTGAATATCAACCTTGTGTAAAGTATCCATATTGTCGATTAAATTAGCTTCTCTTAGTCTAACTCCAACATTTGCACTTAATTCAGTTGTAT
>CAZHJR010000169.1:0-1617 GCA_964533335.1 uncultured Helicobacter sp. | reverse complement strand
AGTTTATCCATTTGTATCGCTCCATTTTTTCTTTTTGTTATCCTATCATCTTTTTGAAATTTTCTTTAAAAACATTGCAGTTTGACATAGTATTTGTTTTTGGTTTATTTTTTCTAGTTCCAAAGCTCCAGCTTTGGAATTCATATTAAAATTTATATTGCTATCTGCTTTCCCAATCTAGAGATTAGGAACGAGAGAATGGTTTTTTTGTGGTTTCATCTTTTGCCTTTTGGTTGCTTTTTATTTTTGGTTTGTTTTCAAAACAAAAAAAGAAAAATAAAACAAAAACCCATAAATAAGGCATTGTTCAAAATTTATTTTCTATTTTTTCTAAAATTTATTTTTTATTTGCCAAGAAAATAAACCATATTTCTTTCACCATTTTTATAAATCTCTCCATTATCAGCCATTTTATCGATAACTCTTCTTTGTATTTTATTCCAATCTTCTCAAAATATCCAAAGTTCCTATCTCAAACTTTGAAAATCCAAACCATTTTTTACCTAAATCTTTCAGACTTGCCCCGATATGAAAAACCTCTTTTTTATCAAGTATTAAAAATCTATCGTGAGAGTTTTTGAATTCTAACAGTTCTATATTTTGATATTGAGAAGTGTATTTTTGATAGTCAAGTTTGAGTTGTTTTGAGATATTCCCCGTATAGATTTTTATACTCAGATTTGGATATTTACTAAAAAGTGTAAAAACACTTTCATCAAGATAGTTATCTATAAGTACCACTTCACTTTTTGCACTTCCTAGTAAATCATTGATAAAAACATAAGCATCATAAGTTTCTCCATCGAAAAATATCCCTTGTTTTACTCTAACTGTTGTATCCTCAAGTGAATTTGAAATATTCTCCACTTTTGATTTTAGGAGTATTACTTCATTTTCCAAAGATACAAACCTCTCATTTGTTATTTTATCAGAGTTGATAACATATCCATTTTGGATATAGTTTTTGAGAATGGATGTTGCCCATTGACGGAATTTTGTAGCTGTTATCGAATTGACTCTATATCCGATAGAGATTATCATATCAAGATTATAATGGTCAACATCTCTTTCAACATTTCTATTTCCCTCTTTTTGAACTACTCTAATTTTTTGAGTAGTTGGATTTTTTTCAAGCTCTTTTTGTTTGTAGATATTTTGAATATGATATGTGATATTGTTAGATTCAACATCAAAAAGTTCACCCAATTGTTTTTGAGTAAGCCAAAGTGTTTCACTCTTTAAAGATACTTTTAGTTCTAATTCCCCATCGTTATAGACAACTATATTTTGATTATTTTGCTCAGTCATAGCGATTTCCTCTTTTATTTTTGTTATCCTATCATCTTTTTTGATGGAACTTTGAAAGTATGGCATTTTGTAATGTTTTTTAATCACTTCAAATAAACTACCCTAATTTTCCAGTTTCGTAAGTTTTACAAATTGTGCTTAGTAGATTTTGGTATTTTGATTCTATGGTTTGTAGTTTCATTTTTTGCCTTTTGGTTGCTTTTTTTGTTTTTAGTTATCTGCATTACCACTTGGAAAGTGGGAGGAAGATCTCCATTTTTTACCACTACCATCAACAACAATACATTTTTTTAAAATAAAACTTTTACT
>CAZHJR010000168.1:0-1625 GCA_964533335.1 uncultured Helicobacter sp. | reverse complement strand
TGACTCCAATGCCGTTAACGATGCCACATTTGTATTTATTCTCATTCAAGTTCCTCAGTTTTGTATAATATTATACGGAGCATTGTATTTAAACATATCTTAAATATAGATTAATAACATACTAGAAATCCCTTACTGATGGGCTTTATAAACATTTCTTAAAATTAGATTATTTTAGTGTATAACACTTAAACTTTTCTCTCTTTTTTTACTAATATAACTCCGCTTTCTATATGATGACTAAAAGCAAATTGGTCAAAAAATGCAAATCTTTCTATAATATGTGTTTTATTTAACTCATCCAAATCCCTCTTTAATGTCTCTGGATTACATGAAATATAAATGATTTGAGAAAATTCACTTGCAAGTTTTCTAGTAGTATCATCAAGACCTGCTCGTGGTGGATCTACAAAAATTGTAGAAAAATTATACTCAGCTAAGTTCACATCTTCTTGAATCAACCTTCTAAACTCCCTTGCACCATTTCTAGCTTCAACAAACTCTTCACTTGACATTCTTACAAATTTGATATTTTCTATATCATTAAGTTGGCAGTTGATTTTTGCACTATTAATAGATGTTTTATTTATCTCTGTCGCTAAGACTTTATCAAATTGTTTACTTAAAGGCAATGTAAAATTCCCACCACCACAGTAGAGCTCACAAAGGTCACCAGAGGTTTTTATATTGTCCAAAACCCACTCTATCATCTTAATATTGACTTGCTGATTTGGCTGAGTAAAACCACCCTCTTTGTAACGAATTTTGAATGTTGCATTTTTAATTTTGAATTGTTCTGTTATAAAATCTTCGCTTACAACGATTTTTTGTTTTCTACTTCGTCCGATGATTTTTATACCAAAGTTCTCTTCAAGTTTAGATGCTTCACTTTTCCAAGTTTCATCCAAAGCTATATGATAGATAAGAGTAACTAACATATCATTTTCCATACTACTCAAAAATTCTATTGAAAAAAGTTTGTAATTTAAAGCTTTTGAATTTTCAAGTTCTAAAAGTAGTTTAGGCATAAGATTTGCAATATTGTCATTAACGATACTACAATTTTTAATAGGTAAAATATTTTTCTCTTTGTCATTCATCGCATAATGAAGTGTAAAACTATCCCCATCAAATATTTTCCAAATACGAAACTCCGCACGATTACGAAAGCCACCATCACTACTTTTGATGATATCAAACTCTTTATCGTAAAGGTCAATAAATCTCTCTTTTTCTCTTTTTATCTTGTATGTTAGTTGCTCCTCATAGCTGAGCTCTCCAAGGCTACAACCACCACATACTCCAAAATAATCACATTGCATATAATTTCCTACTATTTTATTGATTTTAGTATAACAAAAAAAGCCTTTGAGTAAAAACTCAAAGGCTTTTTCAAAGTTTCGCTAGATTTTTATTTGAAAGGAGTAAAATCTATCCTAATTTAAAAGTTGTAATACACTCGCTGGTCGTTCATTGGCTTGTGATTGTGCATAAGTTGACGCATTTCCTATTACAGAATATTTATTAAAATTTGCTGATTCTTGTGCAAAATCTACATCTCTTATAACCGATTCAGCAGCAGCTATATTTGTAACTTGTGTCATCATATTTCTTGTAGCTGATTC
>CAZHJR010000167.1:0-1626 GCA_964533335.1 uncultured Helicobacter sp. | reverse complement strand
TTTAATATTCTTAGCTGTAATCTATAAAGTCCAGTTTTACTACAGTCACTATTTTTATTTGTCCAAGTGAGAGTTCCACCCACATATTTTCCACAATTTGCCGTCATTACATTTACAAGGATAATATTTTCAGTGATTATATGTGCTGCTGTACTTCCACATCCTAAAAGTGCAATATTTATATCTGTACCTACCAAGCTATCCATATCATTGATGTTTTGTCGTATTGCATCTGCTAATTGCTTTGAATCATTATCTGCATCCTCTTCATAAGTTGAAACAACTTGCATTGGATCATAGTCTTTATCATATTCTTGATGAAAAGTATTTTTAAAATGAGCAAAAGAGGACTGCCCTCCACCTTCAGTTCCAAGTGCATATAATGCTTCATTATCGTTAACATTAAAAACATCATAAGCTCTATAATAAACATCAAGTTCTACATTTGGTTCAATCGTCTGACTACATCCATTAATAGCAAGTGGGATAAAATCATCCACTTGAGTTGTTATCGGGAAAGTTTGGGTCACTATGATATTCGCTTTTGACTCTATCTTATCAAATACAAAACTCTCTTTTCCAAGAAACTTGTACCAAAAAGGGGTATAAACAAAATCATTAATAGTCACTGTAACATTTTTAGGATTACTCACTAAATCCCAACTATAAGAGATAAAAGGAACCGCTTCTTGCCCCTCTTTGGTTGCATTTAAAATATCATCAGCTATTGCTTCTGCACTGTTTTGATTTTGATTGATTGAATAGTGTTTAGCAAGGGCTATTGCTATGCTATCTGTTACTTTTTTAAGGTTAAAATAACTATTTTTAATTGCAACTTCATCTGCTACAGTACCAATAAAAAGGATAACAGAGGTGAAAACAACAAATCCAAGAAGAATAATTTGGACAAAGCCTTTTTTTTTCACTTTCAATCCTTTAGAGATACAAACCAAAATAGTGGAGCAATTGAGTAATCGCAACAGACAAAACCATAGCAGGAACCATCGGGGCAACTCTTCTTTTTTTATAAAGTTGTTTATAAATCAAAAATAAACTCTGCACTATTCCAGTTACTAAGATAAAAAGAGGAAAAAGTATCGGCTCAAGGAAGATAGCTATAACCATCATATACTTTATATCCCCACCACCTATTATCATCTTTGGTTTTATTATCATTAAAACAACAAAAAATAGTAAAACAAAAAATGAGATTGCAAATGAGTATATGTCTAATTTATCCTCAACATAGCCAAAAATCAACAAAGAAACAAACAAAGCCCCAAGAATTTTATTTGGTACTTTAAATTTCGTACAATCGTAATAAGCTAAAATCACAGAGAAAAAATAAAAACTAAAGAGAAACAAAATAAAATCCTATACAGTAGCAAAAGCTACTATATAGAGTAATTAGCTAGCATTAGCTTCAATTACATTCTGGATTTGAGTATCTGCAGCATCTTGAACAGCATCTTTTTGACTATTCATCCATGATGTAAGTCCAACCACAGCAGCAACACCAACAACAACTAACAATAATGTAACAAGGATTTTATCCATTGCACCTTTGTCACTTTTTAATCTTCTTTTTAAAAATTCTAACATCTTTAATCCTTTAAATTGGGTTTG
>CAZHJR010000166.1:0-1667 GCA_964533335.1 uncultured Helicobacter sp. | reverse complement strand
TTTATAAAAAAGCTTGGATTTTGGAAGATATTTTAGAACTTTTTAGAAAAGAAAAGGGGAAACATTTTGATCCAAAGCTTATAGATTTATTTTTTGAAAATTTAGATAAATTTCTAGAAATCAGAGATTCTATGCAAGACAATTTTTAAATAATTTTTATCTCAATATTTACAAAATAAGGCTTTTTGTAACCAACTTTTGATAGAATGTAGAAAATCAAAATTTGGAGAGATTATGTCAAAAAAAGAAGTAAAAAAAGTAGTTTTAGCTTATAGTGGTGGACTTGACACAAGTATCATCTTAAAATGGCTTCAAGATGAGTACAATGCTGAAGTTATTACATTTACAGCAGACCTTGGTCAAGGTGAAGAGGTTGAGCCTGCTCGTGTAAAAGCTATCGCTTGTGGAATCAAACCTGAAAATGTATTTATTTTAGATATCAAAGAAGAATTTGTAAAAGAATATGTTTTCCCAATGTTTAGAGCAAATGCAATTTATGAGGGTGAATACTTACTTGGAACTTCAATAGCAAGACCATTGATTGCGAAAAAACTTATCGATATTGCAAACCAAACTGGAGCTGATGCAGTAAGTCATGGAGCGACAGGAAAAGGAAATGACCAAGTGAGATTTGAGCTTGGAGCTTTAGCACTCAAACCAGATATTAGAGTAATCGCTCCTTGGAGAGAATGGGAACTAAGTAGTAGAGAGAGTTTATTAGAATATGCAAGAACTCACGGTATTGAAATCTCTCAAAAACATGTTGATGAAAATGGAAATCCAAAGGCATCTCCGTACTCAATGGATGCAAATCTTTTACATATCTCTTATGAGGGACTTCACTTAGAAAATCCAGCAAATGAGCCTGAAGAGTCTATGTGGCTTTGGACAACAGCACCTGAAAAAGCTCCTGATGAAGCTGAATATATCACTATAGAATACAAAAATGGTGATCCAATTGGTATCAACGGAGAACTTTTATCTCCAGCTACACTTTTAGCAAAACTCAATGCGTATGGAAATAAACATGGAATTGGAAGATTAGATATCGTTGAAAACAGATATGTTGGTATGAAAGCTAGAGGATGTTATGAAACTCCAGGTGGGACAATTATGCTTAAAGCTCATAGAGCAATCGAATCTATCACACTAGACAGAGAAGCTTCACACTTAAAAGATGAGTTGATGCCAAGATATGCGAAGTTAATCTATCAAGGATACTGGTTCTCACCTGAAAGGGAGATGCTTCAAGCAGCAATCGACAAAACTCAAGAAAATGTAGAGGGGTCTGTAAGATTGAAACTTTATAAGGGAAATGTTAGTGTTGTAGGGAGAACTTCTCCAAAATCACTCTTTAGTGAAGCTCACTCAACATTTGAAAAAGATGAAGTGTATAACCAAAAAGATGCAGCTGGATTTATTAGACTCAATGCTCTTAGATTTATCATTGCTGGACAAGTAAAAGATAGAAAATAGTTTTTTCAATCTTTTCACATTATGTTAAAAGCCTCACTTTTTGTGGGGCTTTTTTATTTGATAGATTTTACAGCTACATTTGCTATAATCTGAGATATTTAAATATACGAAAATAAAGGTAAAAAAATGATTTTAAAATTTAAAAAATGGTTTCCAAAAATCAGCAAAAAAGCTTGGGTTGCTCCAAGTGC
>CAZHJR010000165.1:0-1684 GCA_964533335.1 uncultured Helicobacter sp. | reverse complement strand
AACTCATTTTTATTGGCATAAATTACCAAATCATCTTCAATAGATAGAACTAAATCGATATAGTTATGAGAGATATTTGCTTTTGAAAGACTTATTGCTTCATTGATAATTTGACTTACATTGACAAAAGCAAAATCAACACTCCCTTTAATAAAATTTCTAAAATCATCAATTGTTTTTGAGAGATATTGAGCATTTTCATTTATTTGATTACATGATTCAATTAATTTTTCATCATTCAACATTCCATACTCTTGTTGCATAATCAATCCCGTTGCATTTGTTGAGATAACAGAAAGTGGTTGTCTCCATTGATGTGCAATGTTACCTATCATCTCACCCATTGAAGCGAGTTTTGTTTGTTCTTCTAATAGCTTTAAACTTGTAACATCTTTTGTTACCAAAAGCAATCGTTTTTTATCTGGGAAAAGTGCAATACTCATGTTTGTTTTGATTCTTTTACCATGATTTACTGCACAAACCTTCTCAAAATTTTCTATATGCCCTGTTTCTAAAACTTTGGCTATCGCTTTTCTCCCCTCTTCTTGATGTTCAGGTATAGTTAATGCAGTGCAAGATTTTGTTAATAACTCCTCTCTTGTATATCCTGTCATCTCTACATAAGCATCATTAAAATCTAAAAAATTTGTTTCCAAATCAACTATAGCGATACCATCTTTACTATATTTAAAAATTGATTCAAACTCCTCTTTTTGAGCTTTTAATCTCTCTTCATTTTCTTGTTCTGCTGTAATGTCTAAAATATACCCTAAGAAGTGTGTTACATTACCTTTGATATCTTTATCTAGTACCGTATAATCAAGCACCCATTTAATCTCACCCTCTTTAGTGACTATCCTATACGGTTCATGTCTAAAAAAATCGTTTCCACTTTGTTGCCCTATTTGAACCTCTTCTAAAACACGAGCTAAATCATCTTTAAAAATACAATCAGCATAACGCACTTGATCACTTAAAAAATCCTCTCTTGTATATCCAAGCAAATTGATAACATTTGAAGAAACATAGCTAATACTCCAAGTATCATCATTCTTCCATCTAAAAAGTACAGAATCTCCTTTATCAAACAATGATAATAGATTTTTTTGCTCTAAAGATTTTCTCTCTATCTCCAATAAAGCTTTATCAAGAGCAACCTGCTTTCTTTTGATAAAAAAATACATCACAATTAAAAGGACAAAGGTACCAGCAAACATCATTGATGAATAGTAGATAACAGATTTTATAAGTGCATGAAACTCTTTTGTAACATCTACGAGAAAAACTTTCACCCCAAGTGTTTTTCTTGAAACATCTTCCAAAGGGTCAATATAACCAATATAGTGCTTCTCATCTATTGTTATCCATTGAAGTTTATTATTATGGCTATCAAGAAAATCAACTATTTGTTGGTTTGAAGGGATAGTGTTGTAAACCATATAATACTCTTTTGTTTCCATATATGCTTTTAACTTCTTTTGAATATCTTTGGCACTCTCTTTATACTCATTTTTATCTATTGCATAAAATATCTCTAGTCCTAATTGTTGGCTTAAAGTTTCACTGAGCTTATCAACCTCTTTCCCTAATTCAATATATCCTATAAGCTTCCCATCAACTATCCAAGGGGAAACAACCCTTAATGTATAGTTTTTCTTTATTCCAAATTCTATCCCATGGAAAT
>CAZHJR010000164.1:0-1706 GCA_964533335.1 uncultured Helicobacter sp. | reverse complement strand
TTTTTATTTACCTTTTAAAACTTCCACGATATTTTCTATTGCAATATCCTCTTTTATGCCATCAATTCTACTTACTAATTCAACCATATTTTCTTTCAATTTTTTTCCAATTATAACTGCATAAGGAAAGCCGATAAGCTCAAAGTCTTTCATTTTAGCTCCAAACTGCTCTTTTGTTCTATCATCCATAACCACTTCAATTCCAGCATTTTTTAGCTTATCATATATTTTAGTTCCAGCTTCGATTTCATCATCATTTTTTCCATTTGAGATAATAATATCAACAAAAAATGGTGCTGTTTCTTTTGTCCATACACACCCTTTTTCATCATGACTTTGCTCAATAACAGCTGCAATTAATCTACTTACTCCAATACCATAAGTTCCCATCTCAAATGGTTTGCTTTTGCCATTATTGTCTAAAAAGTTAGCCCCTAATGCTTTTGAGTATTTATCTCCAAGTTGGAAGATATGCCCAACTTCTATCCCTTTTGTATATGATAGTTTCCCACCACAACATTCACAAATATCACCCTCTTTAACAGCAACCAAATCAAAATAAACATCTTCGCTTAAACAACAAACATCAACACCAGCTAAATGATAATGCTCCTCATTTGCTCCACAAACCATATCATTTTCATCTTTGAGTTCACTATCTATTTTATAAATAACATTTGATGGAAGCTCTTTAATCCCAACATATCCAACAACAAGCCCAGCCGTTGTTATCTCCTCTTCATTAGCATCAACTAACTCTAGTGCATTAACACTATTGCATGCTTTTGTCTCTTCAAGTTCATCATCTCCTCGAACAAAAAATACCGCTATCTTTTCACCCTCTTCATAAAGAGCTTTTTTGATAACAGCTTTAATTGTTTGTGATGGTTTTATCTCTAAAAAGTTTGAAACTTCCTCAATTGATGTAAGATTTGGTGTATGGATTTTTCCACTTTGTAAATTTTTTTTCTCTTCGATTTTTCGTGGAACTCTTTTAGCCGCTTCAATATTTGCCCCATAACTACAACTATCACATACGACAATAGTATCTTCTCCACTATCTGCTAATACATGGAACTCTTTACTTCCAGTCCCACCAATCGCTCCACTATCAGCATCAACGATTCTAAAATTAAGCCCAAGTCTTGTAAAGATTTTTTTGTAAGTTTCTTCCATAAGAGAAAATTCTCGTTTCATATCTTCAATATCGGCATGGAAAGAGTAACCATCTTTCATTAAAAATTCTCTACCTCTCATAAGTCCAAATCGTGGTCTTGCTTCATCTCTAAATTTTGTATTTATTTGATAAAGATTCAGAGGTAAATCTTTATAACTTGTTACTCTATTTTTAACAAGCTCTACCATCGCTTCTTCATTTGTAGGACTTAAAACAAAACCATTGTTTTTTCTATCTTTGATTCTTAACATCTCTAAGCCCATTTTAGTAGCTCTTCCACTATTTTCCCAAAATTCTAGTGGTGTTACAAATGAAAGTTGTACCTCTTGAGCTTCAGCTTTATCAAGTTCCTCTTTTACTACATTTCGTATCTTATCAAGGACAATTTTACCTAGTGGTAAGTAGTTGTAAAGTCCACTTCCACTTGTACTTATAAATCCAGCTCGAAGTAAAAATTGATGACTTGGTAATGTTGCATCGTTTGGTGTCTCTTTTGTTGTTGGTATAAAAAGTTTTGAGAATTTCATTT
>CAZHJR010000163.1:0-1724 GCA_964533335.1 uncultured Helicobacter sp. | reverse complement strand
GTCACCAAAGATTTATCCTCAAATTAGCAAACGATAAAACTCTCCTTATCGCTCACAATATTGACTTAGCACCAAAAATAGAGATACTACAAAAAGGTGATATTATAAAATTTTGTGGTGAATTTGAGCCAAATAAGAAAGGTGGTGTCGTACACTGGACACATCATGACCCAAGAGGGAAACATATCGGCGGTTGGCTAGAGCACAAAAACAAAAAATATGAATAAAACTTCACCTACTTTTATTGTAATCAGATAGCAACACTTTTGTTATACCATAAAGTTAAACATAACAAAGAGGGGATTTCAATTTGAATTTTTTACTAGATTGGTCTTTGTTAGCTCCATTTTATATTGGTATTTTAAGTGCAATATCTTTGCCACTTGGTGCGATGTTGTCTTTTGTATGGAAGCCAGAACAAAGGGTTATCGCAGTTTTGATGGCTTTTGGTGCTGGTTCACTCCTTGCTGCAGTGAGTGTTGATTTGGTTGGGAATGCCCTTAGTCAAGGGGAGTTCAACTCTTTAGCTCTTGGTAGTTTGATTGGTGGGATTTTATTTATAGTATTAGACAATATTGTCAATAATTATGGTGGATACAAAAGAAAATTCTCAACAGCAGTCTATTACCTCCAAAATCAAAATAAAGAACAACTCAAAAATACCTTATCAAATCTTGGAAGAATTGAGATTTTTAATGATTTAAGCAATTTTGATGTCGAATATTTATCTAAAAATATCCAAACTAGATTTTATCCAAAAGGGAGCAAAATATTTTCACATAAAGAGATGGCGAATGAATTATATATCATCAAAAAAGGCTCAGTGTATTTGTATGAATCAAATGAAAGTTCAAAAGAATACCTATACAAAAATGATGCTTTTGGTAAAAATGCCCTTTTTACAGGTGCTCCTTATGTCTTTAGTGCAGTGGCATTAGAAGATTGCTACATTAGTGTGATTCCAAAAGAAAATCTTGAAGCACTTTTATTTATATCAAGTAATTATAGAGAGCATATCTTATCTTGGCTTTTAGGAGAAGAGATATACCAATATTTAAAATACAAACAAAAACTAGATGATGAAAGTATCAAAAATTGGCAAAAAGAAGTTTATGAAAGTTTTCAAGAGGAATGTATTTTGCCTGATATTTTAAGTATCTATAGAAATGATGAGGAGTTTATAAAAATAGCACCTAAGATTGCAAGGATATCGTGGCTTGAAGATTTATCATTAGAGGAGAGTGAAAATATCTCTAAATTTTTGACATATACAACATTTAAAAAAGATGAGATGTTATTTATGCAAGATGAACCAGCTCAATACTTGTATATCATCCACAAAGGGGAAGTTTTACTTCAAGACAATAATGATACAAATAAAAGCTATAAACAAACAGATTTTGATGGAGTTGGGAGTTTGGCTTTTTTATGTGGGCTTCGTCATACGATGGGTGCAAAAGCTTTGAGTGATGTTTCTGCTTGGATGTTGAAACGGGAAGATTTAGGAAAGATTCTCTTTTTATACCCTGATTTTAGACTCAAAATTCAGTTTTATCTCCAAAGCAATACTATAAAAACATATCTTCAAAAAAACTACAGTCTCAATCAAGGGAAAGTTCTCTCATGGCTTCATGGGGCGACAAATAGTGTCAAACATGGTAAATTACCTACAAGTTTACTTCAAATGGGTGTAGAATCAACGATTCCTCATGGTGCTTCACTTG
>CAZHJR010000162.1:0-1754 GCA_964533335.1 uncultured Helicobacter sp. | reverse complement strand
ACTCCAACCATAAGAGCATAAGGTAGTACATCACGATTAACTACTGCTCCACTTCCAATAAGTGCATATTCTCCGATAGTTACACCACAAACGATAGTAGCATTTGCTCCAATACTACATCCTTTTTTTAATAGTGTTTTTTTAAACTCTTCTCGTCTAACTATAAATGCTCGTGGATTAGTCACATTTGTAAAAACCATAGAGGGACCCAAAAAGACATCATCTTCTACTTCAACACCTTCATAGATAGAAACATTGTTTTGAACTTTTACACCAGAGCCAATATTTACTTTTGGTCCAACCACACAGTTTTGCCCAAAAGAGCAGTTAGCACCAATATTTGTACCACTTAAAATATGTGAAAAGTGCCAGATTTTTGTATTATTACCTATAGTTACATTCTCATCTACATACGATGATTCATGAGCAAAATAAGAAGTCATTAGATAAGCACCTTTTTACAAAATGGATGATATTCACCTTGAAGTCCAAGAGGAGTAAGCTTTCTGATAACTGAAACAATATTGATAGAGTTTCTAGCCTCTTCAAGACCAAATCCACCGCCATTTAAGATATGTTCATAACTTCTTGTATGCAAGTCCGTGAACCCTTCACTAAATTCAAACTCTTCTCCATCAACAGTTATACTTCTAAAAGTGGTTTTTCCAGTTGCTTTTACTTCTTGCGGAATATAGTCATAATTTACAGATAAAAACCATCTTACATTTGCATTTTTGAGTTTCATAAATCCACCATTTGCATCTGGCTGTTTGAGGTGAACAATATTTTCTTCAATCGGTCCAAATATCCAAGAGAGCATATCAAAGAAATGCACACCAATATTTGAAGCGATTCCTCCACTTTTAGCTTCATCACCTTTCCATGATACAAAGTACCATTTACCTCTGCTTGTGAGATATGTTAAATCTATATCGTATACTTTATTTGGGTTCTGTTGTAACTCTTTTGCTATCTTATTTTTTAGAGCAATAATAGAATCATGAAGTCTTAGTTGTAAGATATTATAAACTTTTTTACCAGTTTCCTCTTCAATAACTTTTAGTTGGTCAATATTATGTGGATTTAAAACGAGTGGTTTTTCACAAATAGCATGTGCTCCACTTTTTAGAGCAAATCGTATATGAGAATCATGTAAATAATTTGGAGTCGTGATACCAATGTATTCTATTTTTTTATTCCCATCTCTATGCCACTTATCGACAAATCTATCAAATCTCTCAAATTCAGTGAAAAAAGATGCTTGTGGAAAATTAGCATCCATAATACCAATGCCATCATAAGGGTCAAGTGCAGCTACAAGTTCATTTCCTGTCTCTTTTATAGCTTTCATATGTCTTGGGGCTATATATCCACTAGCACCTATTAGAGCGAAATTTTTACTACTCATTACAGTCTCCAAGTTGGATTTTGTACAATCCCTTTGACATCAATAATGATAGGTTCGCCATTTGACATATTTTGGTATTGCTCGGTTGTAATCTCTTTAAATTTATCATGTCCAACAGCAACTATTATAGAATCATATTTTTTAGATTCAAAAGGAAGTTCTTCTATAAACTGAAGGGGTTTTGATTCAATATCACTAATATCAACCCAATAATCATACACTTCAACATTACACTCATACTCTTCCAGTTCTTTGATAATATCAAGAACTTTTGAATTTCTCATATCAGGGCAATTTTCTTTAAAAGTTACACCCATAACTAACACATTTGCATTTTTGAGTTTTT
>CAZHJR010000161.1:0-1756 GCA_964533335.1 uncultured Helicobacter sp. | reverse complement strand
TATCTATATATTTTAAAAGTTGGCAATACATTTGAATCTACAAAAGAGCAATATGGTGATTTTGAAGAATGGATAGCTAGGTTTTATGCTAAAACCAATATCAAAATAAAAACCATCAATATTCTAAAAAAGGAAAGGTTTCCTAGTTTTTTATCTGCAAAAGGTTTTATTATTACAGGCTCTCATAGTATGGTAAGCGATGAAGAATCTTTGAGTGTGGAGCTTGAAAAATATATACAAAAAATAGCCAAAACCAATATCCCTTTACTTGGGATTTGTTATGGGCATCAGCTTATTGCAAAAGCACTTGGTGGAAAAAGTGATTTTAACCCAAAAGGAAAAGAGATAGGTGTAGTAACAATTTCAAAAACTCCTAAAGGATATAAAGATCCTCTTTTTAAAAACCTTCCAAAACAATTTTTTGCTTATGAAACCCATTACCAGAGTGTTTTAAAAATGTCAAAAGGTGCAATGGTATTAGCAAACAACAATAAAGATACTCATCAAGCGGTACGATATGCAAAAAATATTTGGGGTGTGCAATTTCATCCTGAGTTTGATAAAAAGATTATGAAAGAGTATATCATTAATCAAAAAGTCGATTTAAAAAAGCTTCATATTGATGTTGATACTCTTTTAAATTCCCTTAGAGATTGTGATCAAAGCAATCGAATTTTTGACAATTTTGAAAAAATTTTACGAAAGAAATGTTGTTTTTGAGAGATTACTTAGGGGCTCATTAACATTAAAGATTTTTCCTCTAATATTAGAAATTCCAAATGACTCAAGTCTTTTTGTATGTTTTTCTAGGTATCGTTTTGCATCATTGATATTATCAAATAAATAGATTCCACCTGCACTGTTTTCATCTTGATTTTCTGTCCAGATTTTCCACACTAATCCACTCTCACTTGCAATATCTTTTGCTAAATCACCCATAGCGTTTGTCATATCATCTCCAAATGGTCCAGTATATGGAAAATCTACTTGTAAAAGGTATTTCATATTTTGCTCCAAAGTTTTTTTATAGAAGTTTACAGTGGCAGCGTTAAAATCGGATTAATTAATTATTATATTCATCTAGTTAAGAAACATTATTACTAAGAAGCAACATCAAAAACCCAAAAATAATCATAGTGATACATATCCAATCAAGGGTTGTTATCACTGTTATCCTCTTCTTTTTTTTCATCATTGGTAACTTTAAAAATGAGATCTTTGCTATTTGCATTGATCTTTTTTGCGTGGGTAAAAAACATAAATATTGCTATTTGTGAGACTGCAACTATCACAATTGCAATCCAAGATTTGCTATTAAAATCTCCTTGGCTAAAGATATAAAGAAGTGCAACTGCATTTGAAAAGAAGGAGATCATCATAATCATTTTGGTCATGGAGTATTGCAAATAAAGATAAACTTCTATTTTTTCTAAGAATGTAAGAGATAGGGTTTGTTTCATATTTTTCATTCTCCTTTTTCGTATTAATACCACCATCATTACAAGTTATAAAAAGAATTGTAATAGATTGAAACGAAACCGTAATTGCGGTGGAGGATTAATTATTATCTACCGTATTTGTGTGAAGTAGTTTATTTTTTCTAAATTGTATAAAATCGATACTAGTTTTTTTGAAATAGCAGTGGAGATTTTGGTAAGATTTTAAAATAAAAAAAGCTTTGGAAATAGTAGTATGTGTCTTGTGATTAGTGGAGTGTTTTGGTATTTAGCTTATAGTTTTTATAGTGATGGTGATA
>CAZHJR010000160.1:0-1884 GCA_964533335.1 uncultured Helicobacter sp. | reverse complement strand
CACTTCATATTAGAGGTGGGAAGTTAAAATCATTTAAATATCACTCTCCAATTGATTCTGCTCAAGTAAAATCTGCACTTATTTTAGCTGGAATCAAAGGGGATGATAAAAGTTTTTATAAAGAAGAACTTTTGAGTCGTGACCATACTGAGAGAATGTTAAATGGTATGGGTGCAAATATTACTACAAATGAAGATGGGTGGATAGAGATTAATCCTATTACTGCACCATTAAATCCTTTAAATCTTACAGTTCCTGCCGATCCATCAAGTGGATTTTTCTTTGCTGTTGCTGCTGCGATTATTCCAAATAGCAAAGTGACTTTAAAAAATTTGACTCTAAATCCAACAAGAATTGAAGCATATAAAATTTTAGAGCAAATGGGTACTAAAATAAGTTATATTGAAAAAGAAAATTTATATGAGCCAATAGGTGATATAGTTGTTGAATATGCACCATTAAAAGGGGTAGTTGTAAGTGAAAATATTGCTTGGCTTATCGATGAACTGCCAGCACTTAGTATTGCAATGGCAGTAGCTAATGGAGAGAGTATTGTCAAAAATGCAAAAGAGTTAAGAGTTAAAGAGAGCGATAGAATAAGTTCTGTGGTAAATAATTTGGCACTTTGTGGTGTAAAATTTGAAGAATATGAAGATGGATATAAAATTTTTGGTGGAAAAAATTTACAAAAAGCAACAATAAATTCTAATGGTGACCATAGAATCGCTATGAGTTTTGCAATTGCTGGGCTTTTAAATGGTATGGATATAGAAGATACAGCTTGTATTGATACCTCTTTCCCAAATTTTATTGAGCTTTTAAATCTTGTAAGAAGTTAGTATGGAAGTTAAATTAGCCTCATCGTATGGTTTTTGTTTTGGTGTAAAAAGAGCTATTGAGATAGCAGAGGAGCATAAAAACTCTGCTACAATGGGACCATTGATTCATAATCAAAATGAGATAGATAGACTAAAAAACAATTTTAATGTAGATCTTTATCATTCTCTTGATGAGGTTAAAACCAATGATACAGTTATCATTAGGACACATGGGATTCCAAAAAATGACCTCAAAGAACTTAGGGCAAAAGATGCAAAGATTATCAATGCTACTTGTCCCTTTGTAACTACCCCTCAACAGATTGTTAAAAAGATGACAGAAGATGGATATTGTGTTGTTATTTTTGGAGATGTTGAGCACCCTGAAGTAAAAGGTGTAATGAGTTATGGTGAAGATAATATTACTGTGGTCTTAAATGCAAAAGAGCTAGAAAATGTGATATTTAAAAAAGAGAAAATTGCAACGGTTGCACAGACTACAAGAAAAAAAGAGGAGTATCTGGAGATTGTTAATTATCTTGTATTAAGACACAAAGAAGTAAGAGTTTTTAATACAATCTGTGATGCAACTTTTGAAAATCAAGATGCCGCACGAACACTCTCCAAAGAAGTCGATGTAATGTTGGTGATTGGTGGGAAAAATTCATCAAATACAAAACAACTCTTTACTATCTGTGAAGAGAATACAAAAAGTTATCTTGTAGAAGATGAATATGATTTGAAAGAGGAATGGTTTATAGGTAAAAAACTATGTGGAATTACAGCAGGAGCATCAACACCTGATTGGATTATTCAAAATATTATAAATAGATTAAAGGCTATAAAATAATGGAAACTACAATTCATAATACTCAAGAGGAAAAATTAATTATGTTAGGTGGGATGTTTGAAAATATCATCCATCAATTTAAACAGCCACTTAATGCAATTAATGCAGAAGCCACTGGTCTGAAGTTTCAAAAAGAGATAGGGATGATGGATGATGAGACCTTTGAACAATCATTGAATAATATTATTAATCGTACAATTTATTTAGCAGAAACAA
>CAZHJR010000159.1:0-1930 GCA_964533335.1 uncultured Helicobacter sp. | reverse complement strand
GAAAAAGCAATATTTGCCAATAGTTATGAAAACTATCCAAAATGGAGCTCATTTTTGGGAGTTGAAACACTTCCCTTTGGGGCATTAGCTGAAAACCTCACTATAAGTGGGCTTGATGAAACGACAGTTTTTTTAGGAGATATCCATATTATTGGTGGTGTTACTTTGCAAGTATCACAACCTCGAAAACCTTGCTGGAAAATAGCAAGAAACCATAATAATAGAGATTTTACCAAAGAGATTTATGAGAGTGGACTTACAGGGTGGTATTATCATGTCCTTAAAACTGGGATAATAAGAGAGGGAAATATTATAGAAATCATCTCAAATGAAACGATAAAAATCTCTATAAAAGAGGCAAATCAAGCCTTTAGAGAACCAAAAGAATATAAAAGTACCCTTTTAAAAATCTTAGAAATGCCCTCTTTATCAAACAAATATAAAGAAAGTATCGCTAAAAGATTAGAGGGGACATTTAACCTAAGCTATATGGAACTCAAAGATGAAAATCCATAAAAAGACTACTATTATTTGACTAATATCAAAGACAAATATTTTTTTTCATTCTACAATACCATTTCAAATAAAACATTGGAGAAAAATATGAAAACAAAATTACTCAGTTTATTAGCAGTGGTAGCTCTTAGCTCAACTCTTTATGGTGCAGAAGATGGTGCAGCACTTTATAAAAAATGTGCTGGTTGTCATGGTGCAAATGGAGAAAAAGCAGCTTTAGGGAAAAGTAAAATTATTAAAGATTTGAAAAAAGCAGACTTTGTAGCAGCAATGAAGGGATATAAAGCAGGTACTTATGGTGGTGCTATGAAAGGTGTAATGGCTGGACAAGTAAAAGGGCTTAATGATGCTCAAATTGAAGCAATCGCTGGAGTTGTTATTAAATAATTTTTTTTAAATGGTATTGGAATCGATATGAGGATGTTGACATATAAGGCTCAGCATATGATTGTTGATTTTGCTCAATACCATGAGTTTTATATCATTGATGAGATGAATGAAATTGATGAAGCTATCTATTATCTTCAAATGAGATTTTATAATCTTGTGTTAGTGTATGAAAACAATCTTACAAACTGCCTCAAACTCTTGAAAATAGCACCAAAAAATACGATAACAGCTTTGATTGTTATTACCGAGAATCTCTCTACACACTTTGAATTAGAATCTCTTAAAAATGGAGCTCTTGATGTTATAAAAACCCCTTTGGATAAAGAGTTGCTATTTGCTCGGCTTGAAACTATCCATAGAAATAATTTCAAGGATAATTTAAATATATATGATAAATTATTTTTAGATGTAGCCTATAAAGAAGTGTATGATATCAATCAAAATGAGATTCATATAAAAGGGAAAGCCTTTGATATTTTAAAATATTTGGTTCAAAATGAACATCGAAGAGTCTCTCAAGAGGAACTTATCCAAGTTGTTTGGAGAGAACCTGAATTAGTACGAAATAATCTTGTAGAAGTCCATATAAGTGGATTAAAACGAGAACTCAAAAAATATTTTCATAAAGAATGTATCGATAATATTAAGAGAAAAGGGTATAAATTATTACTCCACCATTAAATAAATTTAGTTAGAGATGTGATAAGTTTTAAGACGATGGCTTCTAGAAACATTATTTTGTTTCTTTTTTTGTTTAAAAAAGTGTGCTATCTAAAGTTTCAGACTTATCTAAATTACAGTAGAAGATGAAACCACCACATTTTCTTAAGTGGTGGAATTATATATGCTTTTACTACAACAAAATGGGATTTTTAAGATAATTTTATTTTCCCAATAGTGTGTTTGAGATTGTCTGAAAGGGTAATTGCATTTTTAGAAATCTCTGTGATGTTATCTGAAATATTTTTGGCTTTATTTGTTGTTTTTTCAATCTGTAATATATTGCTATGAATTAATCCAATCG
>CAZHJR010000158.1:0-1953 GCA_964533335.1 uncultured Helicobacter sp. | reverse complement strand
AATTACGACGAACAACTTATATGGGATACCCCAGCAATATTAAAAAGATGAGAAGGTTTAACTTTATAGTATTTCTCCTCCATCTCTTTTGATTGCTCATCATAAGGATTTGTCATAACCTCTTGAAGTTCAGTTATTAAGCTAAAATCTCCATTATTTCCTTTTTTATAAGCATCTACTAAAAACCACTCTTTAAGGGTATATTTTGGATTTATTTTTTTCATTTGGGATGAAAGTTTTTCTTTTGATTTTGGTGTAGTGATATCAAGAAGGGATTTCCAATTTTCAAGCCATTTTCTCCACCTTTCTAAAATATCTTCACCACAAAGTGGTTGGTTGTAAAAACTTTTTGTAAGGGGAGTAATATCATCTGGAATATGTGATAGTTCACGAAATAAAATCGTATAATCAACTTTCGTTTCCATCATAAGGGTGATTAGCTCATAAAAAAGTGGTTCATCGAATGAGTGTAATCCTAGCTTTGAAGCCCACATTTGCTCCATTTTTTCTTCCATAACTTCATCAAAACCATCTCTAATCTCCTCTAAACGACTTAAAAAGATAGGGTTTGATTGAAGTAATGGTTTGAGTGATACACAAAACATATCAAAATTCATTTTTGCAGCTTGTGGCTGATTGAAAAAAGAAAAATGGGTTCCACCACCCGTCCATGGTTGGTATCGTGGTGTAAACATATCAATAAAACCAAATGGACCATAATCAAGGGTAAATCCACCTGCTGCACAGTTATCACTATTAAAATTTCCTTGACAATACCCAACACGAATCCAATTAGCAACAAGTGAGGTAAGACGATTACGAAACAATGTTGCTAAAAGGATGATTTTTTCTTCAAGTGGTAAATTCTCATCAATCTCCTTATTATATTCTCTAAAAATCAAATGCAATACAATCATCTCTAGTTCTTTATTTGCAGTTGGATGTTCATTTTTTCTTGCACGTCTAGCAAAAAGTTCAAGTTGTCCTACTCTAAGAAACGAAGATGCTACCCTTGTGGTAATTGCAACAGCTTCATCTATCATCACTTCTGGGTCTTTTGAATAGGAATTTTCTCTAAACCAAGGTCGTTTTACAAACTCTGTTTTTGAAGTGTACAAACATAAAGAACGAGATGTGAGAACACCAAGGGCATTCATATGCTCCCCAGCTAAAAACTCTCTTATGCTTGATCGTAAAACAGCACGACCATCAGCTCCTCTACAATAGGGAGTTTTACCACCACCTTTAAGTTGCATCTCGTAGCGTTGATTGTTTATTACCCCTTCAAAAATAGAAACTGCCCGACCATCCCCATAGCCATTTCCACTTCCAAATGGACACTGTTCATAATATTCAGTTCCATAGATAGAAAGGGCATAACCAGTTGCCCAACCCAATCTTTTAAGTGGTTTTGGAAGATTTGATAAATCCCCGCTAAACATCTTTATAAAATCTTCATCATGTGCCAAGCTATCTGCAAAACCAAGTTCATTAAAGAAACTTTTACTATGAGCTATATAGAGTGGGTCTTTAATAGGTGTAGGATTTACAGGTACATAATGTCCACAAAATACCTCTCTTGGAGAGTGATCAACTCCATTTGCTTTTGACTTTGGATTTGAAATAAGTGTATCTACATATGAATAATCTGCCAAAATTGCTAACTCATTGAGTCTTTTAATAGGAGTTAAAGTCTTATTTATAGTATTCAAATATCTTCCTTGGGTATATTTTGGATTTTGCAAATTGTATATTTATCTTTTTCAAATAAAAGCAAGAAAAGAATTTAATTGTTTTGTGCAAGATTGGTTTGCAAAATTTGTATTTTAAATTTTAATATTAGGATATATTTCCAAAAAATAGTTCCGCAAGTATGGTTTCGCAACCATTGATTATAATTCTCTCATTTCACACATAATCAAAAAAATAAGAGGATTGCTTACCAATATGATA
>CAZHJR010000157.1:0-1981 GCA_964533335.1 uncultured Helicobacter sp. | reverse complement strand
TATTAAACCGCTGATTATTTTTTGCAACAAAAATAAAATCAGGTACATGGTGCAAAGTTTTGCTATGTTCGCTTATTGTAGTTCGTATCACTTGCCCAATTTGTGAAAGATGAAAATCTGCGATTTGCTCCACAATGTTGTGGTGCAAAGTAGTTAAGTTCATCTTTGCATTTTTTGGCTTAAGGTCGTAATGTTCACTTAGATACTCTTTTGCTTCGTTTGTAAGAACTATTGCTCTTCTTGGACTTATGTGTTTTGTGTTCCAAAAGGTTATTAGCCCTTGCTTTTGCAACTCATTCATTCTCTTTGATGAAGTGATGGAGCTAGAAAAGAATGTTCTAGCTAAAACTTCATTGTAAGATTTACCGTACCTATTGATAAACTTGAATATCTCTATATCTCTTGGGGTTAGCATTTTTATATCTCAAATTTTGTAGTTTTTGAGCCAAAGTTAATTTTAGTGAAATATTTTGACTCTAAATCTAGCTCTATGGTGTCCCCATTGCTTTTTTCTACCACTTCACCTGCCATAATGGACTTAATATCATCAAGACACAAGTCTCCAAACACTGGATTTTTAAAAGGGATTCTAAACTCACAATCCCCAAAGTTCATCCAACTATTTTTGTCTAACTCGTCTTGAAGCATAGGTTTCCAATCACTGCAACATAATGTTTTTGCACCTTTTTTGCTCTCTCGTACTTCCAAATCATGCTCTTTACATAACGGACATTTCATCTTGCTCTCCTTTTAAATTTCAAATTTTGTCACTGATACAATCGTATCAGTTTGGGTCGTTTCACTTGAAACACTTTTTGTTTTTGGCTCTTTTTTGGTATCTTTAAACTCTTCAGCAGTGTAGTTCTTTTCTAGTGTCAATAATGCCATTTCACTATATCGGTTATTGTCACTTTCCCAATCAAAAGAATGAGCAACTGGAATAGGGTAGGTATCAAAAATAAGAGGTTCACTCAAAGATTCTTGAATTAGAATCGCGACTTGTGATTTTGGTAAAGCTCTTTGTTTGGTGATGTTTAAGTAATCTTGAACATCTTGCCTTATAGTTGTATCGTTCCCATTTTTTGTGATTTTTGAAACCAATTCTTTACCTGATAGCTTCTCAATGTATTCTAAAGTCTTGATGTCGCTAGATTTATAATAAATCTTCGTTTGGCAATTGCTCTTTATAGCCGATTTGAGATTTTCATCTCTCAACTGTCCATCATCTTGATAAGCCAAAGCAAAAGTTACCCCAAACCCTGCGATGGTTGCTAATGCACTTGACAATATCGGTGTGGGATAGAATGAAATCTCATCGGCTAATATCAAACAGTTTGCTTTCCCTTTGAGTTTTTTTGCCTTAGCGACAATATCAGCTATGATGAATTTGAGAAATTTTAGGGCTGATTCATCGAGCATATCACTTTTAATGTAGATAACTTTTCCATCGGTCAGAGCTTCTAAAATACTTGAAGTTTCTCTCCAAATAACATCTTCAAACTCTGAAAGTGAAAAAAGTAAACTTTCAAGTGTTGGTAAATGTTTCTCGCTAAATTCAAGAGAAGCAAACTTTTGAGGGTCAAAATATCGTTTAGAATATTCCAAAAGTAAACTCATATTTGGTTTTGGTTTGTTATATTCAATTGTAAAATTGATATGGCTTGTCAAATCTGCTACGACATATCTTAAAAATTGAAGCAAATGAGGGATATCTTTTTTAAATGGAATACTCAAATAGTCATTAGCTCCGAAGAAATACATCATCACTTTTTTTAAAACGATTCTCTCACTTTTTCGATAATGACTTGCTCCTGCTTCATTTTCAACTTCAATGAGATTGAGCATAATCGTAAGCTTTTTTGAGGCTTCAATGTAGTCGTCATACTCAAAAACTTTGTAACTAAAATCACTTTCCCAATTCCAAATAATCAAATCTTCTTCACGATTTTGTCTGATAGTTTCGATGGCTTTGAAACCAAAG
>CAZHJR010000156.1:0-1996 GCA_964533335.1 uncultured Helicobacter sp. | reverse complement strand
TAAACTATCAAGTTTGGCATTCCCCTTTGATAGCTAAGATAACTGGTGATATTGAGTTGTTGCTACAAGAGAAGAGTCAAAATAAAGATAAAAAGATTAGGTTTGATAATTTAGTGGCTAGATATGAAAACAATGAAATTACTATAGATACAAATATCAAAGAAAATCAAAATAAACTTACATTGCATAACAAAACATCTTTGGATCAAAACATCTCAAATGGAACACTTTTGGTGGATGGTTTTCAATATGAAGATAGAATAAAGTTAGAAAATCAAACTGTAAACTATAAGGTAAAACATCAACCTATTGAAGCTGATGTAAGTGGAGATATTGCATTTAGATATAGTGACAAAGAAAAAAGTAAAGATATCACACTTAAAAATTTTGTGTTGCATTACTTAAATAATATTGCAACTATAAATTTAGATATCAAAGAGGGGAATAATCAAGCGGTTTTTTCAAATAGAAGTGATTTAGATAACAATGTCTCAAAAGGGACTCTTTTTGTCCAATCTTTTCAATATGAAGATGTTGCTAAACTACACAATCAAACTCTAAAATATGAAGTGCACCATAACCCTCTTAAAGCACATATAACAAGTGATTTAAAAGCAACTTTGCAAAATAAAGAGAGAATTTTTAATGGTTTAGATGTTGTTTATAGTAACAATATTGTCAATGTTAAAACAGATTATTTAGAAGGGAATAATAGTGCTTATCTTACAAATACAACAAATTTAGATACAAATATTTCAAAAGGAACTTTGGAGTTAAAAACTTTTCAATTTGAAAACTATCTTGATTTAAAAAATGAATTTTTACCATATAGTGTGGATTTTAAAAATGGGATAAAAGCAACTATTCCAAAATATATTTTAACTTATACAAAAGATAATGATAATCGGCAAAAGCTTGTCGTTGGAAGATTGAATAATCTCTTAGATAAAGTAAATCATATAGAAAATAAAAAACTACAGGATGGAAGTTTACATCTTGTGAGTGGAGATGATTTTAAAACTACCACTATCATCATCAATGATTTGGGTGTAGATATTAATAGTTCTTTATTTACACAACCTAAAACGAAAATTCAAAATGATACAAATGCCAAAGAGAGTAATCAAACAGCTCAAGATTTACCAAAAATTTCTTTAAAGATGTTCAATACAAAGGTAAATGTAGATGGATATGATTTGAATTCAACTTCAATATTTGCAAGTACAAATAAACAAACTATCGATTTAAAGTACCTTCCACAAGATGAAAATAGCACAATAAGATTTAAAAAAGATGGGGATATTTTAACTCTTCGAACAGAAGATTTAAGTGCAAAATTTATCGAAAATTTTTTAAAAAAAGATATGCTTGATGGAGGTACTTTTAGTATCAGTGTAGATGGCAATAAGACAAATCTAAATGGTGGAATCTATGCAAGAAATGCAAATATCAAAAATGTAAGAATTTTAAATAATCTTATCACTTTTATCAATACAACACCAGCTATCATCACACCTATTTTAGCCCTTCCAACTCTTTTTAGGATGAGTGAAACTAACTTTGATATGACGGGATATCCTATAAGAGATGGACATGTGAAGTTTGATTATCTTTATGACACAAAGATGCTCAATCTTCCTTCATTTTATACAAGAAGCAAGATGATGGATTTTAAAGGGAAAGGATATGTTGATATCGCAAATGAAAAGTTAGAAGCAGGAATTGATGTCATTTTCTTAAAAGACTATTCTAAATTTTTCAATCACATTCCACTTTTAGGATATATCATTACCGGCGATGATGGAAATTTTGTGACAAATGTAGATATCAGAGGAACTTTTGAAAAGCAAGAGTTTGAAACTCATGCAGTTAAAAATGCAAGTGAAGGGGCTGTAAATGCGATTAAGAGAACATTTATGACACCATTTCGACTTTTTGATAAGGCAAAAACATTTGTCAATGAAAGTAATAATCAAGAGAAAGAGAAAACAGAAGA
>CAZHJR010000155.1:0-1997 GCA_964533335.1 uncultured Helicobacter sp. | reverse complement strand
CAATTGGATGTTTCCACTCTTTGATATCTACATCAAGTCCATTCCTCTCATAAAATCCCTTCTCTTTTGCCATAATATATCCAGCAAATTGAAATTGGTATTTCCATTGAAGTTGAAGTGAAACTTTCTTTAAATCGGTTGCATTCAAAGAAAAACTACATAATATAGAAAAAAATAAAACTAATAAAAATCTCATCATAACCTCTTTAAAAAATTAAATAAACTACATTTTAATTGAAAATCTCTTAATTGTATAAATTATTATAGATTTTTTAATGAAATAGTTTATTATGGTTACAAAAAAGACCTTTTACCCTATTTTTACATAAATAACTCACGGAACACTATTTGCATTTCTTATTTTAAGAAAATTACGAGGAGTTTTTATGTCAGTTTTAATTACAGATAGTTGCATCAATTGTGATGCTTGTATAGAAGAATGCCCAGCAACAGCAATAGTAAGTGCAGATGAAGCACCAATAGATAGTGAGTACACTTATGTAAAACCTGAAAATTGTATCGAGTGTGTTGATGCTAGTGTTCCAAAATGTGTAGATGTTTGTCCAACTGAGGGTTGTATCGTATGGGATATGCCTTATACAGCTGAGTTTGATAGCTACTATGTACAAGGGATGGAAGATGGAAAATATGGAATAAGAGAACATAAGAAAAAAGGTCTTTTAACTCCTGCAAATCAACCAAGACCATTTAGAGAAGATGTGAGTATTTCTGATAGAGAACAACATATAGCGGTAAGTTAAGAATTTGTGAAATGTGCTACTTGAGTGTTTTGATAGAACAGTTTTTTATTCACTAAGGCTTCACGATGGGTACCCCACAATCAAAGATTGTGACCCTTTCGTTGCAGAATCGTTTGTAAAAAACTATTCTATCTTCATCTACTAGAGCAAAAATGGGACATTAAAAAGAGGAGAAAATACAATGAGTTGTGGTACAGGTTGCGGGACAACAAATGAATTTGATTTTGGTGGTTTTGATCCAAATGATAGTAGAGCTTTAGAGATACAAAATAAGATAAATAACCATCCGTGTTATAGCGAAGGGGCACACCAACACTATGCAAGGATACATGTAGCAGTTGCACCTGCTTGCAATATCCAATGTAACTATTGCAATCGTAAATATGACTGCTCAAACGAAAGTCGTCCAGGGGTTACAAGTGGAAGACTTAGCCCTGAAGAAGCGGTAAAAAAAGTGCTTTATGTTGGTGGAGAGATACAACAGCTTTCAGTTGTGGGTATCGCTGGACCAGGGGATGCTTTGGCAAATCCAAAGAAAACTTTTGAGACATTTAGAATGTTACAAGAAAAAGCACCAGATTTAAAACTATGTTTATCAACAAATGGATTGAGAATCGCTGATTACATCGATGAGATTGTAAAATATAATATCGACCATGTAACTGTAACAATCAATACAGTTGATGAGAGTGGTGAGGTTGGAAGTCAAATCTACCCTTGGGTACATTGGGATTTCAAAAAGATACGAGGAAAAGAGGGTGCGAAATTTTTACTTCAAAAACAACTTGAAGGGATAAAACTTTTGGTTGATAGAGGAATTTTAGTCAAAGCTAACTCAGTTCTTATCCCAAATGTAAACGACAAAGATTTACCAAATGTAGCTAAAAAATTAAAAGAGATGGGTGTCTTTTTGCATAATATTATGCCACTTCTCTCAAGCCCAGAATTTGGTACAAAATTTGGACTAGATGGTGTTCCAAGTGCAACAGACCAAGAAGTTATGGCAGCACAAGAGGCTTGTGGAATGGATATGAAACTTATGAAACATTGCAGACAATGTAGAGCTGATGCAGTTGGGTTAATCGGTGAAGATAGAGGGGATGAATTTGGGAAAGAGATTTTTTCTGGGCTTACATTTGAAGAGTTAGAAAAAAGATACAACATCAAAGCTCGTGCAATAAAACACGAGATAATTGAAAACTGGAGAACAGCACTTGATGAGGCAAACAACCGTAT
>CAZHJR010000154.1:0-2004 GCA_964533335.1 uncultured Helicobacter sp. | reverse complement strand
TATTAAAAAATCAAAGTTTCAAAAAAATAAATATCTTAGGTTTTGGTTTTGTTATTATACTTTTAGTGATTTTTATTGGGCTTGTTGCTTTTAGTAGTTACAATCAATATAAAAAAGATATTAAACAATTAGAGGTGGAATACCTTAGCACACAGAAAAACTTTATTCAACAAGAAACTCTTCGAGCTTGGCGATTTATAGATTATAAGTACAAAAAAGAGAAAGAGAAGCCAAAACAGATTTTACAAGCTGAAATAAGTGAAGTTATTGAAAATATGAGAAATGAGGGGGATGGAACAGGATATATTTTCATCTATACTTTTGATGGAGTTAATATTGCAGATCCAATTTTAAAAGAAAATAGTGGTAAAAATCTTTTGAATTTTAAAGATCTTAATGGGAAAAGGGTTATCTATGAACTGATAGAGATCTCCAAACAACCAAATGGTGGATATGTAGATTATGTATGGAATAAGCCAACAACCAATACCCCTTCCCCAAAAATTTCCTATGCACTCTCTTATCCAGCTTTAGGATTTATGATTGGGAGTGGAGTGTATCTTGATGATCTAAATTTGATGATTGAGAAAAAGAAAGAGGAGTATCTTCAAAAGATTTTTCAATATTTTTATATCACTTTTATCGTAATTTTCATCCTTTTTTTAGTTGGATTTTTTTTATATAGATATTTTATGAAGGTTATTGAAACAGATATTTCTCTAATCCAAAAGGCATCAAGTGAATTGGAACTGATTGATACAAATGAAGTGACTTTTAAAGAGTTTAGTGAAGTTGCAAATTATATTAATATGATGAATGAAAATTTAAAAGACCTTAATAAAAATCTCGAAGAGAAAGTAAAAAAAAGAACATCCGAATTAGAAAAAGCAAAAGAGTATGCTCTTGATTTGGTACAAAAGCAAGATAGGTTTATCAAAGATGCAATTCATGAAATCAATACACCGCTTGGGATAATTATTTTAAATATTGACCTTTTCAATCTTAAATATGGTAAAAATAGATATCTTGGAAAAATTGAAGCAGGGGCAAAAATAATTCATAATATCTACAATGATTTAGAATATATGATAAAAAAAGATAGGATAGAATATCCAAAACAAAAAATCTCAATATCAAATTTTATAAAAGAGAGAGTCGATTTTTTTTATGAGATAGCACTTGGCAATGAGCTTAGTTTTGAACTTTTTATAGAGGATGATATTGAGGTTGTGATGAATGATATCCACCTTCAAAGAGTTGTAGATAATACAATTTCAAATGCAATAAAATATACTATTGAGAAGAAAAATATAGCTGTGAAACTTTATCAAGAAGACAATCTGAAAATCTTAGAGATTATTAATAGTGCAAAAAATTTAGAAGATACATCAAAATTATTTAAAAGATTTTATAGGGAAAACAATTCTCGCGGTGGATTTGGAATAGGATTGAACATAATTAAAGAGATTTGTGACAAAAATAATATAGAAGTAAAAGTTATATCACTTGATGGACAAGTTAGTTTTAGGTATCATTTCGTATGAAAATTTTATTACTTGAAGATGAGATGATGTTACAAACATCAATCAATGAATATTTAAATGATATGGGTTATATAGTTTCTACTTTTAGTGATGGTCTTTTGGCATTTGAAGAGTTAGAAAAGAATGATTATGACCTTTTACTTCTTGATATTAATGTTCCCACTTTGAGTGGACTTGGCATGATAGGAAGATTAAAAGAACAAAATAATTTTACACCAACGATATTTATTAGTGCAAATACCGATATCAATACTATCAGTGAGGCCTTTGATTGCGGTGCTATTGATTATCTTAAAAAACCATTTCACCTTAAAGAACTCGCAATTCGTATACAAAAAGAGATAGAAAATATTCAAAAAATAAGAAACAAACATATTCTCCTTAGCAAAAACTATTCATTAAGCCTTGATGAAAATGTTTTGTATTGTAATCGGGAAGTGCAACAACTTACAAATAAAAA
>CAZHJR010000153.1:0-2073 GCA_964533335.1 uncultured Helicobacter sp. | reverse complement strand
TAATGGAGTAATATATCTAACAATGATTTGCTAAAAGTCCATTTTTAAGTGCTTGATATTTCTCTTCTCCAGCAAGTTTTTTGACTATTTCAAGAGCAAAACACATTGCAGTTGCGGGTCCTCTTGAAGTTATTATGTTTCCATCTTCAACTACCACCTTGTCATTTTGGTATCCATCAACCCTAATCTCATTTTCTACAGATGGGTAGCAAGTGTAGTTGTGTTTGAGTACTCCAGCTGTATGCAAAGCAAATGGAGCTGCACAAATAGCACCGATAAGTTTATTTTCGCTATTGAATTGTTGTAAAAGTGCTTGGATTGTTTCATCACTTGCTAGTGCTTTTGTTCCACCCCAACCACCTGGAAGTACTATCATATCAATAAGTTCGCTTACAATATTTTTTATTGACACATCCCCTTGTACTGTAATACCATTTGCACCAAGTATCAGATTTGAATCTCCCAAATAGCCAACAATCACTTCAATCTCTGCTCGTCTTAAAACATCTATAATGCTTACTGCTTCTATCTCTTCAAATCCAGTTGCAAGTGGAACTAAAACTACTTTTTTCATCTCTCTTTTCTCCTTTTTTATCAAATACTATGTTGATTATTTTACCCTTTTAGAGTTAAACTGATTTTATTTTTCTCTCTATCAATAGTTAAAATCTTCAACTCTTTGAGGTGTTGATTGATACTTAAAACATCCATTGGATGGTTGATTCTTTTATTTGAAATTTGTGAGATATGAAGCAAAGCATCATTTTTAAGCCCAATATCAACAAATGCCCCAAAGTCTGTGATATTTCGTACAACTCCTTGTACACTATCACCCTCATTTAACTCTTCAATTGTTTTCACATCCAAACAAAAAGAGACACTTTCAAGCTCATCTCGTATATCAAACCCAGGTTTTAAAAGCTCTTTTACTATATCTTTTAAAGTTTCTATCCCACAATCAAACTTCTGATTTATCTTTTGAAGTTCATCATTTGAAATCTTTTCAAGCTCATAATTTTCTTTAAGATATAGGGCAACTTTATAGTTTTCAGGGTGGATACCACTATTGTCTAAAAAGCTTTTTCCATCTTTGATTCTAAAAAATCCCACACTTTGCTCATATCCTTTTACTCCCAAACCTTTTACTTTTTTGATTTGCTCTTTTGAATGAAAACTTCCAAGTTCATTTTTGAGTTCAACAATATTTTTAGCAATCTTTTCACTTATCCCTGAAACATACGATAAGAGTTTGTAAGAAGCTGAGTTTATATCAACTCCAACTTTATTTACAATACTAACCGTCGTATCGCTTAACTTTTTTTCAAGTTTTTTTTGATTGAGGTCGTGTTGGTATTGTCCCACGCCCAAACTTTTTGGATCAATTTTTACTAAAGCAGAAAGTGGGTCACGAAGTCTAGCTGCAATAGAAATCGCCCCTCGAATCGTCACATCAAGATTTGGATACTCCTCCCCAGCAATTTTTGAAGCAGAATATACAGAAGCTCCTATCTCACTTACAACTGCATAGTTTATAGTTAAATTATTTGTTTTTAAAAGTTCGTCTATAAAAGTTGCAGTCTCTTTGGAAGCTGTCCCATTTCCTATAGCAATTGCTGTAATTTTGTATTTTTTAAGCACTTCAAGCACTTTTTTTGAAGCTTGTTCTTTGTCATTTGCACTTAGAAGATAGATAACACCACTATCTAAGTAACCACCATCTTTATCCAAAATAGCCATCTTGCATCCAGTTTTATACCCAGGGTCTAGTCCTAAAATGATTTGATTGACAAGTGGTGGAGTGATAAGAAGTTCAGCTAAATTTTTCCCAAAAAGTTCAATCGCTTCATCACTTGCTTTCTCTTTGAGTTCCGATAAAAACTCCCTTTTTAAACTAGGAAGCAACAATCTTTTAAGCCCATCAATATAGGCTTCCTCAACCAATCTTTTAGAACTATTTGCCCAAGAAGGAATCTTGAACTTTTTTATCCCATCAATCAAATAATCCTCATCAACATCAAGTTTCAAAGTGATTTGTTTCTCATTGACAGCTCGAAAAATCGCCAAAAGCCTGTG
>CAZHJR010000152.1:0-2167 GCA_964533335.1 uncultured Helicobacter sp. | reverse complement strand
TTTGATGATGAGTTTTGCTACACCAGAGGCGACACTTGAGTTTGCAAAAAAGTTTTCCCACTATAAAGATTTTTATACAAAATCAAACGATTTGATATTTTCCAAACTTGGTCTTGGTACTTTTAATATGGAGCCATACAAAGAGGAAAATTATCTTTTTCATTATATCGAAGCAGTCAAAGAGGCTATTAAAAATGGGATAAATCATATAGATACTGCAAGCAACTATCGATATGGACAAAGTGAGAAAGAGATTGGAATTGCTTTAAAAGAGTTGGGAGATGAAGTTAAAAGGGAAGAACTTATCATCACTTCAAAAGGGGGATTTATCCAGTTAGAGTATCCATTTCCACAAAATCCTTACACTTGGATAGAGAAAAATCTTATTAAGGCAAAATTAGCAACAGCCGAAGATATAGAACTAGATCAGCACTGCATGACGCCTGATTTTTTGGAGTGGAGTTTAAAAAGAAGCTTAGAAAATGTCGGGATAGAAGCTTTTGATATCTATTATCTCCACAATCCAGAGATGCAATTAGAAAGGCTTGGAGAAAAAGAGTTTTATAAACAAATAGAAAAAATCTTTAAAAGATTTGAAAAATTAGCCGATAAGAGACTCTTTAAATATTATGGAGTAGCAGTTTGGAATGGCTTTACAAGTGATAGAACAAATGAACTTTTCTCTTTAGAAAAACTTGTAGAGTGTGCAAAAAAAGTGGGTGGTGAGAATCATAGATTTAAATATATCCAACTCCCTTTTAATATGGCTAAAACTGCAGCTTATACAGAGTTTACTCAAAAAGTAAATAGAGAGGATTGCACAATTTTACAAGCAGCTTATAGGCTAGGTGTTGGAGTGATAAGTTCATCATCATTGCTTCAGCGAAAACTTTTTCAAAAGCCATTTAGTGCTGAGGTTGGTGTGATACTTGATAATACAATGACTATAAAAAACGATGTAGGACTTGCTTTACAGTTTGTTCGTTCTACTCCATCAATAGTGAGTGGCTTATTTGGTTCAATTGTTCCAAAACACATCAAAGAAAATTGTGAAATAGCTAAAATAAAAGCTGTTCCAAAAACTAAGTATGACCTTCTTTATAGGCTTTAACAATGATTTATGATGTAATAGTAATAGGTGGTGGGATTGCTGGGCTTATGGCAGCAATTGAAGCAAAAACACCAAATAATAAAGTTGCCCTTATCACAAAAGGGAATATTTTTAAATCAAATAGTAGTCTTGCTAGTGGTGGGATAAATGCTGTTTTAGATAGCTCAAATAGTGAAGAGATAAGAAAACATATCAAAGATACCACAGAAAGTGCCAAAGGGTTAGGGGATATCAAATCGATACTCTATATGTGCAAAAATGGTGGAAGAATCGTAGAAAAATTGGTAACTTACGGGGTGGAGTTTGATAGAGATGAAGATGGGTGGATAGCTCAAAGAAGTTTCGGTGGTGGAAGTAGCAAAAGAACTTGTTATGTAGGTGATAAAACAGGTGGAGCAATAACTGCAACATTAATAAAAAAAGCTAAAAATGAAGGTGTGGAGTTAATAGTCAACAATTTTGTAATGAATATCACAAAGCTTGACAAAAATGTCAGTGGAGTTGTGAGTATTAGAAGAGTTGATAGTTCTATTGTTGTGTATCCAGCTAAAGCAGTTGTCCTCGCTGGTGGTGGATATGCTGGGATTTATCGTGGATTTTCTACAAATGCAAGTGACTATACAGGGGATATGTTAGCTCTTGCACTTCGAGCGGGACTCAATCTAAAAGATATGGAGTTTGTCCAGTTCCATCCAACAGGTATGCCAAAGACAAGTTATCTTGTAAGTGAAGCTGCAAGAGGTGAGGGTGGATACCTTATTAATAGCGATGGGGAACGGTTTGTGAATGAGCTAGATACAAGGGATGTTGTAAGTCGAGCGATTACAGAGCAAATTAATAATGGACAAAAAGTGTATATAGATTTACGACATCTTAGTCGTGAGCATATTGAAACAAAACTTCCATCACTTTATAAAAGTGCTTACGCTCAAGCTGGTATTGATGTGTGTGAAGAGCTTTTGGAGATTAAACCAGTGGCACACTACACAATGGGTGGGATTGAGTCAAATATGACAAAAACATCCATAAAAGGGCTTTTTGTTTGTGGAGAGTGTG
>CAZHJR010000151.1:0-2222 GCA_964533335.1 uncultured Helicobacter sp. | reverse complement strand
CCATCTTTATTAATTAAAAACAATCCTTTAGTTAATTTATCTTGTAAACTTCCATCAACTATCCTCATCCCATACATATTTCCAAATTCATCTTCACTATCAAAAACTATCTCAAACTTTTCTAGTCTATTTTTTAAAGCTGTTTTATCTAACATCTCTTGATTAAAAATAAGGTAACAGTTAATTGGCACTTGGATAGTTTTTAGAAGTGTATCAAGCTTTAACATCTCATCAACAAATCCATTTCCAAAGTATGGAAAAGATACAAATAAACTCATAGACTTATCACTATGACTTCTTTGTAAAGTGATTTTATGTCCATAAAAATCGGTTACTTTTACATTTTCAGCCATATAACCAATATCGATAAAATCATCACAAAGTTCAAATTCTTCATTTTTATAAATCATATTTTTATCCCATACATTTTTATTTTGTAGCCAATTTGTCGTAAAGTGATTCCTAAACTTTTTGCTGCTTCTGTTTGATTATTTTTACAATCCTTTAAAGCCTTTTCGATAGCTTCTTTTTCAATATCTTCTAAAGTTTTATTTTCCATCGGGATAGTTTTATACTCTTCAATGAGAGTTTTGTTATTAAGTGCTGGAAGAAGTAGCAACATATCAGTAGCACTAATTCCATCTTCATCACCCATCAATACAATTCTCTCGATTGTATTTTCCAGTTCCCGCACATTTCCAGGCCATGGATATTGCATCAATTTCTCCATCGCTTCATCTGTTATCACGACTCTTTTTTTATGATTTTTCATACTTCTTTCAAGGAAAAAGTTTACAAGGAGTTTGATATCTTCTCCCCGCTCTCGTAGTGGTGGAAGATCTATTGGTATAACATTAAGTCTATAGTATAAATCCTCTCTAAAAGTCCCATCTTTTACCATTTGTTCTAAGTTTCGATTAGTTGCAGCAACTAGCCTTACATTCACTTTAATTGTTTTACTTCCACCAACCCTTTCAAATTCTCTCTCTTGAAGAACTCTAAGAAGTTTGACCTGAGCAGATGCGGAGATATCTCCTATCTCATCAAGGAAAAGTGTCCCACCATCAGCAAGTTCGAATCTTCCTTTTCTTGTATCTTTTGCATCTGTAAATGCCCCTTTTTCATGCCCAAAAAGTTCACTTTCAAGCAAAGTATCAGTGATAGCTGCACAATTAAGTTTGATAAATGGTTCCTCTTTTCTTTTACTTCTTTTATGAATCGCAGCAGCAACAAGCTCTTTTCCTGTACCAGTTTCCCCTCGAACAAGTATAGTTACATTACTTGCAGCAATTCTATCTATTACTTTATAGACATCTTCCATTTTAGAACTTTTACCTATAATATCTCCAAAATTATGTACTTTTGAATCCCATTCCATTTTGTAATATAGTTTTAATTCTTTTAATCTTTCTTTATCTTGTTCAACTACAATATGGGAGTGGATAAATTGAGCAAATAATGTACTTGTAATGGATAAAATTCTTACAGTTTCATCAAATCCAATTTGAGTTGATTTTGTTAAATTTGCAGCAAGTACACCAAATACTTTATTATCAACAAACATAGGAACTGCAATATATGAGATAGTATCACTATTTCTATTTCCTGATTTATTTAAAAACAATATATCATTGTGAATATTTTCTATAACTACTGGTTCACCACTTTTAGCAGCAAGTCCTGTTGCACCCTCTCCTAAACGATATTCTGATATCACTTTTTGATGTTTATTGAAATTTATCGATGCATATATATTTAAAACCTCATCTTCAAGTTTATAAATAACACAATTTTGAAGATTCAGTGTATTTTTAAGTGCTAAGAGCGATTTTTCCAAAGAATTTTCTATATCTCTTGAATCTGCTATTAATGTTGCAATATCATATAATACTGCTAACTCTTTTTGTGTTAAACACATATCACATTGATTATTCATCACTTTATTTCCTTTTGGTTATTGCTTAGCAACAATTTTTCTATCGAAAGTATAACTTATAATGTAGATAATTTATACCAATATATTGTATATTTTTTAATCACTTATTTTTTTACAACTTTCCTCTTTTGGAAGTTTTTTTACACTTGGCTCTATCCACCAAATCTCACCATTACTAAGTTCAACCTCTCCACCCCATTTTTCAGGAGTATCGAACTCTATTTTTTCAATTGTCTCTTCCATATCTTTTTTTGCAATATAAAAATATATTGCTCCATTTTTTTCA
>CAZHJR010000150.1:0-2255 GCA_964533335.1 uncultured Helicobacter sp. | reverse complement strand
TTTAGTGAACATCTAGAAGAGTTAAAAGAGAAAGGGAAACTTGTTGACTATTCTATTTTAACAAAAAAAGATGGTTCAGAAATTCCCGTTGAAGCAAATCTAAAATTTGTTAAAAAAGATGGACTTGATTATAACATAGCTATAGTAAGAGATATAACAGCAAGATTTGAATTAGAGAAAAAGTTAAAAGAGGCAAATAAAAATTTAGAAGATAATGTAGCCAAGAAAACAAAAGAACTTTTAAAAAATATTGCTTATCTTAAAAGTTATAAGTTAGCTATTAACGAATCTAGTATTGTCTCTCGTTCTGATTTAGATGGAAATATCACTTATGTAAATGATAATTTTTGTAAAGCTTCAGGATATACAAAAGAGGAAGTTTTAGAAAAACCTCATAGTATTCTAAGACATCCAAATTCAAGTAGTGAAGTTTTTCAAAATTTATGGCAGACGATAGAGTCAAAAAAAACTTGGAAAGGGATTTTACAAAATAGAGGAAAAAAAGGTGACTATTGGGTTGATATCACTATTTTGCCTATTTTAGATGAGAGTGACAATATCATGGAATATATCGCCATTCGCCATGATATAACAAAAATTATTGAGCAAAAAGAAGCACTTGATGAGATTGTAAATAGAGATATATTAACGGGCTTTGCAAATAGATATAAACTCAATTTAGATATCAAAAAGAGTATAAATCCAGCACTCGCTATCATCAATATAGATAATTTTTCACAAGTAAACGAATTTTATGGTCATGAGATAGGTGATAAAATAATAAAAAAATTAGGTTTTGAAATATCAAAAGTGATGTGTGTTGATTGTTGTGGACTTTACCATCTCCAAGGAGATGAATATGTTATTTTTAATCCAGATATAGAAAAAAATTATTTTACATCTGTGATTCAAGATATAGTTACGAAAATCTCATCAACATCATTTTTTATTTATGAGGAAGAACTGCTTTTGAATTTTACAACAGCTATCTCGTTTGAGATTTCAGATAGGATTTTAACAACAGCAGATATGGCACTCAAAGTTGCAAGAAAAAATGAAATCAATTTTTTAATCTATTCAGATGAAATATCATTAGATAGAGAGTATGAAAATAATATTAAGTGGACAAAAAAGATTAAATTTGCCCTTGAAAATGACAATATAGTCCCTGTATTCCAGCCGATTATTTGTAATTTTGGAGAAGATTGTGAAAAGTATGAAGCATTGGTAAGGTTAGAAGATGATGATAAACTTATTTCACCTTATTTCTTTTTAGATATATCTAAAAAAACGAAACACTATACAAATATCACAAAAACTATGATTAAAAAAACATTTGAAATGTTTAAAGATAGAGATGTTGAATTTTCTATAAATTTAACAATTCAAGATATTTTAAATGAACAAATAAAAATTTATCTTTTTGAGATGATTGAGAGTTACGATATAGGCAATCGTGTCATATTTGAAATAGTTGAATCAGAATCTATTCAAAATTTTCAAGATGTTATAAACTTTATAAATGAAGTGAGATGTTTTGGATGTAAAATTGCTATAGATGATTTTGGAACAGGATATAGTAATTTTGAGTATCTTTTAAAAATCAAAGCAGATTACATTAAAATAGATGGAAGTATGATTAAAAATATAGATACAGATACAGATGCCCAGATTGTTGTTTCAACGATAGTTGGCTTTGCTAAAAAGATGGGTGTAAAAACAATAGCTGAATTTGTCGAAAATGAAGCAATCTATAACAAAATAGTAGAACTTGGAGTTGATTATTCGCAAGGGTACTATTTCTCAGCTCCTAAAGATTTAAGAGATATAAACTAAGTGAAGACTCTAAAAATAACAATATAAGGAAATATTTTGGCAGATGTTGAAAATTTAAAAAAACAAGCTTTTTGGGCTGTTCTTGGAGCAGCAATTATCGCTTTTTTTGGTACGATTGTCGCTTCGTATGTGATACAACAACATAGATTTGAAGATATAAATCAGGTATATTTTACAAATGTTTATAGGTCATATGAGAAAAATATTGACCAAAATCTTAAAAACTTTTATCTTATAAAACTACATAAGCTTCTATCAGATGAAGTAAAAGAAACTTTAAAAAATAAAGATAGAGTAACCCTTGCAAGTTTGATAAGTAAAGATTTTGAAGCTTTGAAGCTTGAAGATACATATATCAAACAACTTCATTTTCATCTAGCAGATGGTACAACACTTTATAGAGCTCATAAACCAGAACA
>CAZHJR010000149.1:0-2259 GCA_964533335.1 uncultured Helicobacter sp. | reverse complement strand
ACAAAAGAGAATATCTCAAAAGTAAATGGAACTTATAAAGAGGAAAAAGTTGAAGAAGTGAAAGAAGAAAAAATGCTCAATCAGATAGAAGAAATAGAGCAAGAGAAGCAGGAGAGTAAAGAGAGAAATCCCCTCCTAAGTGATGAGATAAAAGAAGATAACACTAAAAATCAATTCAGTGATGAAGTAAAAGCGATGTTTCATCTTTAAAAAAAGAGTTAAACTTAAAAGATTTTAGCTACTATTCGAAAAAAATGGGGACAATAACAGATGGAATCTTTTATTCAAGACTGGGGCTATATAGCTCTTTTTTTATATAGCTTTGGTGGTGGATTTTTAGCTTTAGCAATAGCAGGAGTTTTTAGTTCTACAGGTGATTTAAATATCTATTATGCAATTGGTGTTGCTATAGTATCAAATTTCTTAGGTGATCAATTTCTATTTTTGATTGCTAGAAACAATAAATCTTATGCAAAATCGATGATGTCAAAGTGGGGAAGAAAAATTGCTTTAACTCATCTTTTGATGAGAAAATATGGTGTTTGGATACTTTTTATCAAAAAATACATTTATGGGATTAAAACTTTAGTCCCACTTGCTATGGGACTTACAAAATTTGATTTTAAGAAGTTCACATTTTACAATCTTTTGGCTGCTATTGTATGGGGAATTGTTGTTGGAATGATCTCCTATTTTCTGGGACAAATATTTATTGATTCACTTGAAGAGTATAAAAATGTAGGGATAGTGACATTAATATTACTTTTTATTTTTATTTTCCAAATATTTAAACGGTATTAAGTTTAGCTGGAATATAATAATCCCTAATAAATTTCCTTAAAAGGTATGCAATGTATAAGTTAATCACATCGAAGATTAGATATAAAATCATGGCATTGATGGTTGTTATGATGACTATAAATGCAATGGTTGGTATGTATCTAATTTATAAAAATGTTTCTGAAAGTAGTTATGAAAACACTCAAAATAACCTTAATATGCTTAATGTTGCGATATTTCAGAGCCTTAGAAATGCGATGAATAGTGGTGATCCTGCAACTATTGCAAAAGCAGAAGATGATGCTAGAAGTATTAATGGTGTTGACAAACTTGTTGTTGAAAAAAGTAAAGCACTTATTGAATTATATGGTTCAAAAGACCCATATACAACAGATAAAGATGTTCTAAAAGCTATGGAAACAAAACAGTCTAGTGTTTTAGAAGAAACAAATGATGGACATAGATTACGAATGATTAAACCAATGGTTGCTACTGATGAGTGTTTAGCTTGTCATGCAAATCAGCAAAAGGGTGATGTAATTGGTGTTTTAGACCTTAGTTTTTCGATGGAGGAATCTGATAAAAATCTTGAAAGTTTAATTTTAAGTAATATGGTTGTAAATACAATTTTAGGTTGGTTAACTATTGGGGTGATTTTCTTTCTTGTAAGATATATTAGTCAGCCAATTGAAACATTGCAACAATCTATCCATGCATTGATGAAATTTTCAAGTGCAGAACAACAAATTGTTGTAGATTCAAACGATGAAATAGGTGATGTGGCACGATCTTTTAATATATATTTAAATCATGTACGAGAGGTTATGAGACAAGACCAGCTTGTTGTTGAAGAGGCTGAAGAGGTTATCCATATGGCTAAAACAGGATTCTTTAACTATAAGATAAAAGCAGTTAGTTCAAATAGAATTACAAATGATTTGAGAAATACAATTAATGAAATGATTGATGAACTAAATGAAAAGATGACAAAGATCAGCCATACATTGATTGAATTTGGTATGGGAAATTTTGAACATAAACTTGTTGACAATCAATCTTCTGGTGCATTGGGTTCTATAACAAAAGCAACAGATGCAATAGGAAATAATTCATCAGAGTTGTTATCGATTATCTTTATGGCTGGGGAGAAACTTGATACTACAATTAGTATATTGGCAAAAGCATCTTCTCTTTTATCATCAAATGCAAATCAGCAAGCAGCATCACTTGAAGAGACTGCAGCAGCGATTCAAGAGATCTCTGGAAATATTAATTCGAGTGTGGAAAATGTAAACACAATGTCACGGTTAGCTGATGATGTAAATAGTTCAGCTATTTCTGGTAAAGAGTTAGCACATCAAACAGCAGTTTCTATGGATGAGATAAATCAACAAGTTATGGCTATTAATCAAGCTATTACTATTATTGACCAAATAGCATTCCAAACAAATATTCTTTCACTTAATGCAGCAGTAGAAG
>CAZHJR010000148.1:0-2271 GCA_964533335.1 uncultured Helicobacter sp. | reverse complement strand
GCAAAACCACGAGCAGCAATATTAGAAGCCATATAAGATAGATGAAAGAGATCCATATTCATAGTATGTTCCTCAAAATCATCAACGATAAGTTTCCAGTCTATATCTAGCGCAGCCCAAATATCCCCAGAAAAGAGAAAACTTGAAGTTAGATCTAAAGTTGTAAATGCCCCAGGAAAATGTAAAAATGGAGCTTCAATAAATTGTAACTCTTTACCACTTGAAAAAGTAAAATTACTCTCCCCAATATCAAAAAAATCATATTCTTCTATTCCATAGTGTGGTAAAAGGACATTCGTTCTGTTTGAAGAGATGATTTTTATTTTTGGATTAAAAGTAAGCCAATCTACCATCGAAGCAGCAACATCTGGATCTTGATGACATAAAATAAGCCCTGTAATATTCTCTAAAGGGCAAACTTTTGCAATATTTGATTGAACTTGTTCAAAAAAACTTCTACTTCCAGGATCAACTACAATCGCTTCTTCTCCATCTACAATAAGATAAACATTACATCTAAAAGCAGTTTCATTACTGATTCCAACCCAAAAAATTTTATGATTTCCCTCTTCAAACAATAAAACTGGTTCATTTCCATCTATTATTTGGTTTGCAAACCTACTTGTTAAACTATGTTCCATCTAAATCCTTCTTTAAATTGATCTCTTTGCATACTGTCACAATTATAATGAGCTATTATTAAATCTATCTTTATAGCTACATTTTTGACATAACGATTCATAAGCAATATTATTTTTAAAATTATTTATGATATTTAAAGCTTTTTCATTAGTTAGAATATCTTGTAAATTTTCTTTGAAAATATTTCCCAAATTGATTATCCCAAATCCATCAAGACAACAAGGGATAACAGTTCCATCACTAAGAATTCCTATATGAGAACTAAGCCCATAACAAAAACCATGACTAAAATGGTTTGATTGTAAGCTAGGCCACTCAAAATATCTATCAAAGTCAAGTAAAATTTGATTTTCTAATCGTATCGATTTTTCATAGTTTGTATTTTCCAAAGAGATATTGAAATTTTCTTCTAAAAGAGCAAAAATATTTTTATTAAAAGTATTTTCACTGTGAGCATCATCTATATTCCATAGTCGAAAATTTATAAAATTATGGATTTTTTTTTGTAATTTTAATTCACATAAATAAAACATAGGTTTGAGATATTCCAAAAGAGAGATATTCATCTCATTTTTATTGTAGCTATTGAGTGAGAAGTTTATTTGTCTAATTGCTGGATGTAAAAATAACTCTAAATTAAAATTTTTTAAAAAATATCCAGTTGTGCTTATTTCTACTTTGAGATTATGTTTTTGCGATATGTCGAGATATTCTCTTAGATTTGACAGTGTCAATGGATCACCAAAAACATGAAAAGTGATGATGTTTGTAAATTGTTTTACTTCGCTTAAAAGAGTGTCAAATGACTCTATATTTATTGATGAAGGCTTATTCTCTTTGGTTGGACAAAAACTACATTTAAGTCCACAAATATTTGTAAGTTCTATATATATTTTATTAAATTTCATACGATGAGTTTATCATAAAAATAAAAAAAGGTAGAAGCTTAAACTTCCACCTTTCCCTTATAGTAGCATCTTATAACTATTCAGCTACAGCTACTTCAACAGGAGTTGATTCCCAAATTCCATGTTTTGTACAATAAGCATGAGCAACAAGATTAAGTTTTCCCATAGCTCTGATAGAGAATGTCACTTCACAATGAGATTTTTCATTCCCTAAAGTTCCTGGAACAAAATCAGCTCTTGCTAATAGTGTTTCACCATTGAAAAGTGAAATATTCGCAATATAGTGATCAAAATCATCTGGATGAGTATATTCGTTACCCATTTTAACTGTTACTTTAAACATTTCACCTTTTTTTGCACTGCTTTCACAATGGATAAATGGTGAATGTCTATCAATATAATCCTTTTTCGCTTCTCTTTCTACTGTGTCTATATCTACATATTTGTTAATTTTTGGCATTTTATTTCCTTTATTTTGTTTTGGTTTTCAAACTTCAAAATTCTACAATAACTTTTTTTAATCTCAAGAGTGAAATAGGAATTTAATTGTTTCGTTTAAGAAAAGAGATAAAAATAGTCTTATTTTGATACAATATTATTCACTTACAAATTTACTCTTTCCTTTTCCACTCTCTATATAAAGCTTCATGCTCTTCAATTTCAGCACGACTTGGTTTTCTTCTACAACTTAGATATCCTCTTCCACCGTTACAAGTCTCAA
>CAZHJR010000147.1:0-2285 GCA_964533335.1 uncultured Helicobacter sp. | reverse complement strand
CAGCGATAAAACTATCTTCACTTTCACCACTTCTATGACTCATTACACAGTTATAGTTATTTCTTTGTGCAAGTCTAATTGTTTGCATAGTTTCACTAACTGACCCTATTTGATTTGGTTTGATTAAAATAGAGTTTGCGATACCTTTTTGGATACCTTCATTTAAGATATTTGCATTTGTTACAAATAAATCATCTCCAACTAATTGCACTTTACTTCCAAGTTTTTCAGTTAATACTTTCCATCCAGCCCAGTCATCTTCACTTAGTCCATCTTCAATAGAAACGATTGGATATTTTGCACAAAGATCCGCATAATAGTTTACAAGATCTTCACTTGTAAGCTCTCTATTTTCGCTTTCAAGCTTATATTTTCCACTTTCTGTTATAAGCTCACTTGCAGCAACATCTAAAGCAATAGCTATCTCTTCTCCAGCTTTATATCCAGCTTTTTCAATTGCTTGCATAATAACCTGAATTGGCTCTTCATTTGATTTTAAATTTGGAGCAAATCCACCCTCATCACCAACTGCAGTTGATTCACCCATATCATTAATAATTTTTTTAAGATTATGATATACCTCAGCACAAGCTCTTAACCCTTCAGGAAAATTTTCAAATCCTACAGGCATAACCATATACTCTTGGAAATCAACAGAGTTATTTGCATGAGCTCCACCGTTGATAATATTTAACATAGGAACAGGAATAGTCATAGCATTTGCACCACCTAAATATCTATAAAGTGGCATTTTAAGACTTGCTGCAGCTGCTCTTGCAACTGCCATTGACACACCTAAAACTGCATTTGCTCCAAGATTTCCGTAATTTTGTGTACCATCTATATCTTTCATAGTTGCATCAACTTCAGCTTGATTATAAGGACTCATTCCAATAAGTTCTTCAGAAATTGCTGTATTTACATTTTCAACAGCTTTAAGGACACCTTTCCCCATATATCTATTATCGCCATCTCTGAGTTCTAAGGCTTCTCTTTTCCCAGTACTTGCACCACTTGGTACAATTGCACTAGCCTTTGTTCCATCACTTAAAACAACAGTAGCTCGAACTGTTGGGTTACCTCTACTATCCATAACCTCATCTGCATAAACATTGTCAATATATACCATATCATTAATCCTTTTAAAGTTTTTTTGAATGAGTTATATTAACATAAAGTTACTTTAGCTTTTAAAAAAATACTTTTTATAAACACCTTATTGTAATGGAATTTCAAGAAAGAACTTCGCACCATGATTTGTATTTTTTACATACAAATTTCCTTGTAAACTCTCTTTTGCGATTTTATATGCCATATGTAATCCAAGCCCTGTACCTTGAGATTGATGTTTGGTAGTAAAATAGGGTTCAAAAATCTTAGAGATTATCCCTTTAGGTATCCCCCCACCATTGTCCTCTATCGTAATCACTACCCTATTATTATCTGTTAATAATTCTAAATCAATCCATCCATGATCAATATTGTTTTCTATTAAAATATCTTTTGCATTATTCAAAATATTGATAATAATTTGATCAAGCTCTCCAACTACCATAGAGATAAAGATTGGTTCAGCCTCATTATTTTTATACCTTAAATCAATATGATTATCTTTCAAACTTGTACCGACAATTTGAAAAACCATATCAAGTCTATCTTGAATTGATACCGATTTATATTCTTTTTTCTCTTTTAAAAAATTTCTAAAAGTGTCGATAGTATTTGATAAATACTCAACCCTTGATAAAACAAGATTCATCTTTTCATCAAGCTCTTTTGTATCTAACCCCATCCCTAAACTATTATGTAACAAAATACTCGATGCTGTAACTGAAATAGCACTCAAAGGTTGCCTCCATTGATGTGCAATATTTGCTATCATCTCACCCATCGATGCCATTTTTGATTGTTCTAATAATTGCATCTCATGAAGCATGTTTTTTTTGACCTCTTCATCTATTTTACTCTTTAAATTTTCATTTAAATCATTAAGTTCTTTTGATGTTTCTGATATAAGATGTGATAGTGCTTTTACTGTTTGTATCTTTCGCTGATTCTCAACTTTTTTACTATCTTCTATAAGATTGATTGAATTGAGATTTTCACTTAATGTTAAAACTGTCATCGTTTGATTGAATAGATGGTTTGAACAAGTTGAACTTGCACTGCAATAATAAAATTCTCCATATGTAAAAAAACCACTCAAAGGTGCTATTTTAGACATTGGAACAATTTCATTTTTTATCTCATCCCCTAAAAGTCTTTTTCTTGCCATGCAAGAATAT
>CAZHJR010000146.1:0-2297 GCA_964533335.1 uncultured Helicobacter sp. | reverse complement strand
ATCAATTAACAGATGAAAGTTACAATTATTCTTCGAAATTTAACAAGCACAAAAATAGAATAAGGAATATATGTATGAATAAAAAGATTGTAACATTATCGTTATGTACAGCTTCATTTTTAATTGGAGCAGAGGTTGATTTAGGGAAAGTAAATGTAACTGTAAATGGAGTTACTTCAAAAGTTGAAAATATAAGTGGAGAGGAGCTTAAATCAGCTGACCTTGCTGAAGCACTCAGTAAAAATAGTGCAAGTGTATCACTTATAAGAAGAAGTGGAATCGCAAATGATATCATCGTTCGAGGGCAAAAAAAAGACAATATTGCAATTGATATTGATGGATGTTGTATAGCTGGAGCTTGTCCAAATAGAATGGATCCACCAACAAGCCATATCGTAACAAACAATGTATCAGATGTTGAAATCATCGGTGGACCTTTTGATGTGGAAAGTTTTGGAGCTTTGAGTGCTAAAGTAAAAGTTAAAACAAAAGATCCAAAAGAAGGACTTAATGGGGAAGTAAATCTTAATGCTGGAACTTTTGGTTACCAAAAAGCAGCTGCTAGTGTAAGTGGTGGAAATAGTACAGTAAGAGTTCTTGTAAGTGGTTCAACTGAAAGTGGTGAGCAGTATAAAGATGGAAATGGGAAAAGATTATCTGAGCAACTTGATGCGAAATTAGGTACACCTACAACTGGTGCAACTTACAAAACAGCTAACAAAAATATGGATGCTTTTACTAAAAAAACAGCAACAGCTAAAATCTTTGTAAATCCAACAGATAATAGTGAACTAAGATTTGGTTATATGGCAAATAGAAGCGATGATATTTTATATCCATCAAGTACAATGGATGCAAATTATGATGATAGTAATATTTTAAGTTTTGGGGCAACTGTAAAAAATCTAAGTGACTATTCAAAAGAGCTAAAAATTGATACTTATAAATCTGATGTACAACATTTAATGAGTACAGAATTTAGAAATTCTAGCACACCAACAACAATTACAGATGCTTATGTAGAGACTGAGATGTCAGGGATAAAAATCAAAAATAGCTTTGAAGCTGGACTTCATAAAATTGATTTAGGGATAGATACAAGTGATAGAAATTGGAATGGTTATAAAAAAACTAGAACTGCTACAACTTATATGGATCAATTTTTTATCCCAGATGTTGATACAAAAAATAAAGCACTTTTTGGGAAAATGGGTGTTGACTTGGGAAGTTTAAATGTTGAAGTTGGAGCTAGATATGATTCTACAAATATTAAAGCAAATAAAATAGCAAAGAGTATGACAACTACAGATTCTTGGGCACATACAACAGCAGATACCGATAAAGATTATAATTCTATCAGTGGAAATATTTTAGCGACTTTTAAAGCGAATGAAAGTTTAAAACTTTTTGCTGGAGCTGGAAAATCTTCAAGAGTTCCTGATGCAAAAGAGCTTTATATGGCAGGGGGCAATAATTTAGCAACAGGTAATTTAGAACAAACTAGAAATACAGAAGTTGATTTTGGAGTTGATTTTAACACTGGAAGTTTTGGACTTAAAACAAAACTATTTCATAGTAGCTTAAAAGATTATATTTACTACCAAGTAAGTGGAACAAATGGAGCTACATCAAAATATGTAAATACAGATGCAAAAATTTATGGAGTTGAATTAAATGGTTATAAAGATATGACAGATACACTTTCACTTGATTTTGGACTTAACTACCAAAAAGGGACAAAAGATGCACTTACTGGTCAAACAGATACGGATATGGCAGATATCACACCTTTAAAAGCAAATTTAGCTTTACAATATGATGATAATACACATAAAGCAACATTAGAGATGGTAGCTAGAAAGAAATGGTCTAATTATGATGCAAACAACGGTGAACAAGCACTTTCTGGTTGGGCAATACTTAATGGAAAATACAACCATACTTTTACAAAAAATATAGATGTAACAGTGGGAATGGATAATATTTTGGATAAAACTTATGCAGCAACAAATACTTATAAAGATTTAACACTAGCAGGAACAAGTGATGGTGTAATGCTTATCAATGAAGCAGGAAGATATACATATATCAATGCAAGGTTTAAATTTTAGAAATTTTAGACCCTAATTAACATTTAATTAACAATATTTATCTAAAATAACTCAAAAAAAGGGTTATAAAGATGGATATTGAGTTTTTAAAGCAACTTGTTGAGTATGGGGTTATTGGGCTTTTAGTGTTGATGAGTTTTATCTCTGTTTGGTTTTGGATTGAGAGATTGATGTTTTATAAATCAA
>CAZHJR010000145.1:0-2316 GCA_964533335.1 uncultured Helicobacter sp. | reverse complement strand
GAGCATAAGCCTCTGCAAGAGGAGTATTAGCTAAGATTAGAGCTAAAACAGTCATCATCATCAAAACTAAACCTGTAGTTGTTTGAGCATGTAAAAAGTGCTCAAACGGTGTAGCTATTCTTTCAAATGCCTTTTCCCAAGGTGCATAAAGTTTCATATAAGTACCTCCAATCTTTATAAAGTATTTTGATTGTATAAAAAGATTATTAAAAAAATATCAATTTCAAAACTTAGATTGTATCTTTTTAAGAGCCAATTTAAGTTCTTTTTTCGGTAAGGCGATATTAAGCCTGAAAAAATACTTACCATTTTTCCCAAAAGTTACTCCATCATTTAAAGCTACTTTTGCCTCATTTAAAAGTTTATCTTTTATTTTTTTGTGTTTGAGTCCAGTCTTTTTAAAATCTAGCCATAAAAGATATGTAGATTCACTTTTTATCACCTCAATAGCAGGGAGATTTTTGATAAAAAACTTCTCTGTAAAAGCTATATTTTGTTTTAAATATCTTAATAATTCTTCTAACCAAAATACCCCTTCAAGACTATAGCAACTTTGGATAAGTGTATTTGAAAAAGTATTTAAAGAGGTAATATGGTGTTGTTTTGCACCTATTTTAAACTTTTCAAGTATCTCATTATCAAAACTAAAGGCATACGAGGTATTGAATCCTGCTACATTAAATGTTTTACTTGGAGCATTGAGGATGAGTGAGCTTGAATTTATAGTTGCATACGAAGTAAACTTTGTAAATACCAAATCACTATGAATCTCATCAGAGACAACTAAAATATTATGTTTTTTACAAATAGTATTGAGTTTTACAAGTTCACTTTTACTCCACACTCTTCCAACTGGATTGTGAGGCGAGCAAAGAAGCAAAAGCTTTGTTTTTGAGGTGATTTTAGATTCAAAATCACTAAAATCGATCTCGTAATAACCATCTTTTACAATAAGATTACTTTCAATCATCTCTCGATTAGAATCTTTGATAACACTAAAAAAAGGAAAATATACAGGTGGGAAAACAATCACTTCATCACCAATCTGGCTAAAAGTCTCAACAGCAACTTTTAAAGAGGGAACCACACCAGAACAAATCAGAATATTATTTTTTTGAAGTTCTAAATCGTGTCTTTTTTGCCAATTGATAATAGCCTCGAATGATTTTTCACTTGGAATTTCATATCCAAAGATTTCTTGTTTTATTTTTTGTTTGAGGGCTTTTTGGACAAATTTAGGTGTAGCAAAATCCATATCAGCAACCCAAAGAGGTTTTACATCCGTACAACCAAAATAGTTTTGAAGTCCATCATATTTTACACAATCAGTTTCTATTCTATCTATCTTTTTATCAAAATTGATAGAGTTTTTTTGCATTATTTTTCCCAAACTGTAAAAGTTTCTTGGGTTTCTATAAGTTGTAAAGTTTCCCCTAAAATCTTTTCTAATTGCTCCACATCAACAAAATTTCTAAAAGCGAAAATAATTCTTCCGCCATTATTGAGTCTTTTTGGTAACTCTTGTAAAAGATGGCTAAGATTGTAAATCTCCTCATAGTTATTGGTAAGTAGTATAAAATCATACCCTTGGAAATGGGGTTTAAGGTTGCAGCTATCCCCTTGCCAAAATTCAATATTTCGATAACCTTGAAGCTCTAAATTCTTTTGTGCTATCAAAATATTTCTAGCGGTAAAATCTATCCCTACGATTTTTTCAAAGTTCTCTGCAAGAGTAAAAACAACTTTTCCATAGTCGCATCCAAGGTTGAGTCCTCTTTTATACTCCTCTTTGATAAATGGTTTACTCTGTGTTGCCACTTTTTCAAAAAATGCAATTTCCCTAAAAGTTATCTCATCTTGAAAAACCTCAATATCCTCTTTATGTTCCTTTGATACTTCCACATACCTAAACCCAGCATGTTGGAAAAAGTGTCTTCTAAAAGCATACCTTGAACTCAAAAGTGCCTCATTGCCTGTACTGATAAATGAGCCACCTTTGATGAGATTATGTCTTCTATCAAATGTAGGAACAGAAAAATCATCATACACAGGATGGATCTCAAATCCTTTATAGCCATCAATAGTTGTACTACTCCACTGCCAAACATTTCCAATAACATCGTAAAAATCCCCATGAGCAAATTCATCTACTGCTGTAGGTGAACAATAATGTTCAAGATTGATATTTGCAGGTGCCACTTCATCCCAAAGTGGCTCATCTTTTAATCCACTAACTTCATGAAGTCGATACCACATCGCTTCACTTGGAAGAGTGATATTTGTATTTGTTTTGGATGATTTCCATTTACAAAATGC
>CAZHJR010000144.1:0-2538 GCA_964533335.1 uncultured Helicobacter sp. | reverse complement strand
AAACAGTAAAAAATGCAGTAATTGTCCCTTTTTGATTTGCTCCAGCCCTCTCCATAAGTTGTGGTAAAAGTGCAAAAACAGAAGGTGGATATCCACCTCGTCCTGGTGGTTCACCAGTGCTGAGTCCTATCTCTCTTTGAGCCATAGCAAACCTTGTTACACTATCCATCATTAAAAGGACATCATGCCCTTTATCTCTAAAAAATTCAGCTATTGCCATTGCTGTAAATGCACCATATTTTCGCATCAAAGAGGACTCATCACTCGTAGCGGTCACAATAATAGTATTTTCAAGATTATTTTCTAAGTTATAGTGGATAAATTCAGGAATCTCCCGACCCCTCTCTCCTATCAAAGCAATCACTTTAATTTGAGCTTCGCAACCTTTAACTATCATCCCCATTAAAGTTGATTTTCCAACACCACTTCCAGCAAAAATACCAACTTTTTGCCCTTTACCACAAGTAAGCATAGAATCAATTGCTTTGACACCAGTTGCAAATTTTTCACTAATAATCCCCCGTTTTAGAGGAGAAATAGAATCTTTATTGATAGGAGAACTCTCTTCAAGATTTAAAATCTTTCCTTTATCATCAATTGGTTCCCCAAGTGCATTGATAACTCTTCCTAAAAGTCCATAACCACACCTGACATTGAGTCCATCTTTTTGCAAATACACTTTATCTTTTATCCGAAACCCATCAACAAATGAAAAGGGGACGATTGTAAACTCATCATCTATGATGGAAGCTACCATCCCAAGAACAGTATAAAGATGTTTTTCAGATTCAATTTTTACCACATCTCCAATAGCTACGATTAAACCACTCGCGACGACTGTTGTAGAGTTTATTTTGTGGATTCTTCCAAAAGGTATGATGAGATTATCCATCTCAATATTATTTAAAATTTTATCTATATCTATCATTCTAATGGTGATTTTATCTAAAACTTTATGAAGAACAACTACAAATAAATCCACCTAGATTTTTTGGAGTTGGTTTAGAGTATTTTTCATACTTTAGATGTTCCTCGTAGGGATTTTTTGCAATTTCAAGCATATCATTTAAAAGTTCACTATTACCCATTTCAACATCCCTAATAACATCTTGTAAAATATAATTTTTCAAAACATATTTTGGATTGACTTTTCTCATTTTTATCAATCTTTGTTCCTTTGAAATAGATTCACTTTCAACCCTTTTTTGATAGTCATCTAACCACATTTTCATCGTTTCACTATTTTCACTCATCATCAAAATCTCATCTAAATTCCCACAACTCAAATAGTAAAAAAATACCGTATAATCAATCTTGCAAATCTCTAAAACATCAAAGAGTTGAAGAATAAAGTCTCTATCTTCAAATTGAGTTTTTTCAAATCCTAATTTTTTACTCATGATTTCAAAATATTCCTCCTTAAACCTTCCAATAAAATTATTTGCATAATTCTCCATAAGCTTATGATTTGCGATATCTTTAAAACTATGAGCCAAAACTAATAAATTCCATCTTGCAATAAAAGGTTGATTTGCAAAACTATACCTTCCTTCATGATCTGAATGGTTGCAAATGTATTCCCGTTGAAACTCCTCCATAAAAGCAAATGGTCCATAATCGATAGTTAAACCCGCTATATTCATATTATCAGTATTCATCACCCCATGCATAAATCCTACACTTTGCCAAAGTGCCATTAAAGTGATAGTTTTATCCACAATTGCAAAAAACAGCTCTTCATATTTATTCTTTAAAAGTGAAAGATGTGGATAAGATTCAGCTATAACAAAATCAGCTAACTCTTTTAATAATTCAGGTTTATGTTGTAACCTTGCGAACTCAAATGTTCCAAATCTTATCCATGAAGACGATGCACGAAGGACTACTGCACATTTTTCATCTGTTTCCCTATAAACCCTCGTGTCCGATATCATAACTGCAGCCGCCCTAGTTGTAGGTATTCCTAATCCATTCATAGCCTCACTCATAAGGTACTCTCGTATACTTGAACGAACTACAGCTCTTCCATCTGCATTTCGTGAATATTTAGTGACACCTAACCCTTTTGTTTGAAGATAAACACCATTGATTACTCCAAAATTAAGTGCTCTGCCATCACCAAGATTTGGTACAAAATACCCAAATTGATGTCCACTATAAGCTGCTGCATAAGGGGCAAAACTTTTTATCATCAATTGACCATTCAGTAATTTTGTTAATTCCTCATCAGTTAAATTCAATCCTATCTCTTGAAGATACTCACTATTCTTGCTAATTAATCGTGGATTTTTAAGAGGTATTGGTTTTTCATCATTGTAAAATATTTGACTAAGCTTTTTATATGGATATTGCAATTGTAAATCTATCATCTTTTTCTCTTTATTTTTTTGTAGGATAGTATGTTATGTACAAAAAAAACTTAAAAAATGAAATCAAAAAATTTACCAAATAATTGGCTCTTTTCCTAATTCTTTCAAAATCTCATTTGTTTGACTAAAATGTTTACAACCAAAAAAACCACGATAAGATGAGAGTGGA
>CAZHJR010000143.1:0-2577 GCA_964533335.1 uncultured Helicobacter sp. | reverse complement strand
AAGAGGCACTTTTAAAAACACTTTCCAACAATAAAGAACTTAAAGCAAAAAAACTCGATATCGAAACAAGTAAAGTAAATTATCGGAATGCTAGAGGCTATGAGCTTGGAAATCTTACTTTTAATGAGAATATAGGAAAAACAAATAATGCCCTGAATGCTTTTGGGATGAAGTTAATGTCACGAGAAGCTCAAATGCAAGATTTTGGATTTACAGTCATCCCACCAGCTGGAACACCAGTAGGAACTGTAGCACCTGATGCACTTAATTATCCAAATCCAAGAACAAACTTTGAAACAAAACTTACTTATGAGCTTCCTATTTTTACAGGATACAAACTTCAAAGTGCAAAAGAGATGTCAAAACTTCAAGTAAAAGCAAATGAAGCAAAATACAATTTTGATGAAAAACAACTCCAACTTGAAGTTCTTAAAGCTTACAATGGTGCGGTTGTTGCTAAACATTTTATTGAAGCAACAAACAAAATAAAAGAAACTTCAAGCTCTTTTGTTTATCTTGCAACTGAGATGTTTAAAGAGGGTTATACCACAAATATTGATATCCAACAATCTGAAGTATTTGATATGAAAATCAACACTATGATACTTGATTCTAAAAACCAATATGCTCTCGCTCTTGCTTATTTGAAGTTTTTAACAAATGATGAGCAAATTGATGGTGTCAATGAGTTTAAAACTTTCCATTCAAATAATGATGATTTGAAGATATTACAAGAAAGTGCTATTGCTAATAGAGATGATTTGAAATGGATGGAACAAAATACAAAAACAATGGCTGCAAAAGTTGAATTTGAAAAGAGTGCTAACTATCCTATGATTGGGTCTCATTTTGAGTATGGATTTAATGATAATCAAATAGACAATATAAGAGGAGCAAAAGATTATTATACTTTAGCTGTTGGGTTAGAGTATAAAATCTTTGATGGGCTTACAACCTCTTCAAATATCGAAAAAGCGAAGATTGAGTATGCAAAAACGAAACATTATCTTGAATATATGAAAGATGGACTCAAACTTGGTGTTGAAAAAGCATATCTTACTTGCAAAACAAAAGCTTCTATTTTAGAGGAGAAACTCAAAGCTCAAAATCTTGCAAATGATATTTTGGAAAAATCAAAAGAGATGTACAAAAACCAACTTATGAGTATGAATGATTTATTACTGCAAAGTGCAAATCAACAAAAAGCTATCACAGATGTAATCATGGCAAAGTATGAGCTTACAATCGCTTTGGCTGAACTTCAACTCTCAATCGGTAATGATTTAAATAGTATAAAATAAAGGGGAACAACACAATGATAAAAAAATTATTAATACCAACACTTTTATCTTTTGCAACATTTGCAAGTGCTTTAGAATTTAGTGGAACAGTTATCTCAGATAACGAAAAATATATCACAAGTCGAAATATGGGATATGTGAAAAATGTCTATGTAAGGGAGGGGTCTTATGTCAAAACGGGTGACCCACTTTATGATATAGAATCTGAAGATATTAGCCAAAAGAAAAATCAAGCAAATTTACAAGTAAGTATGTACGAAACACAAATGAATTTTGTAAAGATGAATCTTGAACGACATCAAAGATTGTATGAAAAAGGGCTTGTAGCAAAAGTGCAAGTGGAGCAGTTAGAGATGAACTACAAAAACCTACAAGATATGGTAGCTATCGCAAAATCGCAAAGCAAAGAGGTAGATAACCAAAATAAATATTTTTCTATCAAAGCACCAAACAGTGGAATAGTGACAAAAAGGATGCTTAAAGTGGGAGAGATGGCAATCCCTGGTATGCCAGCTATGGTTTTAACTGATATTGGTGATATTAAAATTCAAATTGAAGTAAATGAAAGCGACCTTGATAAAGTAAAACTTGGTAAAAAAATCCCTTTTGAAATCCCATCGGTTAATTACTCTGGGACAGGTATCGTTAAATCAATTGTTCCTAGTTTAAATCCCCTTACACATACTTTTATTATCAAAATTGGATTTAAAAAACCAAGTAGAGTGTATCCTGGAATGTATGCAAAAATCAATATCAATTAAAGGATAGAGGATGTCAATGGAAATATTAGCCAATCTCAAACCAAAAGATACCGCTGGGAAACTAGCAAAAAACTTTATTTACAATCCACTCACTTCAGTTTTAGCTGCATTTTTACTTCTTATTGGGTATTTAGCTTTAGAGGTTATGCCAAGAGAAGAGGATCCTCAAATTGCTATTAGTGGTGGAAGTATCATCGTTCCAGCCCCTGGACTAAATGCAAAAGAGATAGAAAAACTTATCACAGAACCACTTGAGCAAAAGCTAAGAGAGGTAAATGGAGTGGAACATATTTATGGTGTCAGCACTGATAATGTAGCGATTGTCAATGTAATGTACTATATCGGACAAAATAGAGAGATTTCAAATCTAAAGATTTATGATAAAGTGATGCAAAATATGGATATGATGCCTAAGAATGCGATGCAACCACTTATCAAACCTCTTGATATTGATATCGATATCCCAATAGTCAATATCGCTTTTTATCAAAAAAATCAAAATATCTCTTATAATA
>CAZHJR010000142.1:0-2603 GCA_964533335.1 uncultured Helicobacter sp. | reverse complement strand
TTCCCTCATAAAGCAAATCATATTTAAGTTGATTTCCAACTGCTTCATAATTTGGAAAACCTCTTAAAATAAGTGTTTTATGAAGCTTTTGGCAAATCCTTTCTCCATGAAAATTTGATATTAAAATGTCACTATTTTCCATCTCTTTTTCAACATCACTCATATCCCCTACAATAACATTTTTGAAGATTGAATTTTGTAAAGTTACAATTTTGTTTGGTATCACAACGGCTACGATATCTGCACCTACTTCATTTAGCAAACTACCTATACTAAGAGCTTGGTCATATTCTAAAGCGAGTACAACTTTTTTTCCACCCAACACAAAATGGGTATCTAAAAGGGCATCTTGCAACCTTTTTCTCCATCTCTGAATTGATGGATGGGGAGCTTTTAGATTTTGTAACTCCATCAAACTTTTATAAAATGTATCACTATTAAGTAACCCACAAACAGCATCAAAATGGAGATGTTTTATAAGTTCATTTTTAGCTAAAAACTTCTCTCCAGCTTTTTGTACACTCTCTCCAATAGTGATAACAACTTGACAATTAGCAAGATTTTTTATCTCCTCAATGCTTATCCCACCACTTGTTAAAGCACCTTGCTTCACACCAAGATGTCCATCAAGTGATTCACTCAAATCTGGCAATGCCAAAACCTCATCAAATCCAAAAAGTGCTATTTGCTCTTTGAGTTTTTCAGTTTCTAGTGGTGTAAAGTTTACATTTGGAATAAGGAGAGCTTTTGAGGGTTTTGTTTCAGTTTGCACCTCTACAAGTTGCTCAATTAAAGCTTCTATCGACTTTGACCAACCACTTTCAAGCCCACCTTCAAAATCGGGAGTATGGACATACACCATCTTTTGAACATCACGAAGCAAATAAGTTGCCCCTTTGATATCATCCCCTTTTGTTTCAGTAAGCCCTGTTGTAAAAAGTCCAACAAGGTCTGGTTGTACTTTTGCAGTGATATTTTTGATAGCTTCACTGATACTATAATCTCCCCCATCAATAACCGCTGTGATATCATTGACTGCTGTTGTTTGAATTGCGATTGGGTCATTAAAATGTCTTGTAAAAAAAACTTTAGAAAAACTTGCACACCCTATAGCTCCATGCATCAAAGGCATCGTATTTTTGATACCCAAAAAACAAAGCAATGCACCCATCGGCTGAGAGAGTTTCAAAGGGTTGATTTGGAGTGGTTTTGTTTCATTCATTGGTTACATCCTTACTTTAAATTTGTCAATAACTATCAAATAAATTTGAATGAGATACTTTACTCCTATGGGTCAAACCTTTAGGTTTGGGGATTCCCATAGTGAGTAATCGCATCGAAAGAGAATTTATTTGATAGTTACCCTTATTTTTCTAATATTGCTTTTGCATACTCTAAACTAAGAGTATATTTCTCTATCGTTTCATCAGCTGGAAGTTCATACTGCAAAGGGAGCATCGCTTTTTCTATAATACTTCGTAATCCCCTTGCCCCAACACCCTTTTCCTTAGCCAAACTTGCGATATATTCTATCACTTCTGTTTCAAACTCCAACTCTATCCCATCAAGTTCAAAAAGTGCTTGGTATTGTTTAAGAATCGCATTTTTAGGCTCTTGGAGAACTTTTATCAAATCTTCAATAGAAAGTTCATCAAGAGATGCGATAACTGGAATCCTTCCGATAAATTCAGGAATCAGCCCAAATCCCATCAAATCTTTTGATTCAATCTCTTTCTTCTTTTTCTTTTCAGCCTCTTCTACTGTTAAAAAACCCATCTTTTTAGGTTTGAATTTTTTACTTTTTTCATCATCTCCATTCAGTCCTACAAATGCACCACCACAGATAAAAAGTATATGAGTCGTATCCAAAAGAACTGTTTCAGTTGAAGAGTTTTTCTTTGCACCTTTAAGAGGAACATACACCTCAGCACCCTCTAAAATCTTCAAAAGTCCTTGTTGCACACCCTCACCACTTACATCTCTTCCACTTGATGCTGTCTCACTTTTATTGGCAATCTTATCTATCTCATCGATATAGACTATCCCTTTTTGAGCCCTCTCTACATCAAAATCAGAAGCAACCAAAAGCCGTGAAAGGATAGATTCTACATCTTCCCCAACATATCCAGCTTCTGTTAAACTTGTAGCATCCGCTATTGCAAATGGGACATTCATTATTTTGGCTAGTGATTTTGCAAGGAGTGTTTTTCCACTTCCAGTAGGACCAATGAGCATAATGTTTGATTTTTCTAGTTCTACATTTTTAAAGCTTGGTTTGTCGATTCTTTTGTAGTGATTGTAAAGGGCAACCGCCAATACTTTTTTTGCATCGTCTTGCCCTATTACATAGTTATCAAGGTGCTCTTTGATTTTTGTTGGGATTAAAATCCCTTTTTGAAATTCAGCTTTTTCTTTTTGGATTCTTGTTTTGTCTAAAATATGAAAGCAAGTATCGATACATTCATTGCAAATATTCGACTTTTCGGCACTAAATATTTTTTCGACCTGACTTTCTTCTTTTCCACAAAAATCACAAATAAGCTGTTTCATTATAAAGCCTTAGAGAGTATTATGATTTTATCTATTCAAAAAGTGTTCCTTGT
>CAZHJR010000141.1:0-2741 GCA_964533335.1 uncultured Helicobacter sp. | reverse complement strand
ATAATCGCGAAATTTTTATAACTTAGAGAGGGTTAATTTTGAGAACACATTATTGCACAGATGTAACAGAAAATAATATTGGCGAAACAATTACAGTCGCTGGATGGGTCAATAGTAGACGAGACCACGGTGGATTGATATTTATAGATTTAAGAGACAAAAGTGGGATTGTACAACTTGTTTGTGATCCAACTGATAATAAAGCAGCTTGGGAAGTAGCAGATAAAGTAAGAGATGAATTTGTACTTATCGCTACTGGAAAAATCAGAGCAAGAGGGGAAGGATTGGAAAATCCAAGACTCAAAACTGGAAAAATCGAAATCGTTTTAGATACTCTTATTATCGAAAATAGAAGTAAGCCTATGCCATTTGAACTAGGGGACGAAAGGGTAAATGAGGAGATAAGACTTAAAAATAGATTTTTAGAACTTCGAACAGAAAGATCATACAATATTTTTAAATTAAGAAGTAAAGTGGGAATCGCTGCTAGAAATACACTTGATAGTTTAGGTTTTTTAGATGTTGAAACTCCAATTTTAACAAAATCAACTCCAGAAGGTGCGAGAGATTATTTAGTTCCTTCAAGAGTTCACGGTGGCGAATTTTACGCACTTCCACAATCTCCACAACTTTTTAAACAACTTTTAATGGTAAGTGGATTTGATAGATATTACCAAATTGCAAAATGTTTTAGAGATGAAGACTTAAGAGCAGACAGACAACCAGAATTTACACAAATAGATGTTGAGATGTCTTTTTGTAATCAAGAAGATGTTATGGAAGTAGCTGAAACACTTATCTATAATATTTTCCAAGCGGCTGGTCATGAGATACCAAAAAAATTCAATCGTATGACGTTTAGTGATGCTATGGAATATTATGGAAGTGATAAGCCAGATATGAGATTTGATATGGCGATGGTTGATGTGATTGATATTTTTGCAAATAGCACAAATGAAATTTTTGCAAATATCGCAAAAAATCCAAAAGCAAATAGGATAAAAGCTTTAAGATGTCCAAATGGAGATAATATTTTTTCTAAAAGACAAATGAAAGGCTTTGAAGATTATGTACGAAAATTTGGTGCACATGGTCTTGGATATTTCCAAATGAAAGAGGATGGGTTAAAAGGTCCACTCACAAAATTCTTTAGTGAAGCTGACTTAGAAGAGATTGTAAAAAGAACAAATCTTGTTGTTGGTGATGTTGTTTTCTTTGGTGCTGGAGATAAAAAAACTGTTTGGGATTATATGGGAAGATTTAGACTATTTTTGGCTCGTGAGATGGATATCATCCCAGCGGACACTTTTGAATTTTTATGGGTTGTTGATTTCCCTATGTTTGAAGTTGAAAATGGAAGAACAAAAGCACTTCACCATCCATTTACTATGCCAAAAGATTTAAGTGATACAAGTGATCTTGAAGCTATCGATTCTATTGCTTATGATATTGTTCTAAATGGGACTGAGCTTGGTGGTGGAAGTATAAGAATACATAAACAAGATATTCAAGCAAAAGTATTTGAGCTTATGGGAATCAGTGATGAAGAAGCTAGAGAAAAATTTGGTTTCTTACTTGATGCTTTAGAATTTGGAGCACCTCCACATGGTGGATTTGCTTTAGGATTTGATAGACTTATTATGTTACTTGCTAGAACAGATAGTATTCGAGATGTTATTGCATTCCCTAAAACTCAAAAAGCACAATGTTTACTTACACAAGCACCAAGTGAAGTTGACCCAGAACAACTTAAAGAACTTAGTATTAGAATAAGAAAAACAGAATAGTAAAATATATACAAAAAGGATAGACAATGACAATACTTGAAGATTTGATGTACAAAGAACATATATCGATAGAAAAATCTGGAACTCTTGAAGATGCTATCAAACTTATGAATCAAAATCATCAAGGTGTAGTTGTTGTTGTAGAGAGTAATATTCCTATAGGGATATTAACAGAACGAAATATTTTAGAAATTATTTATCAAAATATAGACAAAACTAAATTCATCATAGATATTTTTCAATTTCAAAGACCTATTACTATCAATAAGAAAAGAAGTGTAGATTATGCTTTACATATTCTTATTGATAATAGTATCAGACGACTTATAGTTGTTGATGATTTTGGAGCTTTTAAAGGTGTCGTTACACAAGATGTGTTAGTCAAAAATCTTGAGAAAAATAGTTTTAAAACAGATATTTTGATTTCTCAGATACTAGATAGAAATAAAAAACTTATAACCTTATCTGAGGATGATACGATTTATAATGCTTTTGAAACAATGACAAAATATAAAGTAGGTTCTATCATAGCAACAAATCATACAGGGGAAGCTATTGGAATTCTTACAGAAAAAGATGCGGTTATCATTGCAAATCAAAATATATCTACCTCTCTTCCTATATCATCTGTTATGAGTTCTCCAATTATTTCAATAAAAGAGAATATACCACTTAAAGATGTAGTAGATGTTATGGGTGCAAATAAAATCAATCGTATCATTATTACAGATGTTGATACAAACAAACCAATTAACTTAATTAGTATGAGAGATATTGCACAAAATCTTAAAGGTAATTATGGACAATTATTAGAATCTAAATTAAGAAGTATCAAAAATACTTTAAATTATATTGATGAATACATTGTTGAAATTCATGAAGATAACAACGAACAAATCATTCAATGGATGAATTCAAAAGCTATAGAAAAATTTGGAAATTATTTAGATAAAA
>CAZHJR010000140.1:0-2885 GCA_964533335.1 uncultured Helicobacter sp. | reverse complement strand
CTCTTCTAATGCTGCTGCTGTCTCTTCTAATGCTGCTGCTGCTTCATTTGAGTTTGTATTTAATGTGTTTACATTCTCAAGTAAAATATCACTACCATTATCTAGTGTAAGACCATTTTGTTTATTTTCTACAAGCATTTTACAAATAAAATCACCAAGTTCGTTTACAGAAACTGCCACTTTAGCATAAGGATTTGGAAATCTCGCCGTAAAATCCCCTTTTTTATAAATTTCAAGAGTATTTACTAGCATATTTACATCTCTTGCAATTGTATGTTCTAGGTAATATCTTAAATCTTCAAGAAGTTTTCCAAGTTCTTTCAGTGCTTGTGATTTTGCCTCTTTTTGAAGTTTTGCAAGGTTGTTTCCAGATTTTAACTCATTTGTAAATCGAATGACATCTGCTACAAATTCATTATCACTTACAATAAAAATTTCTGTTTTTTTGATATTTTCATTGATGACTCTTGACATTGCACCAATTTCATCGTTACTATGAAGATCAATTAATTCAGCTTTTGTTGTTTCTCTATTTAAATATTTAAAAAATGACGAAAGCCCACTTTGAAGAATATTCATCTCACTAACAATCGTTCTTGCAACAAGTTGGATAAGAATTAAAATTACAATAATTGTCACTATTAAAATCCCAACAATTAATTGTGATGTGTTTGTTGCTGTATCGTTAAAGGCAGTTCCTAACTCTGTAGTTTTCTTGTTGTTAGCTTTTTGCCATTTTGAAAGTCCCTCTTTTAAAGGTCTCCACTCTTTTGTAAATGCTGAATTATCCTCTTTAGAAAGTAATTCGTTGTTATTTACTTTAGTAATGATAGTATCAATAACTATTTTTTGTGCACTATAAAGCTGTGCTATCTCAAATTTACCATATCCTTGTGAAATTTTTGAACTATTTTTGAGTTCCTCCACAAGTTTATCTAACTCACCAGCTGCTTTTAGAAAATTATCTTTTGCTTTTGTATCATCTGGATTGATTATAACCCCTCTTAAAGCATTTGATACTTGCAACCCTTGTTCAGTTGTTTTTGTAATAGTTACTGCAAGCCCTGTAATTGCACTTGTATTTTCATAATTCTCTTTTAGATTATCCATTTTTACATATGAAATAATCGCCACAATAGTCAGAAAAACAGTAGTTATTATTGTAATAACATTAATTTTACCACTCATTTTCAAATTTTCTAAAAACTTCATTTACTTTCCCTTTTTTATTTTATTACTTCACCGTGAAATAACCTAAATTTTAGTGGTATTTTTACTATAGCTTTTGTTTGAAATTTATGAGGGGATAACTTGTATCTCAAATAAATTTCGAGCAAAAAGAAAATATATACACTCTAAAATGGCGAATATTTTAGCTTTATTAATTAAAAAGGAGCTTACAAAAGCTCTTTGGATAGTGGAATGTTTATGGATATGGGAAAAGTAATGAAATTAATTTAATCTATCTTAATAGACTTCAATTGCAAAATCCATTTTAATTTGGTCAATCAAAATCCCAATTTTTCGTAATAAATCATCATCTGTTGTTTTTGATTTTAATTCATCAACTTTTGCAACCATTGGAGCAAATTTACAACGAACTTCCATTTGGATTTTTTGTGAAGATTTTATAAAAGTTGTGCTATATCTTAAAAGTTCTTGAACAATCTCAAAATGACCTAAAAGAGTAGCATAGGTAATTGGCAAAATACCATAGTTATCAGCTATATTTATCACATTATTTTCTTTTTGAAAAACTAACTTCACAATTTCAAGATTTTTAGAGAGCACTGCTTGATGGCAAAGAGTTCTCCCAAGGTTATCCCTTGAATCAAGTCTAAATCGCACACTCTCCAGAAGAGTTTCAAAGAGTCTCATATTAGTATTATTTTGAATGATTTTAGAGATGATTGTTTTTCCATCTTTATCTTTCAAATTGATATCAATTTGATAACTCATCATAAGATTGAGAACACTTTTGAAATTTTCTTGATACCTATTTATTTGAAATATCTTGAAAACATAATGATAAAAAACATTGAGATTATGTTTATCAAGGGAATTAATTTTAAATTTGTACATCATATACAGTTTAAAAAGATTAAAGTCTCCACATAATAATGGGGCAAAAAAGAGTGGTTCACCATCTGAAGTATGATTGTGAAGATTATAGTTTGAGTTATGAAGAATCTCTTTTAAAACTGCCATATAATGATTTTCTTTTTGTGCATATTTCATTAATGGCTCATTTTGAAGTTCTTTTTTGCCATGAATATACAAAATCAAATCATTTAAAGTTTCTAAAATATCTTTTCCATGGGCATTTTTTAAAGTAGGATTTGCTCCAGATTTTAAAAGGAGTAAAATAATATCAAGCTTTTCAATTCCATCCATAACTGCTTGAAACAAAGGGGTTTCACTGTGAATATTTTGTAAATTTATATCAATATTTGCATTGATAAAGAAAGCACAAATATGGAAATCATTATTTCTTATCGCTTCAAATAACCCATTTTCTCCATCATTATTGATAGAATTTATATCAACTCCTCTATGAACCAATTCCTCTGCCATTTTTAAAAGAGATTCTCTTCTTTCTTTTTCATGCAGTGGTATTTTATAAAATGCAAGAAGAGTTTCCATTAAAATTGAGTTATTATTTCTCACTTTTGTATTGATATTACACCCGTATTTAATAGCAGTATCTAAAATATTTTTCCCATCAATTCCTCTCATTGCGGCATGATAGAGAAGATTTTCCTCTTTTTTGTCACAAAGAGTTGGGTTTGCCCCTTTAAAAAGAAGTTTATTACAAAGGTTATCGTTTAAAAAAACCTCTTTTTTATGAAGAATAGTTTGCAACTCTTTATCTTGTTGGTTTAAAT
>CAZHJR010000139.1:0-2987 GCA_964533335.1 uncultured Helicobacter sp. | reverse complement strand
AAAATTTGGATGTAACTCTCTTCAACTACATGCTTTATATTATGCTTATTGAGCATATCTACTAAATAGACTAAAGATGGTATATGTTCGAAGATATCATCTCTTTTACCTAATTTAATTTTATATCTATAAGTATCTTCATCAAAATAAAAGTCTTGAATTGCTTTTTCCAAAATATATAGCTTTGTCCTTAATGTTCCATCACTATAATCAGTATCACATTTTACATCTTTTAGGGATTTGAAAAGTGCCTCCATTGTAAAAGGTTTAAATACTCTATAAGTATTCGTATTTGTTTTGCAATATTCACACCCTAAAGGGTCGTTGCATTCTAGTGAGTTATTAATCGAAACTATCCTTGTGAATCGATTCTCTTTAATGACCTCTTTTTTAAGTTGTTGTCCTGATATATCATTTGTATTGAGAAACAACACATCATAAGAATGTTTTTTGTACATATTTAAAAAATCTTCACCATTATGGACTACATCAACACTTATCTCCAAAGGCATAAGTTGAATGAAATATAGAAACTGATTTGTAGATTCTTTATCATCATATATGATTACTTTCACACTTTCCTTCCTTTTAAAAAAACTTCCCAATTTATGATTTGATGCTACGATTGGTTTGATTTTTTAATTCTATCAATACAAAATATGTAAAAAATAACATTTTGGATTCATCTCTAGAAAAGATGAAGTGTTTTAGAAAGAATGTTATTTTTTACATATTTTTTGTTGATATTATTATGAAATAGGAATAAGAGGAAATTATAGATATTTGGATTTTCCCTCAATCATATCATCTTAAACAATTCCAAAATAGAGGTTTACAAGTATGCAATGGAAACAAAATATGAAACTGAAAACAAAACTGCTTATTCTTATGTTTGGAATCTTTCTCCTTGCAAGTTATGTGCTTTGTTGTCTAGCAAAAGCTTTTAGTAATAAGATGAACGAAGAGTGGAACTCACGATATATACAAAAACAGATAGAATTTGATAAGTATCGTACACTTACTCCGATTCTTAAAGAGATGGAACTCGTATCAAAAATGGCAAAAGAGCCAATTTTAAAAGAGATGGCAAAAGATGAAACAAATCCAAAAATATATCAAGAGGGTATCGCACTTTTAGAGCAATACAAAAATATATTCAAAGATAGAAGTTATTTTGTAGCTTTTAAAAAGAGTGGACATTATTACTATAATGATAAAAATGGCACCTTCAACAATAAACAACTCCAATATACTCTTGCAGAAACAAATCCTAATGATAGTTGGTTTTATACTTCAATCAAAGTTGGTGAGGATATTATTGTTAATGTAGATAGAGATGCAGTTCTTGGAATCACAAAAGTTTGGCTCAATTGTTTATTAAGAGATGGAGATAAAGTTATCGGAGTTATTGGAACTGGATTTGATTTTGATAGTTTTATAGAAGAATCTGTAGCACTTAAAACTAATGGTGGCAAAAATTATTTTATAGATAAACAGATGGCAATACAGTTAGCCAAAGAAAAAGATATGATTGATTATGCAAGCTATACTAAAAAAAATGGGGAGCATAAAACAATTGATTCTTTATTTGATAACAAAGAGGATGTTACAGCTATACAAAAGGCGATGGAAGAGCTTTCAAAATCTACAAACAAAGATGTAGTCAAATCAGTATGGGTTACAAAAGATAATCTTAAACAACTTGTTGGGATAGCATATTTACCAGAGGTTGAATGGTACAATCTTACGATTATTGAAGAGAAAGAGTTGGTGTTTTTTAGATATGAGTATATTTTTATTTTATTGGTTTTTTTACTTTTAATCGCTTTGATATTGGTAAATCAAGTTATAAATCAAATGTTTATAAAGCCAATTAATGAACTAAAACAACAAATGCAACAAATTCAAAATGGTCATAATGATGGAGAATTGGTTTTGATAGGAACTGCAGAAATAGCCGAATTATCAGAACAATTTAATACAATGATAGAGCATATTCGAAACAATGATAGAATTATGGAAGAAAAAATAGAAGAAAGAACAGCATATTTGAGATATAGTGAAGAGAAATTTAGAGCTTTATTTGATTCTACTCACGATGCTGTTATGCTACTTGATGAAAATGGATTTTTTGAGTGCAATCAAGCGACACTCGATATTTTTGAATCTCCTAATTTTGAGACATTTTATGCACTTCATCCATCTGACCTTTCACCAGCACACCAACCAAATGGAGATAATTCATTAATAGAGGCTATTAAACATATCAACAAAGCTTTTAAAAATGGTAGAGAACATTTTGAATGGGTACATACAAAATACAAAAGCAAAGAAAATTTTTATGCTGAAGTGACTTTAAATGCAGTTGTTTTGGATGGAAAAAATGTTCTTCAAGCGATGGTAAGAGATATAAATCAAAAGAAATTAAAGGAAGAAGAGATGCATAAACTTGCTTTTTATGATCCACTTACCCATTTACCAAATCGAAGATTGCTCAATGAAAGAGTACAACATACTATGCAGTTATCAAAAAGGAGCGATGATAGATTTGCTTTGATGTTTTTAGATTTGGACAATTTCAAACCACTCAATGATAAATTTGGACACGATATTGGTGATTTATTACTTATTGAAGTGGCTAATCGTCTTCGAAATTGTGTGAGAGAAAGCGATACAGTTGCAAGATTTGGCGGAGATGAGTTTGTTATATTACTTGAAAAAATAGGGGAAAATGAAGATGTAGCAATCAACCATGTGAGTAATATAGCCCAAAAAGTTCTTCAATCAATTGAAGAAGAGTATATTTTAAATAATCAAATAAAAACAGTAACACATCATTGTTCTGTATCTATTGGAATTGAAATCTTTAGTAATGATATTATCTCTAAAGATGATATGTTTAAACATGCTGATGAGGCAATGTATAGAGCCAAAGAACTTGGTAAAGGGCGAGTGGTATTTTATAAAGATTTATAATTTTAATAAAA
>CAZHJR010000138.1:0-3018 GCA_964533335.1 uncultured Helicobacter sp. | reverse complement strand
CCATACGAAAGAGTGTTGCATCTATCCTAAGATTGTTGCTTCAAATCCAAAGTGGATGGAAAAACCAAAAGATAAATGAACTCAATCTTTTATTTTAAATAAATATTCTTTTGTACATAACTTGCATTTAGCCAAAAGCAGTGTTTTGTATATTCCTTTATTTGAGTTACTTTATCCATTTTTTTTAAAGGATATGTGTCATTAGCATTTTGTGCATGTGGGCGAACATGTGAAATATGACTAAATTTTTTATTTGGAAAATTAGTTACCCTATATTCTTTGCCATGTTTATCAAATTTAATCTCTTTTACAATATTTCCATTTTTTATAATACATTTAGTTTTAAGCCACATTTTTCGCACTTCATTTATATCACTAAAAGGCATATTCCAAAATCTTGCTTTTTGAAGTTTTAGCTCTCCATTTTCATATTTAAAAAATATGAATAAAAATTTTTGCTCTAAAATACTTTTAAAAACAGAACTTTCCCAAGTTTCTTTAATAATCTCTTCAAATTTAAAAGAGGGGAAAGAGATATCCTCTTTTGGTAAATTATTTTCATCTAATCTTACTGTTTTTACAACTATGCCAGCTTTTTCAAATTCTTCAATTTCATTTTTTAGCTCAATTCCTAATATTGCTTTTGTGATATTTGCACTAAAGTTTTTTGCTTTAGGATTCAGTTCTATTTGAAGTTCAGTTTGAATATCAGTAATTGTTTTGTTATAGTATTTTTCAAATTTTGATACTACTATATCTTCTAATGAAGTAGTTTTTGCAATAGTTAAAGATGAAATTAATTTACCATAATTCTTTTTTGAGCTATCAACCAAAGTTGCAATGATATGATTTACATATCCTTGCTTTAAAGAGAATGCTCTTTGTTTTGCTTTTATATCACTATATGGTTGTTCTCGTAAATTTCCACCTTTACTCCCTTTTGTACAAGCCCCTAAATAAAGTGTATCACCTTCAGAAAGTTCGTGAGCTTTCCCATCTTTTACTTTTTGGTAGATAATATTCCAATCTTTTTTGATAATTTCTAAATCAATTTCAGAGAATTCCCATTCATCTACTATATCAATTTTAAAATCTATTGCTTTTTTTTCATTCTCATAAAAATAAAATACCAAAAGAAGATTTTTGTTTTTTTTCCAAAAAGAGCTGTTATCGAAGTGTTGATTGACAATTTCAAGATAATTAATAATATTTAATACCAATCTCTCTTTTGAAACAAAATCTAATCTTTTTAACTTTTTAATAGGAGACGATTTTAACTCAAGTCCGACCTCTTTAAAATCTGGTTCACTATCAGAATTTGGCTCATATAAAAAATAAAATTTTTCTAATAATTGACCAAAACCACCTTTGTTTTTTTGATTTTCAATTAACTCTTTTCCACAGACATCTTTTAATGATTTTCCAATAAGTTGTTTAGCATATTGGATTATTGAATCTTTATTGTTTAAATCATATGGTAACTTACTCATTAATTTATCTCTTTTAATAAAACTTCCCCAAGTTTTTCAACAATTCCAACCACCAAAGCATTCCCCATCAAAAAAGCTCTTTTCGTATCTGATACTCCTAAAGTATGATTATCTGGAAACATATTCGCCCTTTCCAATTCTACAGGTGTTAATCTTCTATATCTTCCATTAACACAAACAACATGCTTAAATCTTGAAGCACTTGCCCCACCCTCACCTGTTATTATAGTTCGTGCAGGTTTGTCTAAACTATCAGGAAAACTCATACCTCCCTCACTGTAATTGTAAACATGCCCTGTTGTTTTATTTACTCTTTCAAAAGATTTGCTACCTTTTTGATATTCCCATTTTTTTAATTCTTCTTCATCTATATAAAATTCTTTTGGAATACTATTCTCATCTTCTAAAATATCTTTTAGCACTTTTGATTTACCATTATAGTTTGGTGTAATTTTACAAGTATGATAGATACCATCAATCATATATCCAGCATCTAAAAAAGCATTATCTTTTGGTGTTTCTTTATTAAAATTTTTTGTAATATCTACCAAATCGGAACTTAATCTTTTTGTAATTATATTTTTTGATTCAATCTCATTAATAGGAAATACTTTTGCAAAAAGACCTTCACTGTTCAATATCTCTTTATTTGAATTATTTTTAAAAATGTTATATTGTGAAGTTCCTTCCTTGTATCCCATTATAAAAATTCGCTTTCTTCTTTGCGGCATCCCATAAACACTTGCATCAATTACTCGCCACTCAACTGCATATCCAAGAGAATGTAAAGATGCTAAAATTAATGCAAAATCTCTCCCTCTTTGTGTTGCTGGTGATTTTAATAATCTATCAACATTTTCAAGCATTAAATATTTTGGAGCTTTATCTTTTTTTTCTTCAAGTATTCTATAAATTTGCCACCAAAGGACACCCTTTTTCCCAACAATTCCATTTGCATTTTTAAGGGTACTTGCTACAGAATAATCTTGGCATGGAAAACCGCCAACCAACAAATCATGCTCTGGAATTTCAACGGTACTTACAGTTGATATATCTTCGTTTGAATGATTTTCATAACCAAATCTTGCACAGTACACATCACTTGCATGTTGTATTTTTGTAGATGGTTCCCATTGATTACTCCAAACAACTTGAAACTTTTTATCTTTATAAGAAGCTTTTTCTAAACCTACCCGAAATCCACCAACTCCTGCAAATAACTCAATAGTTCGTATAGTTTGTACTTTATTTAATTGCATCTGCATATTCATTTTTTCTTGATTTTCCATTGTTTTATAAATTGTGAATAAATTTGGTGTTTTCATAATACTACTCCACTATTTTTGATAAAATAGTATCAGAAAACGAAATTATTCTTTAAAAGTATTGCATATTGACATATTTATTTAAAAAATATTATCTTAAAGTCATTTATTGTTAAAAATACTTATAAGCTCCACCAACTACATCTTGTCGAATCTCAGCTAATTTACTTTCAAAAATTCCAAGTATCATCTCAGCTGCTTTT
>CAZHJR010000137.1:0-3057 GCA_964533335.1 uncultured Helicobacter sp. | reverse complement strand
AAGTGAATTTACTGCATCATTAATTTGATTTATACCTAAGAGTTGCTCTTTACTCGCCATCTCAACATCTGTTATTAAATGGATAGTTTGAGTGATATTTTCATTAAGAATTTTATAGCCACTTATCATCTCATCTGCTATTTTTTTCCCGTTATCTGCTTTTTGTGTTGCTTTTTGAACAAGTTTTTTAATCTCATTTGCAGCTTCACTACTTCTTGTTGCAAGGTTTCTTACCTCTCCAGCAACAACAGCAAATCCTTTTCCAGATTCCCCAGCAGTTGCTGCTTCTACGGCTGCATTTAAACTTAAAATATTTGTTTGAAATGCTATTTGATCTATCACTGTAATTGCTTGTAAAATAGCATTGATTTCAAAATCTATCTCATTCATCGCATCTGTAGTTTGATTTGCTAGCACTTCCCCTTTTGATGCAGAATTTGTCACATTTAAAGCTAGTTTTGACATTTGAATAATACTATTGGTATTATTTGAGATATTGCCTGTTATCTCTTCAAGAGCTGCTGCAGTTTCTTCCAAAGCTGCTGCAGCTTTATTTGTATTGTGACTTAGATGATTTACATTTTCAATCAAAATATCACTACTTTTTCCCAAAGTCAAACCATTTGATTTATTTTCCATAAGCATATATGTAATTGAGTCCCTTACATTGTTAATATTATCTACTAAATTGGAAAGAACAGAGTTTTCCTCTATATTTTTAAGGGATAGCTCACTTATATAATCGTACTGGCTATATTTTTGTAGCACTTGATTAATACTTACAAGATGTTGATTTGTTGCTAAAATCATCTCATTTACACTTATTTTAAATCTTTCCAAAGATTGATTTGTAGTACAAGATTCAATCGTAGTATCATAGATACCATGTTTTACTTTGTCAATTATTTTTTGTGCTTCTTCAATAAGAAGATTGTCATTGTTTATTCCATCTTGTACTTTTTGGATGTAAAGATTGAAATAATTTGCCACCGTACCAATCTCATCTGAGGATTCAACAAAAATCTTATTTTGTCCATCACCACTTGTAAGTTTTTTTATCCCATCTTCTAAAACTTCAATAGGTTGTGTTGATCTTTTTATTAATATAAAAGTACCAAAAAGTGTAGCCCAACCCAATACAGTAGAAATAATAAAAACATTCACTAGCATCACATAGAGCTCTTTATCAGCATCTTCAAGGGAAAATGTAAGGTCAATAACACCGATAACATCACCCTCTTTTTGATTTGCATGACAACTTATACATTCAGTTGTAGCAACCATAGGCTGAAGCATCCTCATAGTGTGTCCATTTTGTGTGTTTTCTAGAATTTCTGTTTTTTTTGTTTGAAAAGCTTTAAGTATTTGTGTATCTTTAGTATAGAGATCACCTTGTGCATACATATCAATCAATGGTTGACTTTTTGCAACTAGAAGATTTTTGACCCCTTGAATCTCTCGTGCATTATTTTCTGCTTTGCTTATTTGTTCAATATCGCCACTATTCATAGCACTTCTAAGGCTTTGAAATATTGATTCATTAAGCATTATGAGGGATTTTTTGGTTGTTTCAAGATTACTTTTTTTGATATTGTTTGCTATCACAAACATTGTTATAAATGAACTAATAGTCATCAATACAAATAAAAAGAACATTATCTTATATCGGATTTTACTTTTTATAAATTTTACCATTTTGTTACCTTTTAGCTTTTAGTATTGGTTAGAACGACTTTTTCGCATCACTTTTCCACTTAAAAAATCAAATTTATGTTTTGATGAAATTATTTAAATGTAGCGATATATTTAGCAAGATTTTTAATATCACTATCACTTAAACCAGCAGCGATACTGTTCATAGTATCACCCTTAAGTAAACCTGATTTATAACCATTTAACATACTTGCTAATTTTGCCTCACTTAGTCCTGCTATGAGTGGATTGCCTGCTAAAGCTTCATTTCCTTTTGCACCATGACAGCTAGAACACTGAGCATTATATAAAGCAACCTCATTTGCCATCAAAGAACACACAACTGCTAAACTTCCTAAAACTATTTTTTTCATATTTTTTTCCTTTGGATTTATATTTTGAATTAGCACTATACATCTAAAAAATAACAAAAAGTGTCATTTCTCCGTTTAGTGATTTACTACCAATTGATAACCTTCATCATAAATATTTTTTATAATATTTATTTGTAGTTTTTCTCTTAATCTTTTAATAATTGATTTAATGGCATTTTTTGAAAAACTTCTTGTTGGATACTTATTTTCAATATACGGGTCACTACAGAATTCGGAAAAAATAGCACTCTAAGGTTGATAACCGTAAACGGAAATTATTGTACGGCACTATAAAATCGGATATTCAGTGCCAGTTTTTCAGATTGGTTAAAAAAGTGCTTCATATCTCGATGAGAAATCTTTTTTAGAGTTAATGTCGTACATTTATATGCGAAAATCATTTCTAGAGCCATTTATTTGAGTCTCTCTATTTTTTAATTTCTACCGTACGATAATTTCCGTTTACGGTTATGCATAAAAAAACTTAAGTTGCTGGAATCCATCTATAAAGAGTAGCTAGTGATACTCCCAAATCTTTTGCTACATCTCTTGGAAGAGCACCAGCATCTAAAAGTTTTTTAGCACTTACAAGTTTACTATCGCTCATAACTCTTTTTCTTCCACCAACACGACCAAGTTTTTTAGCAGCAACAAGTCCAGCTTTTGTTCTTTCAACTATAAGTTCCCTTTCCATTTGAGCTAAAGATGCCATAACATGAAAAAAGAATCTTCCAGATGGAGTAGAAGTATCTATAGAATCAGTTACACTTTTAAAATGTATATTTTTTGAATGCAGTTCACTTACAAGTTCAATAAGACTTTTTACACTTCTACCTAATCTATCAAGTTTCCATACAATTAATGTATCACCTTCTCTAAGTTGTTCTAATGCTTTTAAAAGTCCTGGACGATTTTCTTTTGTTCCACTTAGTTCATCTTCATAGATTCTCTCACAGCCAGCTTTTAGTAGAGCATCTTTTTGAAGTGTTAA
>CAZHJR010000136.1:0-3123 GCA_964533335.1 uncultured Helicobacter sp. | reverse complement strand
GCTGGAAATACAAAATGCAATGAGACAGATGGAAATGTCACTTTAGCACTCCAAGAAGCGAACAATGTAGCTGCAAGTGTCTTAGCTCAAGTCAATACAATTGGTCAATATTATTATGGGCTTGAAAATAAAAACTTATTTAATAGTATTCCATCACAGTATTCAAGCCTTATAACATCATTGCCAAATACTATAAAGTCTGGAATAGCAAACGATACAGGTGTTCTTACACTTAATGAAGATAATGAATTTGTAACACATAAAACAACAAAATTAAAAAATCTGTGGGATTATGTTGAATTAAATGGTGGAAATTTAGGCGATAACAATATAACGGCTCATAAACTAACTTCAAGTGTATCATCTTTAAAAATAACAAATGAAGCAAATCAAACAACAACATATAATTTTCCAAATACGACAGTTGATATCAATGTCTCATCTATAACTAATGGAAAAAATAAATTATCTATTATTTTATCAAATGGGGATGAAAATTATTTATATTTTTATAAAGGAAGTTATGATGCAAATGATGATAATCAATCATTAAAAGGGGATACAAACTACCACTTTAATAATATCAAAGCAGGTGGATTTGTAGCAAATGATATGTTTGTAATGGTTGAAAATTTTAATGATGTTAATAGAAATGATGATGATAGATGGATTTATATGCTTCCGTATGATAACAATAATAGCATATCAGTCAAAAATCTAAAATCTACAGGTGGATATAGAGTAACTTCTATCGATTATGAACAATATATTGTTTCAAATACAAATGCAAATAATGCTGGACAAGAAATAACAACTACTTCTGGAATTGATGTACGAAAATTTGTATCTGGAAAAAGCATTACTGGAACACTAAAAAAATTAAATGAAAATAATGAATCAGTTCCATTTAGCTTTTCTGATTTAGGAACCGAATCTATCTGGCTTCATGCCCATTATACTCATCCAACTGCAACTTATACTGCAATTTGTAAAAGTGGAAGTTCGATATGTGATGAAAATCGTTCTGGAAATGTTTGGGTAGCTGCACAAGATCTACATCTTACATTAGCTGACTATCAAAATCAAAGCGGAAGTTACAATTTAGATAATGGAACTTACACTATCAATAATTTATATGATAATACAGGTTATAAACTTTTGGCATTTTGGAAAGAAAAAGATATTTTAGGATTAGAATATAATGTTACAACACCAACAGGTAATGATATTGTATTAAATGGTCAAACAAAAGATGTAAATGGAACATTAATAAATTCAGATACTCAGATAAGAATTGTAAGAAAAACAACATTCTCAGGACAACCATATTATTCATATTCTACGATAACAACAAAAGGTAGTAATAATCTTTTTAGTATAAATTACCATTTTGATACACCAAATACACAAAGTTATCTTATTTATGGAAATATAAATAGCACTTTAGATTTTGATTCAACTTGTGGGGCTTTAATACCTATAAACTGTAAATCTATAAAAATTAGTAATGGGAGTGATGATAATAGTACAAATATAACTATTCCATAACTCTTTACAAGATATAAAAAAAAGGTAGGCTATAAAACCTACCTTTTTGATTTACTAAAAAATTTTAGTTTTCTAAGTTCCATTTGATAGTTTCCCCTGCATACATAGGAACTACAACTTCATTAAATCCCTGATAAGCTTCTGGTACTACAAAATCTTTTTTCACTAATGTTATAGCTTTAGAAGATGGAGTAAGTCCATAGATATCAATAGCATTTTGGCTTACGAATTTACTTAAGTTTTCAAGCTTTCCATGTGTTTCAAATAATTCAACTAAAACTTGCAATGCAATTGGTGCAGTAAACACCCCAGCTGCACATCCACAAGCCTCTTTTTTGTGTTTAGGATGGGGAGCAGAATCACTTCCAAACATTATTTTAGAGTTTCCACTAAGGGCGATATCTAAAAGTGCCTCTTTATCTTCTGGTCGTTTTGCAATTGGTTTACAAAATAAGTGAGGTTTGAGCATCCCACCTGCAACATCATCAAGTGTGATAAGGAGATGTTGGAGTGTGATAGTTGCATACAAGTTATCGTATTTTTGAACCAATTCAACTGCCTCTTTTGTAGTGATATGTTCCATAATGATTTTGAGTTTTGGAAAAGCAACAGCAAGTGCTTCATAGACACTCATAAACTCTTTTTCCCTATCCATCACAAAACCATTTGTTTCCCCATGAACACAAAGTGGAATGTTCAGTTCAGCCATAGCATTCAGTGTAGGTGCAAGAGCTACCGTATCGATAACTGAAACTCCCCCTTCACTATTTGTAGTAATTCCAGCTGGATAGAGCTTTATTGCACTTATTTCATCTTTTACATCTTCCAAAAACTCTTTTGTGTAAGGTTTAAAAAATAAAGTCATAAATGGTGTGAATTCATCCGTTCCAATAGCTTCTAAAATCCTATTTTTATATGAAACAACCGCTTCTTTTGTCTCAACAGGAGGAACAAGATTTGGCATAATAATACCACCTGCAAATGTTTTACTTGTAAGTGGTGCTACAAGTTTGAGCATATCACCATCTCTTAAGTGAATATGCATATCGTAAGGGGAAAGAAGTGTAATTTTGTCCATTTTGCGTCCTTGTTTAGATATATTATTTTAATATTCTTACAACATCATTTGCAAGATTATCTGTATTTGTAGCACATCCTGTTACAAAAAGAGTGCTTATAAAAGCTATTAAAAAAAAGTTTTTTTTCATATTTTTTCCGTTAAATTATTTTTCCTAGTTCCAAAACTCCAACTAAAAAATGTAGTAGAGTCCTATCTAAGAATTTTCCTAGTTCCCAAGCTACATAGATTCCCAATATGACATTGAAAACTAGGAAGAAACCGCGAGCCAATAAATTAAAAGATTGGTGCTAGTGCAAGGCGGAAAGTTTTAAAGTTTACTTAAAGTAAATGAAAAACTTTCCAACGAAGCAATAGTGCCGATATTTAAATTTATCCTACTAGATTTTTGATTGTTGTTTTAAGTTTCTCTTGCGTAAAACCATACAATTCAAAAAGCTCCTCAGCTGGTCCACTTTGTCCAAATGTATCAATTCCTACAAATTCATCTGCAAATT
>CAZHJR010000135.1:0-3397 GCA_964533335.1 uncultured Helicobacter sp. | reverse complement strand
TTAGCAAACTATCGTGTTGGTGCCACCATTGTTCGAACAGTGGTGGGTAATTTTAACGCACTCGTAGCTAAACTGGACTAAAGCGACTCGGTTCTAACGAGAAGATTGCAGGTTCGAATCCTGCCGGGTGTGCCATTTTTGCCTTCATAGTATAAAAGTATTACACATCATTGGTAATGATGAAACACAGGGGCGGTACCTGTTGGAGGCTCCATTTTAAAAATATATTTAAGTGTGAGGGTATTATATATATAATAAAATAAATTTATGGAATCTACAAACTCTCCCCAAACATTTTCGTTTACTAATAAAAAGGTATTATATTCAATAATTGCTGTAATAGTGTTAATAACTTTTGGATTATGTGCATTATTTAGCTCATTAAATAAAGACAATAAAGTTTTGTCTAAAAAAGTTGCTAATCAGTCTGAGATTGTTGTAAATCAAAGTTTATTGATTACCAATTTAAATCAAAAAAATGTGGAAATGACTTCATTATTGAAGAGTTATGACAATAAATTGAGTATATTGCATACTAATTTAACTCAGTTACAGAATATTACTGAGAAGTTAAAATTATCATCTGATGAAAAAGACATAAAGATTAAAGATTTGACCCAAGAAAAATCTGCGCTTGAATCTGATTTAAAATCATTGCGTAATACGCTTGTAAAAATGACTAAAGAGATCGTAGATTTGAGTGATGAGCTTAAAGTTGCAAAGACTGATAAAGATCAAAATGAGCTTGTGGCTAAGATTGAAGAGCTTACAAAAGAAAGAGATTTCTTGAAGAACAAGATTGTTGAGTATGAAAAAATTATAGAGGAATTGAAGAGAGAAAATGCACTTTTGGCTCAAAATTTGAGACAAAATATGAAAAAAAGTGGTTATGAATTTAAAAACAAATTGGGTGAGTGGCCAAAAGGTGCGGAAGTTTTGATGAAAATTTCAAATCAGCACTCAAATAATTTATCAAAAGAAATTAATCAAGTAGATGAATCAAAACAAGAGGAAAAACCTAAAAAAGTGGGTTTTTGGAAGCGTATTTTTGGTTCAAATGCGGACGAATAATTTAATGCCTGTATAGCTTAATAGTAAAGCATCAATTTCGTAAATTGATAGATATTGGGTCAAAACCAATTGCAGGCTCCAATTGTCACGTAGCGTAATAGAATCGCAGCTGGTTCTGACCCAGAAGATTGTGGGTGCAAGTCCTACCGTGACAACCATTTTATATAAAGCACGATGACGGAGCTAGTGAACTGAGATGTCTGCAAAACATCATTGTATGAAAATACATATGCAAGGAGCGTAACCTTGATCGTGCTCCAAAAATTTTAAAATTAATTCGTATATTACACAATACTCCATTTTATTTTCTATTTATTTGGGTATGGAAAAAAGTAATCTCTATCAAAAGTTTTTGGAATTGAAAAAAGAAATTGAAAAACATAAATGGATAGAGAGTGAAAAACTTGGAAACGATATAGGATTTGAACAAGCGTTGGTAGATTGGATGACCAAACACAGAGTTGGTTGGAGTGAAAGCATAAAACAAAAATAAGTGTACCTATTTGACAATTTTTATATTTATAACATATGACCAAGAACGATTTAAAAAAGTTAATCAAAAGTTTGACCAAGGAAATTTTAGTTGAAGATTTTGACAATGCAGCTGAAGTAGAGAGTGATAAATTGACTGCTACTTTATCTGAAACTGATAAAGCTAAAGACATCAAAGACTTGGAAAATTTGTTAAAAAATCCTGATCCAAGTAGAGCAAAAGATTATGGTTCTATTGAGAAATACAAACAGATGTTGAAAGATAAAATTGCCAGACTTAAAGAAAGTGGTGATCCATTTAGAGACATTGTAAAGAAATATGCTAAACTATATAGAGACAGTGAAGACGCTCGTAATGAAAAAAGCAATTACAATGCTTGGTTACAATCAAAAGCTCAACAAGACCCAAAATTAAAAAAGGCGTTGCAGTTGATGAAAAAATCAAAGTAAAAATTAAATAAATTTATATAAAGTACAACGATTAATGTAAAAATTAATCGTTTTATTTTTTATTGACAATGTGACATTAACAAGTATAATAAAAGTATAGTATGAATGAATTAAGTAAAATTGATATGGCTAATCTGGTCTTTAGTGAAGACAAGAAGGCTAAAATTAAAGACATTTTGTGTTCTTTTTATGGAGCTACAGATGTACAATATAAAAGTTTAAATTACGGCATTTGTATTGAAATATCTGGTACTGATAGTTTTAGGTTTATTAAAAATGCTATTGGTAAAGTGTTGGAGGTAAGTGAAGATACGCTTAGTGTTTTGGGTGAAAATAAAAAGTCACAAAAAGCTTCGTATGTTTATTTGCCTGAGAAAGACAAAGCTTTGTATAAAAAACTCAAAAAGTCAGCGGTAAATAAATAATTTATTATAAAAATATAAAACTATTTATATACAACAATATTTGGGACGGTCCCAAAACGCATTAAAGATGGTTATTTTTTGTAATCTGAATTAGTGTGGTGTAAATAACAAAACAAACAAAATAAAGGATAGTTAAATATGAAGAAAGTATTAGTATTAGTGTCATTATTGACCGCTCTAGCAGTTACTGCTGGAGATAATTCTAACATCTCAGTAGAGGCTGGTTATAACAACCAGTACATCGTTAACGGTGTAGCTCGTTCTGAAGGCACGCCATTTGTGGGTGTAGGTGCTGTAAAGAGTTTAAAGTATGCGGATGTATATTTGGGTGGTACTCTTTTGGCCAATGGTGACCTAGATCAGTCTCATTGGACTTTGGGTGCTGGAAAAGAAGTAAATGTGTGGAAGGATGTATTTTCCGCACGATTGGATACTACTGTAACTCGTCACCAAGCTGGTAACTTTGGTATTCCCAACAGCACTGAATTTGGTGTTAAGTTGGCACTACCAAACAAGATTGTCACACCATATGTTCGTGGATATTATGATGTAGACTTGAAGCAAAGTGGTGTATTTGTTGGTGCAGAACGTGCTCAAAAACTTCCATTTGGATTTGTTGTAACTCCTGGAGTTGAGTATGGTAAGGTAGAAGATTATACCGCTGTAAATGCAAAGTTGGCATTGACTCGTCCGTTTGAAACTTCATTTGGTGTATTTACTCCATTTGTAAGTGCTGGATGGTATGACAACAACTTTAATACTACCAAGTACAATTGGGCAACCCGTGAATTTAGTGGTGACATTGTATATTCTGGTGGTTTGAAATTGACCTTCTAATCTACTAGACTAGAATAGTGTATAATAACCCGCTTAGAAATAAGCGGGTTTTTTTATTTTAATAGTCTATTTATAATTAAAGAAAGGTTTATTTTATGTCATCAACAAGTGGATCAAGTGGT
>CAZHJR010000134.1:0-3501 GCA_964533335.1 uncultured Helicobacter sp. | reverse complement strand
AATTATTATAAAAACTTCACTCCATTTTTTTATGAAAATCAAATTTCACTGGTTGAAGAGATTGAAAAACGACAAATTATGATTAAAAGTGATTCTGTTCTTGAAAGATTTGGAGCAAAATTTTTTGAAAATACTTCATCTGATATAGCAACTTCTGGTGTCCCTGATGATTATATTTTATCTACTGGAGATAGTATAAAAGTTTCTGTATATGGATTAAGTGAATATGAGGGTGAGCTTGAAATCAATAAAGATGGAAAAATTATTATCCCGCAAGTTGGAGCTTTGACAATAAGGGGATTAAGATATAAAGTTGCAAAATCGACAATTTACAATAAATTAAATGCTACTTATCCAAATACTACAATTAATATAACAATAGGAAATACAAGCCCTTTTACAGTAAGTGTTGTAGGGGAAGTAAAAAAACCAGGGCTTTATACTGTAAATGCTCTTGCAAAAGTAAAGAATGCTCTTTTTTTAGCTGGAGGAATCAGCAATAATGGAACTATGCGAGATATTCAAGTTAAACGAAATGGAAAAGTTGTAGCTACTTTTGACTTATATGATTTACTTAGAGGTGGAAAAGATAATGGAGATGTTTACCTTTATCCTGGAGATGTGATTTTTATTTCTACTGCAAAAACTTTAGTTTATCTTGATGGTAATATCAAAACACCTGCTATTTATGAACTTCAGAATAATGAAACACTTGAAGATTTAATCAAGCTTTCTGGTGGAATTCATAGTGATTCGATGAAAACGGCAAAAATTTTTAGAAGTGAAAAAGGTGTGAGAACACTTTTTGAAGCAAAACTTAATGAAAAGATTTCACTTAAAGATGGTGATAAAGTTGTTATTGGAAAGATTTCTGATATGACAGATAATGTAGCTTATCTCTATGGAAATATTTATAAAAACGAATCTATCTCAATTGATAAAAAAGAAACCGTTGGAACCTTACTAAATAAACTTATATCATTTTATGGGATTGAAAAAGTTTTAATGGCAAATACAGATATGAGCTATTTTGTTGTGAAAAGAGTAGATAATAAAACATTAGAACATAAAATTTTATCAGGAAATTTACTATCTGCAATCAATGGAGAAAAAAGCCTTGATGTGGAACTTCAAAGTGAAGACAAAATATTTATTTTTAATAAATCTATGACGCAAGATATTAAATATATCTCTGTTAATGGGGAAGTTTTACGAACAGGAAAGTTTAAATATTTTGATGGAATGAAGTTAATAGATGCTCTTTTAACTGCTGGAATTAAAAAAGAATCAGATTTAACAAAAATAAAAGTTGTTTCAGTAAAGCCTGACAATAGTTACGAAGTAAAATATTATAATTACGATAATGCAAATCAAATAACTTTAACCCCTTACGATGACATTAATATTTCAAATTTTGTAATGAACAGTGACTTTGAATTAGTTTCAATTAATGGTGCAGTACTTAAGGGGGGTAGTTTTAATTATTCAAAAGATTTAACTTTAAATGAGCTTATCAATATGGCAGGCGGATTGAAACAAAATGCAAATCATGAACAATTTGAAATAGTATCTTATGAAATCAAAAATGGAATTAGAAAACATACAGTGAAGCTTTTAAATTTTAAAGATGCTTTACAAAGTAATCTTAAATTAAATCCTTTTGATGAAGTTATGATACGGCAAGTTGCGGGTTGGAGTGATGGAAAAACTATTACATTAAGAGGGGAAGTTAATTTTCCAGGAACATATACAATTTTACCTGGAGAAAAACTTTCAAGTGTTCTTAGAAGAGCTGGTGGATTAAAAGAGAGTGCCTTTGTAGAAGGTGCTGTATTTACAAGAGTGGATATACAAAAAATGCAACAGGATGCTTTCAAAAAACAACTTGATGATTTGGAATCTTCAATGTTATATCTTTCAACTCAGCCTGATGAGGCTGGAAAAACAGGAACTTCTGGAGAACTTTTACAAATATTAGATTCAATACGAAAAAGAGGTGCAGAAACACAAATGGTAGGAAGACTTGCTATTCGTTTGCCAAATGACATAAAAGAGTTGGAAAATAGCCCTTACGATATTGTATTAAAAGCAGGTGATACACTTACTATCCCTGAAATAGAGCAATCTGTTGCAATTATGGGGGAAGTTATGAATACAAATGCAGTAACATTTGATGCAAAAAATGATTTGTGGGATTATATTGATAAATCGGGAGGAATTAAAGAGAGTGGCGATGAAGAGGGAATCTTTATTGTAAAAGCTAATGGGGAAGCTACAAGAGTTAAAAAACACTTTTTATTTGGCTATTCAAATCCAAAAATAGAAGCTGGAGATACGATTGTTATTCCATTTAAAGTGGATAGATTTAGTGGTCTTAAATTTGCAAAAGATGTTACAAGTATCATTTATCAAATTGCCGTTTCAGCAGCAGCACTTAAAACTGTCGGAGCTTTATAATGGAAAATATGCAAACAACACAATCTTATAATCAATTAACTCAAAGGATTGAAGAGGATGAGATAGATTTAAAGGAATTAGCTAAAACAATAGGAAGATACAAGTGGAGCATTTTATTTTTTGCTTTTTTTGTGACAAGCTTGGCTGTCCTTTTTGCTTTAAGTAAACCTAATGAGTATGAATCAAAAACTCTCCTCATGCCACAAGAAAATGCAAAACCAAGTCTTGGTGGTGGACTAGCAGCATTAGCTGGCATGGCTGGTGTTGATGTAGGTGGGGGAGGTGCACCTGGAGCTGAAGAGTCATTTAATGCACTTCTTAACAATTATGATTTCATGAAAGCATTTATAGAAAAATATCAGATTCATACCAAATTAGTTTCTCCCCAATCAATACAAAATTATCAATTTGCACTTGGATATGATAAGGTGTATAAATTTATGAATAATAAAAATGATAAAGGAAAAGAAGATAAACAAATCTCCCAAGATGAATTGATTTTTAATACTTTTCAAGATCTTTCAAAAACTATTACAATAGCCGCAGATAAAAAATCTGGAATTATTACAATGTCTGCAAAACACAATGACCCATATATGGCAAAATTTTTAGTAGAAAGTTTTTTAAGTTATGCAAGTAATTATCTAAAATCAAAAGATATGAAAGATAATGACAAACAAATAGCATATTATAATGAGGCGATGAGAAATACAAGTGATATAGCCTTAAAAGTAAAATTAGCAGAGTTGTCATCTGCACTTATTCAGAAAAAAGTTTTATCAGATGTGAATGAATTTTATAATGTAAAACAATTCACGAAACCACAAATCGCTTATGTCAAGGATAAAGTTGGACCAAAGCGAGCTTTGATTGTTGTAGTTGCTTTTGTTACATCACTTATTTTAGGGATATTTGGAGTATTTTTTATAGAATTTTTAAAAGGGAATAAAGAAGAGGAAAGTTTAAATGAACCTCTAGTTTAAACTAGAGTATCCATATCGATTGTAGCATATGGAGAATCAATAGAGTGTAAAAATTCTAAGA
>CAZHJR010000133.1:0-3535 GCA_964533335.1 uncultured Helicobacter sp. | reverse complement strand
AAAAAGATGATAGGATAACAAAAAGAAAAAATGGAGCGATACAAATGGATAAACTTATAAGAAACTCAACAACAGAATTTTTGATATTTACTACACAAAATGGTGAAGACAGTATTGAAGTAAAAGTTTTTGAAGAGTCTGTTTGGCTCACACAAACTATGATTGCACAGCTTTTTGAAAAAGGTCGAACAACCATTACGGAACATCTAAAAAATATATTTGAAAGTGAAGAGTTAGATGAAAAATCAGTATGTCGGGAATTCCGACATACTGCAAATGATGGCAAAACCTATAAAACAAAATATTACAACTTAGATGCCATCATCTCAGTTGGATATAGAGTAAACTCCAAAAAAGCGACACAGTTTAGACAATGGGCTACAAGTGTATTAAAAGAATTTGCTATCAAAGGATTTGTTCTTGATAAAAAGAGACTTGAAAATGGCTCATTTTTAGGTCAAAACTATTTTGATAAACTACTTGAAGAAATAAGAGAGATAAGACTTAGTGAAAGGATGTTTTATCAAAAACTTACAGATATTTACTCTACGAGTATTGATTATAATAAAGATGATGAAACAACTAAAAACTTTTTTGCAAAAGTACAAAATAAACTTCATTTTGCTATTCATGGACACACAGCAGCCGAACTTATTTACAATAGAGCAGATAGCCAAAAAGAGAAAATGGGGCTAACCTCTTGGGATAATGCACCCGATGGTAAAATACTCAAATCTGATGTCACAATAGCAAAAAATTATCTAAGTCGTGATGAGCTTGAATCACTTGGGCGAATTGTAAATGCTTTTTTAGATTTAGCAGAAGATAGAGCAAAAAGAAATATCCCAATGACTATGGAAGATTGGACTACAAGACTTGATAAGTTTTTAGATGCTGATGATAGAGAGATTTTAAGAGATAGTGGAAAAATCACTAAAAAAATAGCTGATGAAAAGGCGATAAGTGAATTTGAAAAATATAGAGTCATTCAAGATAGATTATTTATGAGTGACTTTGATAGATTAATTTTACTCACTTCAAATGACAATGAAAATAAATAGATTATAAAAAGGAGACAAAATGTTAACAAAAGAAAAAGCGATACAAAATCTCGATGAGATTATCAAAAAAGTGGAATTTGCAAGGCTTCAAGTGAGCGAGCATAAGATAGTACAAATCGTTGGGGTGAGCAAATACAATACAAGTGATGATGTGGCAAATGTCTATAAAGCTGGTCAAAGGGCTTTTGGTGAAAATAAAGTGCAAGACTTAAAACAAAAACAAGAGGAGCTTGATGAGTATCCAATTTCGTGGCATTTTATAGGAACTTTACAAAAAAATAAAATTAATAATCTGATAGATTTAAATCCTGTTCTGATGCACTCATTAGATAGTTTGGATTTAGCAGAGGAGCTTGATAAAAAGCTAAAAGCAAAAAATAAAACGATGAATTGCTTACTTCAAATCAATAGTGCTTTTGAAGATACAAAATCGGGAGTTGAGCCTATTGAAGCAGTAGAAATATACAAAACTATAGAGGAAAAATACACAAATATCAAACTAAAAGGGGTGATGAGTATTGGGGCAAACAGTGAAAAGAAAGAGGATATCATCAAAAGTTTTCGTCTTACAAAAGAGATATTTGATAAATGCGATGGAGCGGAAATTTGCTCTATGGGGATGAGTGGAGATTTTGAACTGGCAATACTTAATGGCTCAAATATGATACGAGTTGGAAGTGGTCTTTTTAAAGACTAAATAAAGTGAAATTTTAGTTTAATTGCACAAAATATAATATTCTAAAGGGTTTTATGTGCCAATTTTTGCTTTACAATCGTTAGCTGGTGGATTTTTGGATGAAGATTTACAGCATTTTAATAAGAAATTTGATGATTGGTGTATCCAATTTGAGAGTTATGAAGATGCTATGGAGATACTCCAAACTTTAGAAAATAATGAAGGTGTGGTAGCAGTTGAGATAACACCTCTTAGTTATCCAAAATACTTTTTTTCTGCACTTCAAGGTATCATTCATGCTACAAGACAGATTGATGATAAAATTATTTGTGTTGTTGAACCTGTTATGGGTGCTGCTTTTAGAATAGCAATATGCGACCTTAAAACGAAACAAGTCAGACTAACAACTACTCAGTACAAAACAGTACCAAGCATAGAGAGTGCTTTTGCTAATTTTAGCGATGAGTCTCTCTTTAATTAACTATTATTTAGGTAACAAACTTAATTTAGATTTGATTTTTTCATCCTCTTTATTTGATTGTATTTCACTTGCTTGTGTTGTGCTGATATCTATGATTTGATGTTTGTTTGCCAAATATTCAAGGATAGAATGAGTTCTCTTTTCCCCTAATTGTTTTAAATCATTTTGTGTTACCACTTCTAAATCAACCAACTTCTCAACCAAAAAAGCTCGATATTTTCGCTCAAACTCTTTTTCATCTTTATAGTCAGTTTGAAATTGTTCTTTATGTTTTTTGATATCCTCTATTTTCTTATCGCCTAATTGTTCTGCTATCTCTAAAGTTATCCCATCAAGTGAATCAAACTCCATCTCTGCTGATTGTGTTTTTGAAGCATTTTTTAGAAGTTGTTTGATTTGTAATGCTTTAGTATCTTTTTGCAAATCATAGCTACCACCAATAGACAATTTAAGCTTTTTCCTTTTTGCCAAAATAGTTGCTACAGAATCTAGTTTTTTTACTTCTGATGGTAAAACACTACTGTCCCCATAAGCAAATTCAATATCATCTATCTTATCATTATCAATTCCAAGGATTGAGCTAAACATTTTAAATGGAGAGGTGATAATTTTTGTAAATACATTTCCTATCGTTTTCCAAACAATTTTCCCATATTTAAAATCAGGCTCATCTACATTTCCCTCTATTGGTAAGTCAAGATGGATAATCCCATCACTATCTTCTAAAATAGCGACTGCCAAACCAAGAGGCCACGGCGAACCACCAGCTTTTTCTTTTCCAAGTTGTATTTGATTGATAGAGACAATGTTTGAGCTTTGAAGTATTTTGTTATTAAGATTGTAGTCCAAATCTAAAAACAATCTTCCATCATCTATCGCATATCCCAAAAACTCCATCGAATATGGGGTGTATTGTTTGAGTTCAAGATTTTCAAATACCACTTTTATTTTTGCAAAATCTTTTGGATTGGCAACATATACTTTTCCATTGATATTTGCCGTTCCAATATCATCAACAGCACCTTTTAGTGCTACAGTAGCATTTACATCAGTTGAAGAGGAGATATTTTCAACTGTACCATTTAGATTACTAATATATGTTTTAAATGGCAATGGCAAAGATTGATCACTAAAATTTGCACTACTTTTTTGAATATATAATTTTTGTAAATCAAAATAAAAAGGATTTTCTTTCTCTTTTGTATTTTCTTGTTTTGCAACAAGATTTTGTTTTGTTTGGTTATTTTCTTGTGTGCTTTGTGGTTGTTCACTATTTTTTGCCAATCCACTAAAATTTAAAGTTTTTGATTTATCAAG
>CAZHJR010000132.1:0-3573 GCA_964533335.1 uncultured Helicobacter sp. | reverse complement strand
CCAGCAGAACTCTCTGCTCTTCAAGTGTTTGTTGCAAATGGTGTAAAATGTAAAATTGCACAAAACGATGGCTATACTCCAACACCTGTTATTTCATTTACGATTCTTGAAGCAAATAAAAACAGTGAGATTTTAAGTGATGGGATAGTGATAACTCCATCGCACAACCCTCCAAGTGATGGTGGTTTTAAATACAACTGCACAAATGGTGGACCAGCTGATACAAATGTGACGACAATTATCGAAAATAGGGCAAATGAGATTTTAAAAAATAATCTACAAGGGGTCAAAAAAGTTTCTCTTGAAGAGGCACTTCAAAGTGAGCTTGTGGAGGAGTTTGATTTTATAACACCTTATGTTAAATCTTTAGGCGAGATTATCGATATGGAAGCTATCAAAAATAAAAATCTAAAAATCGGAGTTGACCCACTTGGAGGTTCTGGGATAGCGGTGTATGAGAAGATTAATGAAATCTATGGGCTTGGGCTTGATATAGTTAGCTCCTATGTTGACCCAACTTTTTCTTTTATGAGTTGTGATCACGATGGAAAAATTCGGATGGATTGTTCCTCGCCGTATGCGATGGCTTCACTTATTGCACTTAAAGACAAGTACGACATCGCTTTCGGAAATGACCCTGATTTTGATAGACACGGGATTGTGACACCAACACATGGGCTTATGAATCCAAATCATTACCTTTGTGTAGCCATTTGGTATCTTTTTTCATATAGAATGTCATGGAATACAAATCTTAAAATCGGAAAAACTTTGGTTTCTAGCTCGATGATTGATAGAGTTGTGGAGTCTATCGGGAAAAAAGTATATGAAGTGCCTGTTGGGTTTAAGTGGTTTGTTGATGGGCTTTTTGATGGGAGCTTAGGTTTTGGTGGAGAAGAAAGTGCTGGAGCATCCTTTTTGCGATTTGATGGAAGTGTGTGGTCAACTGATAAAGATGGGATTATTTTAAATCTTCTCTCGGCTGAAATAACAGCAAAGTTGGGAAAAAATCCAGCCGAAATCTATGGAGAGTTTGAAGAGAAGTTTGGAGTTGCTTTTTATGAAAGAATTGATGCGGTTGCTTCAAAAGAGGAGAAAGAGAAACTCAAAAATCTCTCCCCAAATGATATCACTTCAAAAACTTTGGCAGGTGAAGAGATAACTGGAATCTTCACAAATGCAAGTGGAAATGATGCCAAAATAGGTGGCTTAAAGGTGACATCAAAAAATGGCTGGTTTGCAGCACGACCATCTGGAACAGAAGATGTGTATAAGATTTATGCAGAGAGTTTTATATCAAAAGAGCATTTGAAGCTTATCCAACAAGAAGCAAAAGAGATAGTTTTACTGAGTATAAGTTAAGGGTTAAGAGTTAAAAAATTGGAGATAAAACACAAATGAAATCAAAAAGTTTATATATCTCATCACATGAAAAAGGTGCGGGTAGTTTAATTGTATCTATGGGATTGATGGAGTTTTTAAAAGGGACTTTTTTAAAAGTTGCTTTTTTTAGACCATTTGTCGAGGATTGCTCTTTCGATTTTGATATTGATTTTTTCATTTCAAGATACAAGTTAGATATACAATATGAGAAATGTTATGGATACAGTGTCCAAGAAGCAGAAAAACTTATCGCACAAAATAAGGTAACTTTTTTAATTGAAGAGCTGCTTGAGAAATATAAACAATTAGAAGAGAATTATGATTTTGTGATTGTTGAGGGGTTGTATCAGGATGCTTTTTCTCATGCTTTAGATATCGATATCAATTTGGAAATCGCAAAAAACTTTGGAACTCTTTATTGTGTTGTTTTAAAAGGTGATGACAAAAGCACTATTGATCTAATTGATGAGATACTTATAGAATCGCAAGTGATAAAAGCTAGTGGTTGTGGGCATTTTGCAACTTTTGTGAATAGGTTAGATGAGAAGGTTATTTCAGAACTTGCAACCAATTTACAACAATACCAAATTGATGCTCCAGTATATCTTTTAAAAGAGATTAGTGAGCTTAATATGCCTACTATTGCAGATGTTCAAAACAATTTAGGTTGCACTGTTCTTCTTGGTGACAAAAAAGATTTTAAACGAATTGTAAAACAAACAAAAATCGCTGCGATGCAACTTGAACATTTTTTGGAACATCTAGAAGATGGGGATTTGATAATTGTCCCTGGGGATAGAGCTGATATCATTGTTGGAGCTATGACATCTATATTTTCAAAAAATTATCCAAATATTTCAGGTATTTTACTCACAGGTGGAATCGATCCAGCATCTTCAATTAGTAAGCTTTTGGATGGATTTACAAATTTTCCATTTCCAATAATAGCAACCAATGACAATACTTACCAAACGGCATTGAAAGTGAGTAATATTAAGGTGCAGTTAACTGCAGATAATGAACGAAAAATTGCACTTGCTATGGGGCTTTTTAATAGTAGTGTAGATGTACATAAACTAAGAGAGAATATCACAAACTCGACATCTTGTATCGTCACTCCTGTGATGTTTGAGTATAGTTTATTTCAAAAAGCAAGGGAAAATAAAAAAAGAATAGTTTTACCTGAAGCTATGGATGAGAGAATTTTAAGGGCATGCGAGATAGTTTTACGAAGAGATGTGGTGGATATCATACTTTTAGGAGATGAGAAACAAATAAGACAAAAAGCTGGTATTTTAGGGCTAGATATAGAAAAAGCAACAATAATCAATCCACAAACATCTGAACTCAAAGAGGAGTTTGGAAAAACTTTTTTTGATTTGAGAAAACATAAAGGAATCTCTTATGAAGCAGCTTATGAAACAATCTCTTTGGATTCTTATTTTGGAACGATGATGGTTTATATGGGGCTGGCAGATGGGATGGTAAGTGGTGCAGTTCATACAACACAAGAGACAATTAAACCAGCACTTCAAATTATAAAAACAAAACCAAATATCCCGATTGTTTCAAGCTTATTTTTTATGTGTTTAAAAACTCAAGTTTTGGTGTATGCTGATTGTGCAGTCAATCAAGACCCAGATGCTATGGAGTTGGCAATAATTGCTATAAGTTCAGCAAACAGTGCATTACAGTTTGGAATAACTCCAAAAATAGCTATGCTTTCATACTCTACTGGAAATAGTGGAAAAGGGAAAGATGTAGAAAAAGTGATTGAAGCTACCAAAATCGTAAAAGAGTTGCGACCAGATTTACTTATTGAAGGACCAGTCCAATATGATGTTGCTGTTGATAGTGATGTTGCAAAAATAAAATCTCCAAATAGTTGTATTGCAGGGGAAGCGACAATATTTATTTTTCCAGACCTAAACACTGGAAACAATACCTACAAAGCGGTTCAAAGATCATCAGGGGCAGTTGCGATTGGTCCTATTTTACAAGGACTCAAAAAACCTATCAATGATTTGAGTCGTGGTTGTTTGGTTCCAGATATTGTCAATACAATAGTAATAACAGCTATTCAAGCTACGGAGATAGAAGGATGAAATTATTGGTTTTAAACTCTGGAAGTTCCTCTTTGAAATTTAAACTTTTTGAGATGGATAGTTTGGAAGTTGTTACAAGTGGGAT
>CAZHJR010000131.1:0-3576 GCA_964533335.1 uncultured Helicobacter sp. | reverse complement strand
AAGTACGATACAAAATTGAGTAAATATTCAAGTGTATCACTTAAGTAAATATTCATAATATAATTGTAGAGACAAATTTTCCAGTTATTATTTGATAATTGTTTTTAATTTAGAAAATTTTAAGAAAGACAGGATATAATTCTTCTCTTTTTTGGAGGCATAGCAAAGTGGCTAATGCATTGGATTGCAAATCCTTGACCCTCGGTTCGACCCCGAGTGCCTCCTCCAATTTTAAATTTGCATGAATATGATTTACTTTAATCAAAATTCTTACTATTTTTCCTTAAAATTTTCTTTTAAAGATTTATTATGTTTTCTAATAATGTATAGCTAACCAAACTGTTCTATTCTTTGTGGTTGTCCAGAATACTTTATGTTTTTTTAAAGCAGGAATATTCAAATAATCACCAACTTTCAATATAATAGATTCATTATCTTCAAATGTTAAAATTGCTTCACCCTCTAAAAGAATTATCCATTCATTTAATATTGATTCATACCATCCATTTTTTGGTGAAGTATGACCAAAAGAGACAATCCTTTCTATTTTTAAATTATTTGTAGAGATGATATCTTCAAATAATTCATCTGGAAGCTCTTGTGGTATTTTGTTAAAGATATTAGCTTTGTGCATGATTGGTTCCATTATTTTGGTTATTTAAATTTGTTTTAAAGAAGATGATTATTGATTCTTTTATTTTTGAATGTATTTTTTACTAATAAAATAAAGAAGAGTAGGTCTATACATTCCTCATTTATGGTTGCACCAACAATATTCATCTTCGATATAAAAACTATGTAAAAATTCTATTTATAATAAACCACATAATATTGATATGAACTAGATTTTAATCATTATCAAGCTCAATAGCATCTTTATAACCAAGCTTGACTGATTCCTCTTCGATTTTATTTTTTAAAAGATCAATTCTCCATTTGTGTCTAAAGGCAAATTTTTCGATTTCTGCTTCTCTTTCTTCTTCGGTACAAAATGTATTGATTCTTTTCATGAAAAGTTTAGGAATTTGGATTGCTATAAGTTGAAAATAATTTTCTTTACAACTCCTTGAGCAAAATGCTTTACTCATAGCTATTTTTTTCTTGCAAAATGGACAATGTGACATAATGGATACCTTTTTTATTTTTGTCTTATAGGGGAAATTTTGTAATATTCTGCATCTGTGACATCAAATACGTATTTAGGGTCTTTCTCATGTAGTGCGATAATGTTTACATAAAAAGTATCTTGATAAAGCCAACCATATTTAGAATCTTCTATATCTTTTGATATAAACATATCTATTAGTTGTTCCTTCGTCACTATTAGCTCTTCCATCTTCTTTCCCAATGATTAATTTTATAAACCATCTAATTTTTGCGAAATTTTATCTTAAAAAAATATTTTTGTCAAAGTTAGTAATTTTTGATAACATCAACGAATATATCTTTAAGTTTAACCACCTCTTCTATGGTAGTGCTTTCATTAATTGCATGAATTGTATCATTTATTACACCAAACTCTACAGTTTCTATTCCATAGCTTCCAAAATGTCTTGCATCGCTTGTTCCACCAGCTGTACTATGTTTGGTTTTTATAGTAGTGATTTTTTCGATTGATTTGGTTAAAACTTGGACGATTTTGCTTTTTTTATTTGTCATAAATGGGTATGAACCCTGAGTAAGTTTCAGTGTAAAATTGAGTCCCTTGCATTTTTCATGTATAAAACTTTCTATCTCTTTTTGTGTGGTTTTTGTTGAGTTTCTTACATTAAACATGAGATTAAGTTTATTTGGAGTTACATTTGTAACTTGCATTCCAGCCCTTATATCTGTTATCACCAATTTACTAGGAGCAAAATACTCATCTCCGTCATCAAGGTTTATTCCAGCTAGATTTGGCAGAATTGGTGCTATTAATTCTATTGGATTAACACTTTTTTCTGGATATGCTGCATGTCCTTGTTTTCCCTGAACCTCAAGATAACCATTGATACTTCCTCTTCTTCCAACTTTAATAGCATCTCCAAAAAGAACTTCACAAGTCGGCTCTGCTACAATTGCACTTGTAGGCAAAAAATTCTTTTGTTTCAAGTACTCTAAAACTTTGATTGTTCCAAAAGTTCCTTCCCCTTCTTCGTCAGAAGTAAGTATAATCGATAGAGTTCCGTTGAAACTTTCAGTATGTTTACAAGCGTATAAAAAAGAAGCAACACCACTTTTCATATCTTGAGTACCTCTTGCTGTAATTTTTCCATCAATCACATTTGCTTCAAATGGATCAACACTCCATCCATTTCCAGTTGGTACAACATCAATATGCCCAGCAAAGCAAAGATGTTCATTGAAAGTTTCATTAAATTTTTTATAGTAAAATCTATTTCTTGTATCTTCAATATCAATTTTTATAGAGTTCCAGTCTTCACCTAAATACTCATCAATAAACTCAAATGCACCATCATCATTGGGTGTAATTGATTTGAATCTAAGTAGTTTTTGAAACAATTCTATAGTATCCATAAAAATCCTTTACTAGTAAAAATGAACGAAGATTATACCCTTTTTTTAGTTTTGTTTGGATAAAATAAAACCTATTAAAATTTAAGGGAGCTTATAAATGCAAATAGAAATAACACCAGAAATGATATTGTCTCAATTAGAATATACAATAAATGAATCCTCTTTAGAGCAAGTAACTAAAGCGATGAAGAATACAAGAGGATTTGAGCAATTTGCAAAACATCTTCTGAGTTTAAATGATAATTTAAAACATATGAATGCTTATATAGCACTTTCAAATCATACTGAACTTTTTAAAATTAAATCAGAAAATAAAAATGAAGCGATGCTTCAAGAGTTTCACGAAACAGTGAAAAAATGGAGCGATAAATATCATGTCAGTTTGGAAACTATTCCAAATAAAACGGTGTATTATATATTAGGGATTAAGTAAGGAGATTTTATGGCTAAAACATTAGTGATAACAGGGGCAACAAAAGGTATAGGGAAAGCTTGTGCTTACAGATTTGCAAAAGAGGGTGTGGATATAGCATTTACATACAATTCAAATGAGGATCAAGCAAAAGCCATTGCAGCAGATTTAGAATTAACTTATGGTATTAAGGCAAGATATTATTCTTTTAATATTTTAGAACCTGAAAGTGCAAAAGAGTTATTTGCAAAAATTGATGAGGATTTTGAGAGAATAGATTATTTTATTTCAAATGCTATGATTTATGGGAGAGCTGTAGTTGGTGGATATGGAAAATTTATGAAACTCAAACCAAGAGGACTTGATAATATTTACACAGCAACTGTAGATGCTTTCGTTTGTGGTTCTCAAGAAGCAGCTAAAAGGATGGAAAAAAATGGTGGAGGAGCAATAGTAAGTCTTAGCTCAACCGGAAATCTTGTGTATATTGAAAACTATGCTGGACATGGGACAAACAAAGCTGCTGTTGAGGCTATGGTACGATATGCAGCAACTGAGCTTGGAGAAAAAGGAATTAGAGTAAATGCTGTAAGTGGTGGACCAATTGATACAGATGCCCTTAAAGCTTTTACTAACTATGAAGAGGT
>CAZHJR010000130.1:0-3578 GCA_964533335.1 uncultured Helicobacter sp. | reverse complement strand
CAACATTATTTGGAGCTGAAATATTATCAGAGGCTCAAAAAAGTTCACTAGAACTACAAAAAGAGAAAGCTATCTCTGACAGTGAAGCTACAAAATATCAGTGGCTCAATCCTGTAACTTATACAGGTTCATACCAAAATGGTTCAGAGCCAGGGGATAGTTTAACTTCAAAAATTTCTATCTCGCAGCCAATTTTTAAAAGTGGTGGGATAGAAAGTACTATGAGGTATGCGGAGAATATTAAATCTTCAAGTAGCATCTCTATTGAAATGCAAAAAAAAGCACTTATAAAAACTGCTTATAATTTAGCATTTAATCTTAAAAAAATTGATTTGCAAATAGCAAAACAAAAACTTTCACTTGATAATGCAAGGATAGATTTACGAATAAAAAAAGAGAGTGTAACAAATGGGTTACTTGACATCTCTTTTTTAAATAATGCAATTTTGACAAAGAATGCCCTTGATGCAAGTTTACTTGAATTAGAATTTAATAAAATAAATCTTATCAATAGTTTTAAAAATATCTCTACACTTGACCCTTACAAAGTCGAGCTTCCAATATTGTCAAAAATTGATATGAAAGATTTTGAAGAGAAACATTTAGAGGTACAAAAAACACAAATCGATATTGAAAGTAAAAAAAATCTTGAAGATACAACTATCTCTAACTATCGTCCATCAGTGACTGCAAATGCTTCTTATACTTATGATCATACAAGCGTATCAGCTTCACATCCAAAAGATTTAACAGGTTCTGTTTATGGTGTGAGTGTGGTTGTTCCGCTTGATTATAACTATTATGCAAAAACAGGTGCAGCAAAAGCTGAGTATCTTAAATCAAAACAAGATTTAGAAATCTTGAAAACTAAAGAGGATAATTTCTTTAAAACACAAGAGTTAAAAGTTACTATGATTGAATCTAAACTAGCTCTTACAAAAGAAAATATTATTGTTTATAACGACCTTTTAGCTCAAAATAAAGAGTTAGCAGGTGTTGGAATAAAAACAAAAGATGATGTTCAAGTGATTCAAAATTCACGAGATAGTGAAGTGTTAAATGTTAAAATTTTTGAAATTGATAAACAACTTGAGCTTCTTGAGATTTATGGAAAAATAGAAAATGCAACCATTTAGTGAGTATTTTGATGAGTGGTTGTATGGAGAAGATGGCTACTATTCAAATTATAAAACAATAGGAAAAGAGGGGGACTTTTTTACTGCTGTTAGTGCAAGTTCACTTTTTGGTGGGAGTATCGCAAAAAGGATAATTGAAACTATTGAAAGTGGATTTGTTCTAAAAGATACAACTATTTTAGAAATAGGTGCACACCATGGGTATTTGATGGCTGATATTATTCAATTTATCTATACTTTAAAGCCTGAGCTTCTTAAAACTCTTACCTTTGCAATTGTTGAGCGATATGAAAATCTTAGGATAAAACAAAAAGAGTATTTAGAGCAATCATTTGGAAACCATATAAAATTTCAACACTATAGTTCACTTGAAGAGGTAAATTTACAAAATGCTGTCGTTGTAGCAAATGAGATTTTTGATGCTTTCCCTTGCGAACTTGTATTTACAAAAGATGGTATTTTGGAACAAGGATTTGTTGATAATCACAAAATAATATTTCAAAAATGCGAGAATGAAGAGATTATAGAACTTTGCAAAAAACACTCTATAACAAAAGGAGAACTTCCTTTATCATTTACTCCATTTGCAAAAAGTTTAGCACAAAAGATTGGAAAGTTTGAATTTATCACTTTTGATTATGGTGACCACTTTCCACGAAATGATTTTTCATGCAGAATTTATAGTAAACATAAAGTTTTTCCAATTTTTGAAGAGAATCTTCATTTAGAAGAGCTTTATAAAAAATCAGATATCACTTTTGATGTCAATTTTTCTTTTTTAATTGATTGCTTTAAAGAGGTTGGAGTTGAAAATATTATTTATGAAACACAACTGAAAGGTTTGGTTCGATTTGGAATCATTGAACTCTTAGAGATGCTTCATAAAAATGCAGATGAAAAAACCTATCTTAGAGAAGCAAATAAAGTGAAAACTCTCCTTGAGCCTATTGGGATGGGGGATAGATTTAAAGTGGCTGTTTTTAGGAAGACTCTTTAGAAATATTGTTTTTTAAACTTTATCAAAAGTAAGAAAGTTGTATAATCTTCCCTTTATTAAAACAATGGATTGAGATTTATGGAATATTTAATAGTTAGTTTTACTCACAAAAATACCGATATTACGACAAGAGAAAAACTATCATTTGGAAATGAGCTAGAAAAAGAGACTTTTTTAAAACAAGTGCTTCAAAATGAATATGTTAATGAAGCGATGCTTATTTCAACTTGTAATCGAGTTGAATTAATAGCAAGTGTTCAATGTTGTGTTAATTCATCAAATGAAATTTTAAAACTTTTTGCAAATAGAAGTGAATTAGAATATGGTGAACTCAAAGTGAGAGCTGATATTTATGAAAACAAGGCAGCAATCTACCATCTTTTTACGGTTGCTTCATCGCTTGATTCTCTTGTTGTTGGGGAAACTCAAATAGCAGGGCAACTCAAAGATGCATTTAAATTCGCACTTGATAAAAATTTTGCTTCTTTAAAACTCTCAAGAGTTATCAATTTTGCTTTTAAATGTGCAGCAAAAGTGAGAAATATCACTCAACTAGGAACTGGTTCTGTTTCTGTTGCATCAACAGCAGTTGCTAAAGCAAAACAACTCTACAAAGAGACTTCTAACATCAAAGCACTTGTGATTGGTGCAGGAGAGATGAGTGAGCTTGCTTGTAGGCATCTACTCAAAAGTGGATTTGATATCGTTATTTGTAGTCGAAATATCAAAAAAGCACGAATTTTGGCTCATTCTATTTTAATGGATGGAAATGGGACAACTTATAAACCCTCTCAAATTGATGTGAGAGCCTATGAAGAGCTTGAACACCTTTTAAATTCGATGCAACTTTTAGTAACTGCAACATCTGCACCTTATCCAATTATTAAAAAAGAGATGGTAAAACCGTTTAGTGAAATAAGAAATTGGTTTGATATCGCACTTCCAAGAGATATTGAAGAGATGCAAATTGAGGGAGTAAATATTTATAGTGTCGATGATTTACAATGTATTGTCAATGAAACTTTGGAACTTCGAGCAGGTCAAGCAAAAGAAGCTTTTAGCATCGTTGGAGCTATGACTGAAGAGTTTTATGTTTGGCTTAAAACTCTTTCAGTTGAACCACTTATTAAAAATATTAGAACTAAAAGTGATGCAATCATAGAGAAAAAAATCCAAAATGCAATCAAAAAAAGATTTATCAAATCAGATGATAAAGAGAATATAGAAAAACTTTGCAAAACAATTATGGCGGAGTTTTTACACACTCCAACAGTAAAACTAAAAGAGGTCTCCACTTCACTTGAAGGGGATGAGATACTTAACACTACTCAAGAGCTTTTTGGAATTAAGCTAGACAATGAAATAACAAATAATTACAAGGAAATAAACTAAATGAAATTCTCAAAACTTTTTATACCAACAACAAAAGAGACACCAAACGATGC
>CAZHJR010000129.1:0-3671 GCA_964533335.1 uncultured Helicobacter sp. | reverse complement strand
TTTGCAACCATTCTAAATGTATCACGGCTAAAATCAACACCCATAAAAAGATATGATTTATCTTTTTTGTACCCTTTTAAAAATGGAGGCATTCCATATCCACCCATAGCTTCAGTAAGCCAATCAACAAAATCTGCATCACTCACGATAAAATCTTTATTTGGTATCATACAACCCATTGGTTTGAAAATAATTGGTAGGCTATCGTTCAGTTCTTCTTTTTCTATTTTGTTATAAGTTTTTGATGCCACATCATAAAGATAAACGATAAATCTATCATATCCACCCATAATTCGAGCAGTTCCTGTCACCATAAAGTGAGCCATATCTTCATAAATTTTTGTGCTACTATCATCAAGATTTGTGTCTATTAAGTACTTTGGTTTGATTGTTTTTAAAACTTCATAAGTTAAAGGAAGTGGATATTCTTTTGAAGCGTAGATATGGTTTGTCATACCTGTGATATATTCTCGCCCTTTTCGTTGTTCTAAACTCATAGCAACCCTTGAGTACTCATACATAAGTCTAGCACTCATAGCTCGTCCATTGTTAAGAGCTAAACTAAAACTATCACTATCAAATGGTAAAGTTGTCCCGTCCGAACACACTGTATCTTTAAAGATTCCCATTCCCAAAAAAGGGACTAATTCACCACTTTGAAGCTTTTCTTTTATATTTTTCATTTAATTGTATCCAATACATTTTTATTAGATACATTGCAAGAGTTGTTCCGCTAATATTAGTTGTTCAACGAACTCTAAAATACCATACTACTTATCTTTCCACATATCCCAAGTAACAATCACACTCTTTTCACTACTATCTATCAAACTAAGTTCATTATCACTTATGTTACATTGAAGATTGATAGACCTATTTGCAAGAGATTCTATATCACCATCAATTTTAAGAAACACAACATGAAGGTTACTAAAACGACGGAGGGTATTTTCAATCTGTTTAAACCAAGGATTTGCAGTATTTGCTTGGAAAGTGTAAATAATCACTTGCTCTGCTCGCCCACAAGCTTTTTTAATTCTTTTTTCATCAGGTTGTCCTAAATCTATCCATAATTCTATATCACCACTTAAAGATTTTTGCCACAAAGCTGGTTCATCATCTTCTGAGATATCTTTGCAAAAAACTAAAGTATCACTAGCATTTAAAATAAATGCAACTACCCTCATCATCAACCTCAAGTCACTTTCTGATGGATGTTGTGCAATTGTGAGGTTATGCTCCCCATAGTAGTGTTTATCCATATTGGCAATGTTGAGAAGTGCTTTATGGATAATTGCATTTGCTGCCATAGTATTAGTGTCCTTTTTGTTATTTTTACTCATATTTGTTTGTTCTTCTTTGTTTGTATCTTATTTTGTATCTTAATAAATTATTATATCCAATATGAGTAGTAAGAGTTAACCTTTATAGTTAAAATTTGAGATATTTTTATCACTAAATCGTTAAAATAGCCCTATGAAAAAAACAATCTTTAAAACTTTTACAACCATAGATGATGGAAATATCGCTTATCATGTCACAGATGATATCGCAAGTGTTGATAAAGCAAGGGAACAACTTGCAAAAAAACATAATTTTGAACCAAATAAACTTAAATCCATGGAACAAATTCATTCAAATATTGTCAAGGTTGTTGATGATAAAACAAACCTCTATAAATGTGACGGACTTATTACAAATTTACCAAATACTCCACTTTTAGTTATGGTTGCTGATTGTATTCCGATACTTTTCTATGATGAAATAGAAAATGTTATAGGTGTTGCTCATGCTGGTAGAAATGGAACTTATCTTGATATTAGTTCAAATGTTTGCAAGATAATGCAAAAAGATTTTGATTGTAAAGTAGAAAATATCCAAGTAATTTTAGGACCAAGTATCCAAAAGTGTTGCTATGAAGTTTCTATAGAGTTAGCAGAGATTGCAAAGGTTAATTTTGGAGAAGATGTAGTAGATGGAAGATTTATAGATTTACAACTTATCAATAAAAAACAACTTCTAAAAAATGGACTCAAAGAGGAGAATATCTCTATCTCAAATATTTGCACAAGATGTTCAGATGAAGATTATTTTTCATATAGAAAAGATGCTCAATGTGGAAGATTTTGCGGAATTATAATGCTTAAGGAGGAGTGATTACTCCTCTGATTCTACCATAGCACTATCAATGAGCTCTTGAGGTAGCTGTTTTGTTGGGTTGATACTTGATTTATCTTTGAAAATTTCGATTTGCCTTACAATATTATCTTTCCCTTTTGAAAGTTTTCCATAGGCATCATCGTAAGTTTTTTGTGCTAAACCAAGAGTTTTTCCAACTTTTTCAAAATCTTCTACAAATCCTCGCACTTTCCCGTATAATTTTTCTGCAAGTCGTATCACTTCAGCGGTACTTTGTGCTTGTTTTTCATATCTCCAACTATTTTCAACAGCTTTGAGTGCTACTAATAATGTTGTAGGGGAGACAAGGACTATTTTCTTTTTAAATGCCTTGTCAAATAACCCTTTGTCATTTTCAAGTGCAACCATCAAAGCACTCTCAATTGGAATAAACATAAAGATAAAATCAAGTGTATTTACACCTTTAAGCTCTTCATATCGCTTGCTTGCAAGTAAATCTATATGTGAATTAATAGAAAGTATATGAGCTTTAAGATAGGTTTGTCGCATCCCCTCTTCTTCACTTGAAACATATTGTTCATAAGAAGTTAAAGATGTTTTTGCATCAATTATCACTTGTCTATCATTTGGAAGATTTACGATAACATCTGGTCTATATTTTGTTCCCTCCTCATTTTGAAGGGATTCCTCTCTAATATACTCTTCCCCTTTTCGAAGACCCGAACTTTCAAGAACCCTTTCAAGTACCATCTCACCCCAACTTCCTTGAGTTTTATTTTGTCCTTTTAGAGCAGTTGTGAGATTGTGAGCTTCAATACTCATCTTTTGATTGAGTTCTTGTAGAGTTTTGAGTTCATTTTGTAATGCACTTCTATCTTTTGCCTCTTTATCATAAACATCTTCAACTTTTTTCTTAAAATCGCTCAGTTGTTGTTTCATTGGATTTAAAATAAGCCCCAAACTCTCTTGATTTTGTTCACTAAACTTTTTGCTATTGTTATCAAATATTTCAGTAGCTAAATTTTTAAATTGTTCTTTTAGTTTTTCTTCATTTGCCTTTAGATCATTTAATCGTTCACTCATAGCTTTACTTTGTTCAGATAAAGAGGTATGAAGTTTTGCATTTTCTTCTTTTACAACGACTATTTCATCTTGTTTTTGATTTAAAAGTATCTGATTTTGAGTTTCTTTACTTTTGAGTTCCTCTTTTAACTTTTGAATTTCAGATTCTAATTTTGATAGATTTTGAACCCTCTCAGTTAGCTTTGCAAGTTCAATTTCATTGAATTGATTGAGTGAAGTTATCGACTTTAAATTATTTTCTAATTCTTTGATTTGCTGATTTTGTGATTGATTTTTTTTGTATTGGAAAAATGACAATCCAATAAAAAGTACAATTATCACAACAAATAAAATGATTATTTCCATCTATATATTTCCTCTGTTTTAAACTTTTTTGATTTTCTTTAATAAATGAAGTGTAACTAAAAAAATGTAATAAAAGAGAAAATATGACAATTTGCCATATTTTT
>CAZHJR010000128.1:0-3727 GCA_964533335.1 uncultured Helicobacter sp. | reverse complement strand
CCAAATAATCTGAATTTTAGCCGCATTTTTACCATAAATGTTTGTTTGAAACTTATGAAGGGATACATCGTATTTCAAATAAATTTTGAGCAAAAAGAATGAGTAAACAATGCAAGTTTTCTTCTTACTTTTTTCTTCGTTAAAAGTTTTTGCTTACACAGAGGTAAGCTTCAAAACTAGCGAATAGCGGTTTTGAGAAGCAAAAAGTTTCCTTGGAGTCAGCCCTGAAAATACTAAAAATAAAACTACTCTTGTGCAAAGCACTCTCTTTGAGAAAATTTCATATTATTTGGCAGTGCAGTAATAAATTCCTCAAAGCTTTCTTCGTCTAATTTTTCATTTCTGTAACAAGCAACAAGTTCTTTTACTTTTTCTTTAGCGATATCAAAAGGTAAAGCTTTATAGAGTAAAGTTGCTTCTGATGCCTCTTTTGTCGCTTTTCCACCAACAAAAATATGGATTCCATCAACTCTATTTCCATCAATATCCTTTATTTTACATCCTTCAAAGCCAATATCTCCAACTCCATGAATGCCACATCCTTTAGGACAACCTGACCAGTAAAACCTTATTTTCCCTTTAAAATTTGGAAATTCACTGTTTAAAAAATTTGCCATATCAACTGCTAATCCTTTGGAGTCAATCACTCCAAAGGAGCAGGTTTTACTCCCAGCACATGAGATGAGATTTCTAAAAAAGATATTTTGATAGCTTTGATACTTGTAAAAGATTTGTGACTCAAATATCTTATTTTCGAATCTTTTGTCACTCACGATATATAAGCTTTGTTCAACCGATAATCGTATTTTCCCATCTATTTCTAAAGCTAATTTTCCAACTTCAATCATATCGATGCCAGAAAATATTCCACTTGGAATTGAAAGATTATAAGCTTTTAATTCCCCTCCCAAATCAAAACTTCCATCCTCTTCTAAGATAAATTCTTCCTTGGATACTATCTTTCCACTTGTTTCAAAGTTCATATTTGTATAAGTTCTGATAGCACTTATAAACTCCTCTATCCCAACAGCTTCAAGTAAAAAATGAAGTCTATTTTTATTTCTATTATCTCTAAATCCAAACTCTTTAAAAAGATTGATAACTGCTTTATAGATAGTTATCACATCTTTTTGCTCCACAAAAATTCCACTATCTCGTGCTTGAACACCTACTTTTCCACCAAGATAAAGATTAAATCCAAGTTTATCATCTTTTTTTGCAAGGATAAAACAACAATCATGCCCATAAATATTGCAGTCATTTATTTTTGTCCCTAGTATCCCTGTATTAAATTTTCGTGGTAATGTCCCAAGCCACTCCTCATTCTCCATAAAAATCTCTTGCATCTCTTTTATAATTGGTTCACAATTTATAAGATTTTGCTCCCCCAAACCATCAAAACTAGAAGTGACAATATTTCTAAAATTATCAATCCCTGTTTGAAATGTGCTTATCCCAACTGCTTTTAGAGAATTGAGCACTTTTGGCAAATCTTCTAGCTGTAAATATCTTAGTTCAATCTGTTGCCTTGTGGTTATATCGATATAATTTTTTCCAAATTTATGTGAAATATCCCCAATTGCAAGTGCTTGATAGGATTCTAATTGCCCCGCTGGAATCCGAACTCGAACCATAAAAGTATCATCCTCTTTATGAAATATCCCAAAACATTTTAGTAAAAAGTTTTTTTCATCATCACTGACATCTTCAAGCTTCCCTTTACAAAATTCTTCAAAACTTTCAAAAAATTCTAAAGGTTTTTTGATTTGTTTAATAATCTCTATTTTATTGAGTTTTCCATCTCTTGCATTTTTTGCTTCTTGTAATTTAATCATTATGAACCTCCTGTTTAGATTTGTATTTTGGTAAGATATTTGCAAACTCCACAACATCACCAAATACGATTATGGATGGTTGCTTTGTCATCTTTGCACTTTTATCCAATGAAGCCAATGTTGTAACTATCACCTCTTGATTGTCCCTACTTGCATTGGAGACTATTGCACATGATAGATTTTTATCACATCCATTTAAAAGTGCTGCTTCTTTTATTTGTTCTGCCCTTGATAATCCCATGAGTACAACAGTCGTATGTTGTGGGATTTTTAAGAGTTCTATCCAATCAAGATTAAGTGAATTGTTTTTAAGATGAGCAGTCACTACTGAAAAACTTTTTGAAATATCTCTATGAGTCACAGGGATACCAGCAACAGTACAACCACTAAGAGCCGAAGTCACCCCTGGAATCACTTCAATATTTGAAAAATCATTTTGTAAAAGATATAAAGCCTCTTCAGCACCTCTTCCATAAAGATACGGATCACCACTTTTAAGTCGACCGACCGATTTTCCCATTTGAAGATGTTCCAAAAAGATTTGGTTTATCTCATCTTGAGATTTTTTATGAAACCCCTTTGTTTTTCCCACATCTATAATTTGACAATGTGGGGGAATGATTGCTTTTATCTCATCACTAATAAGATTATCTACAAGTGCCACTTCAAGTGACTTTATAGTTTTATAAGCTTTCATTGTAAGGAGTTCAACATCCCCTATTCCACACCCTATAATATAAGCTTTTGCCAAAATATCATTTGCTTTTTGGGCTAATTTTTCTTTATCGATAATCCCATTTTTTCGCTCACTACTTGCTTCTTCTAAAAGCTCTTCAAGTGAATCTTTGGGAAGAGTATTTTTTATTTTATCTCTTATTTTTTTTGCTAGAAGTGGGGAAGCACCATTAGAAGATACTCCAATTTGAGCTTTTCCAATATTCAGCAAAGCCATAAAATAAAAATCACACAGGTGGGGAACATCTACAACATTGAGCATAAAAAATCTTTTTTGTTTCTCTTCTAAAAGAATTGAAGTAACTTTGCTATTGCCAGTAGCATCAATAACATAATCGAACCCCTCAAGGTCTTCTACTTCAAAACTTTTCTTTTTATTTCTCTTTGAATACCGTAAAAATGTTTCTATAAACTCTTGTGCAATAGTGCAAAAATCAATCCCATTTTCACTTAATACTTTTGCTTTTTGCAAGGCAACATTACCAGCACCAAGCAAAAGGATTTTTGGATTTTTAAGTAGTACTGGTAAGCTCATGATTTTGACCCCTTTTTTAAATTATTTGCCATAGTGTTCTATGAACTTTTACAAATAAACCGACAAGACAATTTGTCCCGATGGAACGAAAGGATTCTTTCCTTGCGAGATTCCATCGTGTGACAACTCTTGTCTTAGAGGGTTGTTTGTAGAGGTTCTTTTTTAATGGTCTTCTTTTGCAAATTTTTTATATAAAAACTCTAATATTGCTTCTCTGCATCTTATATATTCAGGGTGACTTTGAAGAGCCACTCTATCTCGTGGTCTTGGAAGATTTACTTCTAAAATTTCTCCGATAGTAGCTTCTGGTCCGTTCGTCATCATCACGATTCTATCACTTAACAGAACTGCTTCATCCACATCATGCGTGATGATAATCACTGTATTTTGGATTTTTTGTTGAATTCTCATAAGATGCTCTTGAAGATTTGCTCTTGTTAAACTATCCAAAGCTCCAAATGGCTCATCCATCAAAAGCACTTTTGGTTTAATCGATAAAGCTCGTGCGATTCCAACTCTTTGTTTCATCCCACCACTTATCTCATCTGGCTTTTTATCTTTTGCATGGTCTAGTCCAACCATATTAACAAACTTTAAAACTCTCTCTTCAAGCTCTTTTTTT
>CAZHJR010000127.1:1917-3728 GCA_964533335.1 uncultured Helicobacter sp. | reverse complement strand
TGATTATGAGCATATTAAAGATGATATTGATATTTTAGTTCCCTATCTTAAAAGTGCTTTTTCAAAATCAAAAGCAGGGGTAAATATTTTGCTATATGGGCATCCTGGGACTGGAAAAACTGAGCTTTGTAAAGTATTAGCAAAGGAACTTTCCCTTAATCTTAGTGAAATAAGTTATGCAGATGAAGATGATGAAGCGATTGATGGAAAACAAAGATTAAAAGCTTACAAGATAGCTCAATCGCTCCTCAGATCTAAAAAAACCCTTCTTATGTATGATGAAGCAGAAGATATATTTGATAGTGGTGAGAGCTTTTTTACAAAATCTCGTCAAAAAGATAAAGCTTGGATAAATCGTATTTTAGAAACAAATACTATCCCAACTATTTGGATAAGTAACAATATTAATTCAATTGATAATGCAATTATTAGAAGATTTGATATCGCTATTGAGGTGCCAATTCCAGCTAAAAAACAAAGAAGAGAGATTTTAAAAAGCTATACGAAAAATATTTTAGATGGTGATTCACTAGAAAGACTAGCACTCCATGAGAAGATTGCCCCTGCTTTAATTAGTAGAGCTTCAAGTGTTGTAGCTAATTTGGATAAAAAAGATAAACAAAAATCTTTTGAGCATATCATTAATAATACCCTAAAAGCACAAGGGTATAAAGAGATAGTAAACCAAAATGAATCGATATTATTGCCAAATAGTTATGATCCTAGTTTTGTGAATTGCGATACAAATCTTCAAAGATTAAGTGAGGGGATACAAATCTCTTCTAGTGCTAGGATGTGTATCTATGGACCTGCTGGAACAGGTAAAAGTGCCTATGCAAAATATCTAGCTTCTAGCCTTGACAAACCACTCATCCTAAAAAAAGGGAGTGACCTACTCTCTATGTATGTGGGTGGAACAGAGAAAAACATCGCTAGAGCTTTCCTTGAAGCAAAAGAGGAGAATGGTGTATTGGTATTTGATGAAGTTGATAGTTTTTTAGCCGATAGAAATGGAGCCAATAGAAGCTGGGAGATCACCCAAGTTAATGAGATGCTTGTCCAGATGGAGAACTTCAATGGGATTTTTATAGCTACTACAAATCTAATGGATAATCTTGATAGTGCAAGTTTACGAAGGTTTGATCTTAAAATGGAGTTTAGTTATCTCAAACCAATTCAAAGTTATGAGCTGTTTAAAGCTGAGTGTATGGAGCTACATTTTGGAGTGGATAAAAACTTTGAAGAGGAGTTTTACAAGATAAGTTCCCTAACTCCAGGTGATTTTGCAGCGGTTAAAAGACAAAATAGATTTAAACCTCTCCTTAATGCAAATGATTTTCTAACTAGACTTAAAGAGGAAGTCTCTATCAAAAAAGGGGTAAACTCAAAAAGGATGGGGTTTTTGTAATGAGAATTTTGTACAATAAAAAATATAATAGAGGTTTATGATGGATCAATCAACAATACAAGAGATACAAACACTTATAAAAAAGAGTGAAGCTATCCTTATAACAGCAGGTGCTGGGATGGGGGTAGATTCAGGACTTCCTGATTTTAGAGGCAATGAAGGGTTTTGGAAAGCATATCCACCTATTGCAAAATTGGGCTATAGTTTTTCCCAAATGGCAAATCCAAAGTGGTTTGAAGAGAATCCCTCTTTAGCTTGGGCATTTTATGGGCATAGATTAAATCTTTATAGAGAGACTATTCCCCATGATGGATTTCAAATGCTCTTAGATTTAGTCAAAGAGAAAAAGAATTATTTTGTATTTACTTCAAATGTAGATGGTCAATTTCAAAAAGCTGGGTTT
>CAZHJR010000127.1:0-1817 GCA_964533335.1 uncultured Helicobacter sp. | reverse complement strand
AGGCTTGAGGGGGAAAATATTGCAAGGAGAAATAAAAATGCTAAAGTGATTCGTATAAATCCAAGGGAACCCCAAATCAATCCACCAATTGGATTTGGATTAGAAATGGGAGCTTTGGAAGGGTTAAAGAAAATTTTGGTGTAATATCTCCAATCATGTTCAAATAAAGGTCGTCTATGAGCTACAAAATTATTATCAAAAAAGGAAATCTTCTAGAAGAAACTGATGCTACTTTTATCATAAATGCTTCAAATACTACACTCACTTTAGGTTCTGGGGTTTCTATGGCTTTTAAAAGGCATTGTGGAATAGAACTACAAGAGGAGATGGTTAAAGCATTGCAAATAAAAGGAAGGCTCAACAAAGGGGATGTTGTGCGAACATCTTCATGTGCTAGTAATTTTAAATATTCCCTCCATTGTGCTGTAATGGATTATAATCAAGGGGTAAAAGATAAAAATCCAACACTTCAAACAATTGAAGATATTTTAAATAATATTGAAAATGAAATAAAAAATTATCACCTTCATTTTAGAGAAAAGATTAAAATAGTCTTGCCACTTTTGGGTTGTGGTGTTGGTGGATTGGATAAAATCGAAGTGATAAAACTCTATAAAAAGCACTTTTCTAAAAAATTAGAAATTGAGTGCGAAGTGGTTTTGTATGGCTATAACGATGAAGATTTTGAGAGTTTGCAAAGTATTTTTAGTCCTCAATTTATACCCCTTGATGTGCCTCAAATGCTTTGATAATACTCCCCTATTCTCGCCTTAACTCTATCTGCTAGCCACTGAGGCTCTAAGACTCTCATATATGGTATATACCAAAATACAAGTGGCAATATCTCCATCTCATTAGTAATTTCTATAGTGATTTCAACTGAGCCATCTTTATCTTCACCTGTGATAGTTTGACCTCTAAGAGGTTTTCTTTGGAAATATTTTACTATTGTCTTATCAAGTAACAGAGTTACTATAAAAGGTGTGTCAAGATTAAACCATACAGAGTTTGCTTTTTTGAGTCTCTCTTCTAAATCGGTTGTCACTTCAAAAGTGTTATCGGTAATTGCGGTTGATTGAATCGATTTTAGGTGGAATTTTTTAAATTGTTCTTTTGCATCTATATCAAGAGCTAGCAAATACCAAAATCCATCAAAAAAAACAAGTTTAAGAGGTTTAAGATGAAATGTGTTTTTTGAGTATTGGATATCTATTTGTTTTTTTTGTTTGATGGCAATTTCTAGCTTTTCAAACATCTCTATATGGGATTGTTCTAACATCTCGCTATCAAGATTAGCAAAGATTGGATGGTCTAGTTGTTGGGTTACTTGAGAGAGGAGATTGTGTGCTTTTCCATAAAACTCTTTTCCCCCATTTTTTGCCATCTCATCAAGGATACCAAGTATGATTCTTTCATTTGCTCCAAGATTATCATTTGCAATTTTTGGATTGATTTTCCAGTATCTCCCCTCTTTTACAGCTCCAAATTCACTTAACACTTCATAAAGATCTCTTTGGATTGTTTTGGTGCTAACAGATAGTTCTTTAGAAAGATCAGCTATTGTGCAACCTTCAGCAGTATTGAGCAATTTTTTATAGATAAGATTGATTCTGCTGTATTTTGTGTTGTCTTGACTTTTTTGAATTGGATTCATTTTCACCCTTTTAACTTTTATTTGTTGATTATAGATGATTATCTATTAATATTTGGACAATAATTTGTCTTTAGTTCTTTATGAAGTTCTAATATGAAGATCGAAAAAATTTAGTACAAGTTTTCAAAAAACTATCAAAACGGCACAATGACACCAAATGCGA
>CAZHJR010000126.1:0-3742 GCA_964533335.1 uncultured Helicobacter sp. | reverse complement strand
AATTTCATTTTTTATCTCATCCCCTAAAAGTCTTTTTCTTGCCATGCAAGAATATACAAATATTGACTCGATAGGCTTACTAGAGATATCATCATAAAATCCAAATCTATTACTTAAGATATTTTCAATATTTCCATATCCAAGATAAACTTTATCCCCTTTTTTGATATTTCCTGCAAAAGATAGAGAGCCATCCTCATGTTTTCCTACAACTGCCCTTGCAACTTTATTTCCATTTCTACTAATAATCAATGGAAACTCGATACCAGTTGCTGGTAGTTGCTCCTCAATTTCACTTCCCAAATATTTTTTATAAATTTCTGTTGCACTCATATTGTCAATACTGTAAACTCGATTTTCGATAGATTTTGTAATAGTAAGTTCTTTTCCTATTGCTTCCCATCCAAAATTAAATGATGTATTGACTATCAAATTTTGATTGTAAAGAACAGCAGCTACAACACTTGAATTATCAATACCATCTTTTGTAAATACATATGTTTTGTAAAACTTTGCATTATCTCCTGAAAGCCCACCAGCTACAATTAAATTTGGTGCATATTTGTAGAAAGCTTTAAGAAATATCTCACCATTGGTACTCAATCCATCTGCAAAAATAATAGCCACTTTTGCATTTTCCAAACTATCAATGCTTTTAATAAGTTGTTTTCCTGTTTGATAGCTTGATGATAATTTTTCTGTTTTATAAATTATAATATTAGTGTTTTCAAAAATTGAAAATGATAAAACTATCTCATGATTATATACTTCATCATTAATAATCTCACCATCTGTAGATGAACCTATTATATTGATATTTGGTAATAAACTTAAAATATCACGAATCATCTCACTCAGATACTCTTCGTCTAATACTCCAGTAAATATCTGAAGAAGAACTTTTTCATTATTTGGGATATTGTTAAGATTGCAAAAATCTAATAAAGTCGTTTTATCTGTGTAAACTGTATTTATTGTTCGCATAATTTAAATTTCGCTATCCTCATTTTTAGTTATGACTAATTATATTATTTTTCGTTGTTATAAAGATAATTTAAAGTTATTATAAGTTAAGTTTTATTAAGTTTGTAGCATCTTGTAACATTTTAATAATTTAGATAACTATCAAGTGTATATCGCATATCTTCATCTAAATCTTTCATATTATCCCTCATCCACATAAGATATCCAGCATCTTTTTTAGCCACTTCACTTACCTCAGAGCCTTTGTATTTTCCAAATTTAAAAGTTTTTATTAAAACTGGTGTTTTTGTGAGTTCTGCCAATTTTACCATTGGATTGATTTGAGGATAGAGTTCCCCTACTTTTTGCACCAACCTACTTAAAAAAAGTTTCATTACTAAAACATCACCAATAGCATCATGAGCCTTGATTGTGATACCCAAATTTTTTGCTTCATTCTCTTCTATCTTATAGAGTTCAAGAGCATATCGTAGATATTGAAGTCTATGATATGGCATATCATCAAAAAGATGTTTTGCACACCTTAAAGTGTCTATCAAAGTATAACGATTATCAAATCCCTCTTTTTGAAGCATTCCCAAATCAAAACCAATATTATGAGCGATAAGATAATTTTCAGCTTCGTTGTATTTTAGAAGATTTTGGCAACTTTTTGTTTCTTGAAAAGTTGCTTGCCCCTCTAACATTTTTGGAACAATATTGTGTACCTCCATCGCCTCAAGTTTGATAGCTACATCACAGCTACAAAGTTCATCAAAAACCTCTATCTCATTTTTATTATGAACTATCATCATCCCAATTTGGATAATCTTATCCTCCTGTGCAGCACCTGTTGTTTCTGTATCAAATAATATATATTTAGGCATTATTTTCTAAGTCCTTCTTGATTTTTAAGTGCTCACTATGATCTTTCATACATCTGTATGTTATCTGTTCTACCGAATCATGTTTATAAAAAAAGGACATTCCAGCGGTAAACTCTAGTTGCATCCCATCAAGTAACTCTTTTGATTTTGAAAGATTTTCACTCAATAGTGTCACATTAAGATTTGGAGTATTGATAACAATTATATAAAACATCCCATCATTAACATATTGAACCACATCAAAATTTCGTAGCATTGTCTTAAAATATCGAGTGGTTGCCGTGATAATAGTATCCATCTTACTTTTATGTTCAAAAGTATTGAGTAACTCCGCAAAATTATCAATAGTAACAAGAATAAGGGAAAATCTCTCTCCTGTCATTTTTGCTTTATTGATTTGAAGCTCTAACAAATCTCTAAATGAAAAAGCATCTTTTTGAATCTTTACTATCTCACTCCTTAACTCTTCATTGATTTTATCAAGTTTAATCACTTTTGTTTTAAGATTAAAAATAATCTTTTCAAAATCCTTATTTTGCTTTGCTAGATACTCTAAATCAGCTGCATATTTATGTAACTCCTCACTTTGTTTCGCTTTAAGATCATTTGCTTCTTGAGCATTTTTTGATACTTTTGTAATAATGTGATTTTTAAGATTTTTAAGCTGTTCTTTTGTTTGAGTGAGCAGTTTTTCTTCTGTCTCTTTCAAACTTGTCACATCCAAAATAGTCGACACCCGATAAGCTTCCTCTTCAATGACAATATTTCTTCCACTTACAATAGCATTAAATGTATCCCCATTTTTTCGTCTAAGCACTATCTCATAATACTCACTGTCAGCTCTTTCTCTAGCATTTTCTAGCTTCCAAAGTTCACTTTGTGGAATAAAATCAAAAATAGTAACATTGTTTTCATCAGTTTTATCAAGCTTTAACTTCTCAATCGTTGCTCTATTAATCAAGACAATTTTACCCAACATATCAGAGATCACAACTGCCTCACTGATACAATCCAAAGCCTCTTTCAAATCTTCAAGTTTTAATGCCATTTTGAGCCTTTATATCTTTAATAGAAACATTGTGCCATTTTTCTACTTAGTCTTATTCCTCAAATTCCATCAACTCAAACAACATTCCAGCATTAAGTCTTGAGATAAGTTCAAATGCTTCTAAATCTTCAAATGGAGATTGGTCAACCATGTAAGCTTTCTCTTGCCCCTCCCCATTTGCGATAATTTCAGCTACTTTAGTTCTTAAATGGAGTAAATAATCTTTTGTATGTTTTCGAACATGTGCCATATCAGTTACATCTCCATGTCCAGGGATTACTACTTTTGCTTCCATTTTTTCTATCTCTTCCCAAATCTCTAACCATGTTTTTGTATATGTAATTTTAAAAATTGGTAACATTCTTTGATAAAATGCCAAATCCCCAGCAAACATTATTTTCTCTTGTGGTAGCCAAATCATAATATCATCTAGTTCATGAGCATAACCAAAATATTTTGCTTCAACTACCCTATTTCCTAAATTCATAGAATAATTATCCTTAAATACAATATCAGGCATCACGATTTTTGTCCCTAGATATTTATCTTTAAGTCTTCTTTTTGCATCCTCTTCTATTTTACCACCAAGTTCAATAAGTTCTTTTTTAGTAATCTCTTGAGCTACTATCAAAGCACCCTGCTCTTTCCAATAACTAGCACCTAAACTTGCATGCCCTTGTGAATTTTCCAAAACAACATATTTGACAGGTTTAGAAGTGATTTTTTTAATCTCTTCGTGTAAAGCTTTTGCTAAAAGATAACTTCCCCCACCATTCCAAACAAGAACACTCTCATCTCCAATAACAAATCCAAGATTATTGTTGTGTCCACTGTTTTCATAAGT
>CAZHJR010000125.1:0-3841 GCA_964533335.1 uncultured Helicobacter sp. | reverse complement strand
CAAAATGCTGCCTTTGAATTTGAAAGTGCTGAGGTATTAGAAGAGGTGTTTACAGGAAAAAGGGGAGGGCATGCTTATAGTAGAGCTTCAAATCCAACAATAGATGAGTTAGAATCAAAAGTAAAATATATCACATCATCGCACGGTGTAGTAGCAACTTCAAGTGGGATGGCTGCGATTACTATGAGTTTATTTGCACTTTTGAAAGCTGGTGATAATATCGTGACTACAAACAAATTATTTGGACATACTTTGTCATTTTTTCAAACTACTTTGGTTGATTTTGGAGTTGGTGTACGGTATGTTGATATTTGTGATGAAGATGCTATTGTAGGAGCAATAGATGAAAAAACAAAAATCATTTTTTTTGAAACTATAAGCAATCCTGAGCTTGTAATTCCTGATATTAAACTCCTAAGTAAGATAGCTAAAGAGCATAATTTAGTTCTTATAAGTGATTCAACGATGACTCCATTTTATATCTTTGATTCAAAAAAATATGGTGTGGATATCGATATCTTATCGGCTACAAAATATATCTCGGGTGGTGGGACAACTATCGGTGGATTGATAATTGATAATGGTACTTTTGAGTGGACAAACTATCAAAATCTTGAAAGTTTTTCTAATAAATTTGGGAAAAATGCCTTTATCGCAAAATTGAAAAAACAAACATTTAGAAATATTGGGGCATGTCTTAGTGCTCAAAGTGCCTATATGCTTTCATTGGGACTTGAAACATTAGCTTTAAGAGCAGATAGAACGAGTGAAAATATCAAAAAAATAGCTACATTTTTATCAAATCACCAAAAAGTAAAAAGTGTAAATTACCCAAATTTAGAGGGAAATAAATATAAACAATTTGCTGATGAATATTTTTTATTTGCTGGTTCGGTGCTTACTTTTGACCTAAAAAACAAAGCCGATGCTTATAGATTTATGAATCATCTCCAATTAATTAGACGAGCGACAAATATTCAAGATAATAAAAGTTTGATAATTGCTCCATATCATACGATTTATGCTGAGTATAGCGATGAGGAGAAAAGAAGTTTTGGACTTCGAGAGGGGACTTTACGACTCTCTGTTGGAATTGAAGATATTGATGATTTGATAAATGATATCACTCTTGCATTGGAACAAATTTAAAGATAGATTAGTCGTCCAAATGGGATGTTACTGTTCCCATTTCGGCTTAACACCCATACTACATCATAATCAGGCTCAAATTCTCCAAATGACCCACATCCATCGGTAAAATATAACATCAATTTTGGGGTATTGAGATTTTCATCTATATATTCAAATGTGGTATCAAATCGTGTTCCACCACCACCTTTAATATGATAATTTATCTCATCCCCAGGATAAAGAACATAATGTTCTTGCACTTTAGCATCAGCGATAAGCAAATCAATTTCAAAGTTTTCAAAACTATTCATAATCGATTCAACTTCGGCTAAAAATTGGGCTAAAAGAGTTTCATCAATCGAACCTGATGAATCAATAGCAACTACAAGTCGCATAATCTCGCCACTTAAACTAGGAAGAGCAATACCCTGAGATAAGTACCTTTTGTTTGGTGGAGATAAACGATAGTCAAATTTAAAACTATTTTCGATAATAGTAAAAAGTTCATCTCTCCAGCTTATTTTGGTATCAAAAATATTTGGAACAACTATCTCAATCCCAAGAGGTAAATCCCCTTGTTGTTTGATTTTTTCAAGTGCTTGTTGATGCATGGCATCGATTGGATTTTCATCTACTAAATCAGGCTTATCCATCTTCTCGTGACGAATATGATTTGTATCTTTTGGGGTGTGTTTATCTGCTTCGGCATCTAGCTCTAAAAGATTATAAATAGCTTCTGCACTCATCCCCTCAAAACTATCATCATAATTCACCCCACTTGGCATAGAAAGACCATTTTGGAGAAGTAAAGAGTTGATGGCATAATCTTGAGCTAAACTCCACATCCACTCCAATCGTCCCTCTTTTCGTTTGCTATATCCTAATGCTTGGTGCATCGCTGAATTTGTAAGTAAAAAAGCAAGTTCATCATCGTTGATATATTCTAAGTAATCATCATTGTATTCAAAGTGTGTTGGGGTTGAGGCAAATATTTGGATATTTTCATTTACTTTTGGTATTTGCATACTAGCAATTGTTCCAAAATAGGGTTGTTCTAGTAAAAGTTTTGCTTTGACCTCTGTGATTCTTCGCTCACATTGTTTGATTTTTGAATTATCTTTTATCATCATCAACTAATAAGATATCTATGAGCATCCACCCATTCTTTCCAATAAGGTGATAACTCTAAGTCAATACCATTTTTTTGTAAATCTCGAATCAACATCATAGAAAATTCATCATTTAATCCAATTGTAAATCGTAGTATATTGGTCAGTTTTTCGACACTAAAATCTTTTTTAAGGGCATATACTATCCCAATGCACATCCCAAAAAGAACTGAATTTTTTGTTGGAATCTCGACATTTATCCCAGCGACTATATCATCAATATTTGGAATCTCATCCATCACTTTTGAGTAGTTTAAAAATTCATTCGCACTCTCTTTTCCAATAGCTCCACCAATAACATCTTGAAGTAGGGTAAAAGGGAGATTTGATTTGAGAATTTTATCTACATACTCCCAGCTTCTTGGTGTTGCAAATGCTTTTTGGTTTGATTTTGGATCAAATAAAAAAAGATTTTCACTTTTATAAGAAAGATAAGAAACTATCCTTTTATCTATCTCTTTATTTATCGCCCACTCTTTCCAAGCTTCAAAATCTACATCAAAAGTGAGATGGACAAAACGATTAGCAAGTGGTGTTGGCATACGATAAGTTACACCTCTATCTGATTCAAAATTTCCAGCTGCAATAATTGAGAAGTTTACAGGGAGTGTATATTCTCCTATTTTTCTATCTAAGATAAGTTGATAAGCTGCTGCTTGGATTGTGGGAGGTGCTGAGTTTATCTCATCTAAAAAAAGTATCCCTTTACTTAAACTTTCACTTTTTGGTAGAAACTCAGGTTTTGCCCATACGGCTGTTTTTTCATCTTTATCAAAAAATGGTATCCCCCTTAAATCAGTAGGGTCTAAAAGTGAAAGTCTTAAATCGACAAACTCCATATTATTCTCTTTTGCTATTTGTGCTACAACTGAAGATTTACCAACACCTGGACTTCCCCAGAGAAATGTTGGAATTTGTGATTGTATCAAACCTTCAAGTGCTATTTTTAACTCTTTTGCATTCATTTTAACCTCTATAAATGTTCATATGTATCTCGTTTAAATTCTGAATTATATTCATCTCCAATACCAAGTGCATTTCTTGAATACTCTTTGTATGTTTCATTTTTAGCAATCATTACACTATATCTATTATCAAGTTGCAATTGCATCAAGATATCAATAGGTGTCGCCTTATTGGAGGCTAATCCTTGATTGATAAAATCGTCATTTTTTCTATACAAAACTTGTAAGATATCTTTTGGTGTTTTGGGGTTTAAACTCAGTGATATATCTATATCTAAATCATCTCGTTTTGCCAATATCTCAAACTGCTTTTGTGATAACTTTGGGTTGTGGGACAAAGAGATATTATAAAATTTATTATCTTTAACCAGATAAAAATCAATATGTTTACTATCAAGCTGTTCAGATTTGAGGATATTGATAGTGACATCCTCATCTTTCAACTCTAGTAATTTATCAATTTGTTGTGATGTGAGGGTATTGTTTTTTGATAATTCAAAAAGTTCAATCTTATTTGATGCACTTTTGAATAAATAATCAAATATCTCATCATCAAGTGTAATTGTTGAAAGGATA
>CAZHJR010000124.1:0-3852 GCA_964533335.1 uncultured Helicobacter sp. | reverse complement strand
TTAGTGTGTTTGCACAACCACTACATTTAACATTGAGCACTTGAAAAGTTTGTTTCATACAAACTACTTATTGGTTAAAAATCTATTTTTCACTTCATTACAAGCATCTTGTGTAATTTGGCTCATTTTGAAACTATGTGTTAAGCGAATATTTTTTTGAAAATTACAAAATCTATCGTAAATTTGTTGCTCTTCTTTTGTAAATTGCTTAAATGTCTCCTCTAATGCAACTTGTTTCGGTTCCGTTTCTTTTGGTTTATCAAGCCCAGCCATTGAAGAGAGAGAAGAAAAAAACTTTTTACCCAAATCTTTTGCTTTTTGTGTTGCTTCATCAACTGCTTGTGATGGTAAGAGTGATTTTGTACTCTCCCTACTGCTTTGAATTTGTTTTGAGATATAGTCAACCAATCGACTTTGAATCAATACACTATTTTGTTTTGTTAATTTAGTAGTATCTACAACACTAAGCAACTGAACATTATAGGTTTTTGAATCTTGAATTTTTTTATTTTTTTCAGATTCAACCTCAGTTAGATAATCACTTTTTTTTACAAGAATATCCCTATAAAGAGTATATGGTGCACTAAGTGCAATCACATTCACTTTTTCAAAATCTTTTTTGAGTTCTGGACTTATTTCATCTGATAGAAAAAAAACACCATCTACTTCACCCCCAAATAACTTATGAATCCCTACATCAAAATCATCATGCATATATGTCCAATCATAATTTAACTTCTTTGATAAAAACAAAAAAGAAAGGGAAGAATCACTTAACTCCCTCCCTACTGCTATTGATTTTGTGTTTAACTGAGCTACATCAGTGATATTTGAATTTTTTGCTGTAATGAGATAGATATTCTTTGACTCAACAGGAAATAGTACCTCAAAACGAGAAACCCTCTCCTTTCCATCATATTCAAGTGCATAATTGAGTATATCTTCTTGTAGAATCCCTCCAATTACACCATCTTCATTTAATATAGAATAAAGACTCATCGCACTACTTTGTGATGGACGAGTACACAACTGCAAATCTGTTGGAGAAAAAATTTCACCCATCATTTTTGTTTCTTGACTCCCAGCTTGACCAGCAACAAAACTATTTTGACAACCAAATGCAAATATGGCAGAGGCTACCAATGATAATAAAATTTTCAAAATCGCTCCTTTGTTACCCTAAAATCTTATAAAATGTCTCATCGATTTTTTTACTCCACTCTTTTTGGGTTAACATTTTTGGAATGTTAATTAGTAAAGACAGGTATAAATCAGTTGTTATCGAATCATTATAAGGGATAAGTGATTTACTCATCTTATAATCTATAATTCTTTTTGATGTTGCTTCATCTAAAATTGTCCCCAAGCTTACATCAGAATAGACTATCGAGAGAAGATGTCGCACAAATGCTATCTTTTCTTCCTCTGAATAACTTTGAAAATCTTTTTTCATTTTATTTAATAAATCTAAATCTGCTCCACCATTATGTACACACACCCAGTAAGGGTAGCTTCGTAATTTTCCTACAATCTCAACCATACTCAAATCAACCAAAAGCCGAATCACTGAGTGGACACCTTGCTTTTGTGAAGCATTTCCATTGATTCCAACACCAGAACCTAGAATTGCAAATCCAATATCATTGTTGTTTGTTGACTTTGTAATTTTCATCTTATTTTTTGTTTGTACACCCTGTACAAAATTGAGTGTTTTTGCATTAACAATATTAAAATCTATCCCAACAGAGGAGATAGAAGTATCAGTTCCAAAAGTACCATCACCATCAAAATCTTGCCCTTTTCGTGTACCACTGAGTCCAAAGGTTATCCCTCTATTACTTTTTTCAATATCTGCATCAAACTCTGTAATTGCACCTCTAATAATATAAAACTCATTGTTTCCAACCTGTCCATAAAAAGCCGCAGGGGATGCACTATAATCTTCGTATGGGATAAGCCTTATTTTTGGATTTCCTATAGAATTAATAGCACTTTCTACCATCATTGTGATATCTTGAGGAACTTTATCATTTGTTGCCGTTTTATTCTCTATAGGTTGTACCGTTAAATAGAGTGGTGCATCTCGATACGTATCAATCAAATCACCCAAATTTCGTAAAGAATCTTGAAATTTTGTAATATTTGTAACTGGTCCTTGTTCTTGTGCCTCATTAACAATCTTTTCAGGGTTAACTCCAACTCCAGGAACAGCACAACCAGACAAAATAAGAGCCGCGACCACAGAAAGAGTGCAAGTAATTTTTTTCATCCTAATTCCCTCCAATTTTACTGTCTTGCAAATGTACTTTATTAGTTATCTCAACATTATTTGACTTTGCACCCTTTACAGATACACCAATATTAAGATTTTCATTCTCTTTTGTATCAATTTGTGAATTTTTAATATCTACAATATTTGTCACTTTCCCTTTGAGTTTTGTATCCTCATCGACAACAATTCCCACATTTTTTTGATATTCATTATTTTTATCACGATTTTCATTATAGACATCAACACCCCTATGAAAACCATCTCTTTGAAAATTTCCCCTATCATACGCTTTTGTATTTTCTATCTCTACATAATTGATAATATTTCGACTTTTTGCAACATCTTTATCAACTTTCAAGCCCATTTTATCTTTATTATCTTCTAAATCTTTTTTTGTTTTTATCTTAACATAATTAACATCATCTCGTTTATCTGATAATTGTTTTGCACGAATTTTTGTAAGCGCATCTGCATAAGAAAGTGCAGGGAGGAGACCTACTAAGGCAACTAAAATATATCTTCTCATCAAAGCTCCTTTTTAAAGAAATTGCACAATGGGAAACCCCATGTGCAAAAAGAGTGGCTTATTTACCGATATTTACTCCAGCATTTCCATTGACTCTACTATTTGACATTTGATTGTTATTGTTGATTCTTGTATTTTGCATATTGACATTTTGTCCTTTTACAGAAACACCAGCATTTCCGCTGACAGTACTATTCCGTACATCATTTCTATTGTCAATTCTTGTATTTTGCATATTAACATTCTGCCCTTGAGCATTGATTCCAACATTTCCATTGACATTTGCATTATTAATGTTATTTTGATTATTCATCGTTGTGTTTCTAACATTCAAGTTTTGCCCTTCCATATTCACACCTGCATTTCCATTGACATTTGCATTATTAATGTTATTTTGATTATTAATATTGCTATTTTGCATATTTATATTTTGACCTTGAACATTTACCCCTACATTTCCATTGACATTTGCATTGTTGATTCTATTTTGATTATTAATAGATGTATTTTGTACATTTACATTTTTCGCTGCTTGAGCACCTTTTGCATCTTGCACAACAGTTGGAGAAAGAGCAAAAGCTGAAGTAACTAATAAAGCTGAAGCAATTAAACTGATTTTTGTTTTGTGTAACATTTATAATCCTTTATTTTGTGTAATATCCAAACTTAAATTTGAATAATTTCTAAGTTACCTATAAATCCTCAAAAGGTAACAACATAATTCTCTATACTGTAATCAATTATATTCCTGATATTTTTAAATCATACTTAATTTCTTAAAAAATTAAATAATATTTAAATAAAAGCTATTTTTAATATAATGGGTACAAGAAATTTAAGAGTATCATTTGGATTATTTGACATAAACTCTGGAATGATACTTTTCGATTTTGACATGTTAACTTTTTATCTCATTATCAAATTTTAATGAACCTATTATCAATTTATCTTGTCCATTATCATTTTTTATTGTTTCTTACATCTCAAATTTATATTCAAATGCAAAATATCAACTGCACTTGGTGTAATTCCACTTATTTGACTTGCATTAAAA
>CAZHJR010000123.1:0-3878 GCA_964533335.1 uncultured Helicobacter sp. | reverse complement strand
CTATAAGCTCATTATCTTTTGTGATTGTAAGTTCTGTTTTTTTAATATTTTCATTTACAAACTCAGCCATTTCACCAAATTCATCTTCACTATCTATTTTGATACTATTTGCTTTTGTTGTTTCTCTATTTAAAAATGCAAAAAATGAGATAAGCCCTGCTTTAAATTCACCAATCTTATGAGTGATATCGCTCATAACCACATATCCAATTGTCAACATACCAATCAATGCTATCATAATTGTTGCAATGATTATTAGTTTACTTGTATTATATATCTCCATTGCAAGTGTTGTTTCATTTTTTGCAACTTCTAATTGTAAATGGATAAGAGCAGATATTTTTTCCCCAATAGGATCAATTTTTGGATAGAGTTCTTTTATCGTAATTTCTGATAATAATGCCAAATCTTTTGCTCTGCAAGCATCTTTAATTTTCGCAGTTATAACATCCCCTTCCTTCATCACCTTTTCTGCCTCATCTACTAAAACAGCTTCCTCTTTTGTTAAAGTTGTAGCTTTATAGGCACTCCACTGTGTTTTAATAGCATTTTGAGCTTCATCTATACTCGCGATACACTTTTCAAAATCAAAATTTCCATTTCTTGTTTGATGAGTTGTATCTACAATATTAACTGCATAAGCATCTGCGATTATTTTTAATTGTTCTAAAGGAACTACCCTGTCATTATAAACCGTTTGTAACCCTGCATTTACTTTTTGCAACTTGATTATACTTAAAACTCCAAGTATTGAAAGCCCCACAAATGCTATCAATACAAGTAATGCTAACTTTGACTTTGTCGCTAGATTTTGAACAAAATTCATCTCTTTTATCCCCTTTTTTTAATTTTACTTATAAGAAATATAACATACATAAATAGTTACAAATATGTTACAAACCCCGTATTTTACGATAAGAAGAGAAAATATACTTGTATAAAACTTAATAATAGATAAATTAATTTTTAAGCTATTTTTAAAATATCAAATATTTTAAAATAAATAACAAAAATGAAATGAATTTTGGGAAATAAATAGTAGGAAGCCCTACTATTTGACTACTAAAATATTAGTATTTAAGTCTCACTACACCATTTGGAAGTGCAATTTTCATTTGACAAGAAAGTCTTGAATTTGGAGTACAAGTTCCAGAACAAATCTCTTTTAAAACTTTTACCTCTTTATCAGTTTTAGGTGATAAAAATTCCATACCTTGAATAACTTCAACTACACAAGTACCACATTCACCATCTCTACATCCAAATGGAAGTGCTGAACCACTTGCTTCTACGATATCTTGAATCGTACTACCCTCTTTTACATTGATTGCTAAAAAATCATTTACTATTTCTACTCTTGTTGTCATTTTGTTTTCTCCTTATAATTTAAATGGTTTTACTAAAACATCACCTTTGATAAGCATCATTGGTGCAATTCTTACTTTTGGACTTACAGTGTATTGTTGACACATCTCAGCATCTTCAGCACTAATAGCACCATACTCAACTAACAATTCCAACTCTTCATCTTCCATATAGCTTGTAGGTTCTTCATCTGATATATTTTCTACACTCACTAAACATTTACTATAGTCAGTTTTACATACCTCCATCGGTACACCTTTATCTTTAGCCAATCGAACCAATGGTTCACCAATCTTTGCATCATAGATTCCATCTGTCGACTTATCAAAATGCATAAAAATAACTTTTGCCATATCACACTCCTTTTTTAAATTTGGTTTTTAGAGGAAAAATTCAATTTCCTTGCTTTCTTTTTTCTATCATTGCACGAAATAGCGGAGATTCTGTTGTATCTTCATAACATCCATCATCCATCGCTTCAAGTTCATGTTCTCTACATCCGACAATTTCTAGTTCTGAATCAGCCCCTATAAAATGAACTTCATAGACTCGTATCACTTGTAAAAATTCACCCATATCTTTGATGTAACCAGTACTTCCTTTTGGCATCATCAATGCACCAATTTTAGCATGAGGATAAGTCCCATCATTCACTATATCTTGAAGTAATTTTACTTTTTGACCCATTTTAAATTTTGCTTCATCTTCATCTCGACCAGACCTTGATGCTGTTACACTATCATACAACTTCACATTTACATCAAACATTGGTTTAGCATCCACAACTATTTCCTTGTACTGGTGTACAACTCATACAACCACTTAATTTTCCATCTTTAAACATATTCCAAACATCTGCTGCACTTGGGGCATATCCATTTTTAAAATCCCCATATACTTTCAAAAGTGAAAATTTCAAAAAATCAAGAAGTCTTGTTTCTTCATTTTTAAAATTTTCCATTCCTGTTTCTATCAAACTTCCATACTCTCTTAAGATATGGAATCTTTTGACATTTACCAACGATTGGTCATATTCTAGTTCAAAAAAATCAAAATAATCCTCTGCATCAGTTAGTTCATAAAACTCATCCAATGACTTTGTGTTTGTTTGCATTTAGTGTTCCTTTCTAGCTACAAGGTGTATCTATAGCAGTTGTATAAGGTGTATTGATATTTTTTATTTTTTTATCAACTTGTGTTGTAAGAGCATCATAACCAGTTTCACCCGTTCGTATTCTCTCAACTCCACCAACATTAACCCACCACATTTTTCCAGCACCTCGACCTAAATCTTGACAATTTGCTCTGATACACTCCATAGCAATTTCAAGATTATTTTCATTTGAAACTACTATTTCAACTTTTACTTTAGGAAAAAGATCTGTTGGAAGGTTGTCGGCTTCTTTGAGTCCAAAAGAACCTTTTCCTATCACATCACTCACAGTAATCCCTTCTATATTGTTTTCAAACAAATCTTCTAAAACACTTTTTAAATCGTATTGGTTAAATACTGCTATTAACATAAACATAATCGTCTCTCCTTTTTAAATGTCCCATTCAAAAAGGGACTTTTTTTATAAAGTTTCTAAAATAATCTCTATGAGCGATTCTGCAACTGATGGGTCATCATCTTCGATGATGGGGTACCCACCGTGAAGCCTTAGCGAATAGATTTTATTTTGAAACTCACTCTATCTCTTCTTTTAAAACCTCAATCCAATTTGAGATTCTCTCTTTTGTTTTCCCTTTTTCATTGTGTTCATCGATTCCAAGTCCACAAAACTTCCCATTGATTTCAGCTAATGAAAACTCATATTCATAGTCCTCTTTTGGAATGAAACCTATCGCAGTTGCTCCAAGTCCTGTAAAAGTTTTATGGAGTTTTCCAAGAGCTGAGCAAAAATGTTCTCCATGTTTTTTCGAGTCCCCTGCTCCAAAAAATGCAACAGTTTTTCCACTAAAATCTGGTTTTTCATCTTCAAGCTCTAAAATTGGGTCAACCCAAGAAAAATGGACTTCCCCCTTACCCCAAGTTGAGCTTCCTAAAAATAAAATATCGTAATCTTCAAATTGTTCAATATCGTCAAAATCTTCTTCCATATTGATGATGTCATCTTTATCGACATCAAACTCTTTTCCAAGTGCCTTAGCAATTTTCATGCTAGTTCCACCAGCAGTTCCTACAAAAATTCCAATTTTCATTTGTTATACTCCTTATAAATTTTTAAAGCATCTGCGAGCATCTTATCCCCTTGTTCAACCAAATCTTCATAAGTTCTAAAAGAGTATCTATGTGCATCTTTGAAAAATTTATTTGTTACGACTATCTTATCTGCGATAACCACAGCTCGTCCAAATCCCTCATGACTCATCTCCATCACAACACTACACATAATCCCATTTTCAAGTTCAAATGCTAAAGCGATAGCTTGAAAAATAAGTCTAATATCTTGAATTTGTCTCTCATCGATATCGGCAATCACTGGGATATTTTTCATATCCTCTTTTGTTTT
>CAZHJR010000122.1:0-3898 GCA_964533335.1 uncultured Helicobacter sp. | reverse complement strand
GACCTTATGAAAATGACCAAATGCTTGATGTGATGTTTGGGGAGTTTTGTTTAGGGAAGTGATTTGTGCTTTAAAGCCCATTTTTTATTTCTCATTTATACAAGAAGTGCAATATTATAGGCAATAAAACTCATAATCCAAGCAACACCAGTTGTCAAAAGAAAGAGGTATGCTAGATATTTTGGATGACCAGCTTCTCTCATGAAAACCATACTAGCTGCAAAACAAGGAAGATATATCATTACAAAGACAATAAATGAAATTGCACTTGCAAATGGTATTTGTTTTTTGATTTCACCCATCAAAGTTTGGCTAGTTTCATCTAAATTTTCCCCGACATTGTAAAGTATTCCTAAAGTAGCCACAACAACCTCTTTAGCTGCAAGTCCAGTTTCAAGTGCAACTGTTTGTCTCCAATCGAATCCAAGTGGCTCAAATAAGAATTCAGTTGATTTTCCTACAATTCCCAAATAACTTTGTTCTAGCTTCTCCTTAGCAGAAACGTTATCTCCTTCAACTTTAGGAAAATTAGAAGCAAACCAAATAATGATAGTTGCTGCTAAGATAAATGTTCCAGCCTTTTTTAAGTACATCCAAGCTTCACTTGAAACGATTGTATAAATTAATTTCACTGTTGGAACTCTATATTTTGGCATCTCCATAACAAATGGCTCATCATTCCCTTTAAAAGCTGTAAGTCTTAAGATTTTCGCCATAATAAGCCCAAGGAATGCTCCTGCTATATAGATAGCAAAAATAACATTCCCAGCTTGACTAGGCTCAAAAAATGCTCCAGCAAAAAGAACATAAATAGGAAGTCTTGCTCCACAACTCATAAATCCTATGATAAAAAGGGTTATAAGTCTATCTTTTTGATTTTTTAGTGTTCTTGTTGCCATATAAGCTGGAACACTACAACCAAATCCTGTCACAAGCGGGATAAAACTTTTTCCATGAAGTCCAAATTTATGGAAAAAACCATCAAGTAAAAAAGCAACTCTACTCATATATCCAGTGGTTTCAAGAAGAGCAATGCCGATATACAGAATAATGATATTTGGTAAAAATAAGACAACCGCACCCACACCACTTATAATACCATCAACGATGAGGGAGCGGAGTCCTTCATGAGCGATACTCTGCCCAACAGCATCTCCAAACCAGCTAAATCCCATATCGATATAATCCATTGGGATACTACCAAGTTCAAATGTAAGTTGAAACAAAGACCACATAAAAAATAAAAATATAGGGATTCCAAAATATTTATTGATAAGAATATTATCAACTTTTTTAGTAAATTGTTTTGGTGTTTTTCCTTTTGGAGATGTTACTGTTTCTGCTCTTATTCCTCTTGCAATCGCATGATATTCAAGTGATTGAATCTCTTTGATATCTTTTGTTTCATAGTAAGTGTAGATTTTATCCAGTGACTTTAAAAGGAGAGGTTGTAGTTCCATAAAGATTGGTTTATCATGGAGTTTTGAGAAAAATTCGTTATCTTCAATCAAAAGCCGTATTGCCATCTCTCTTGTAGTAAGATCCTCGTACTTATAATTTTTAGTATCTAAAAACTCTTTGATTGCATAAATCTCTTCTTCAATAACATCGCTATATGAAATATTTGATTTAAATCGATATTCACTATCGTACAATTCATGGATAACAGTGAGTAGTTCTTCAATTCCCTCTTTAGTATTTGCACTTACAGCAACTGTTGGAATCCCTGTGAGAGCCTCTATTTGAGCAACATCGATGACGATATTTTCTTTTTTTGCTTCATCATACATATTAAGGGCTAAGACAATTTTTTTATTGAGTTTAAAAAGTTCCAAAGTTAAAAGAAGATTTCTTGTTAAATGAGTTGAATCAATAACATTGATAATAACATCATAATCTTCATGCAAAAGATAGTTTTTTGCTACTTGTTCCTCTTGTGAGAAACCATTTATAGAGTATGTCCCTGGAAGGTCTATCATCTCAATCTCGTGGCAATGGTGTGAAAAACAAATTTCAGTTTTTTCTACTGTTACACCACTAAAGTTTCCAACTTTAAGCCTTGAATTGCTCATAGCATTGATAAGCGATGATTTTCCAACATTTGGTTGCCCAGCTAAGACTATTTTCATAGGTTTCATGGTAAAACTTCTACCTCAATAGATTTTGCCTCTTCCATTCGAAGTGCTATAAAAGTATCTTCTACATTTATCTCTATTGTATTTTTTGAAAAACTTATATTTTCAACGATTAAAGTTGAACTTTTGTTGATTCCAAATGAATAAAACCTTTGTTTGAGTTCCATTTCACAATGTAAATTTGTAATAATTGCTCTCTGGTTTTTTTTTAAATCTGATAACCTCACAGTGAGTGACCTTTATTGTATATATTTTGGAAATGATAACTATTATTAATTTAATAGAACCTTAATAATAATGAAAGAGATTTGTATATCAAAAGTTTGTAGAATTTTTATAAGTTTAAATGGTGCGGTCGGCGAGAGTTGAACTCGCACACCCGTAGGGCACTACCACCTCAAAGTAGCGTGTCTACCATTCCACCACGACCGCAAAAAAAGATGAAAGGTTAGTTATAACTAACCTTTCAAAATAAAATGTTATCCCAAAAATGGATTTGCATAAAGTGCAATAAGAGCGATAACAAGTGTATAGATAACTTGAGCTTCAATCATCGCTAATGCAATGAACATTGTAGTCATAAGTTTTCCACCCATACCTGGGTTTCTAGCTGTTCCAGCAATTGTTGCCGCAGCAGTGTTACCCATACCGATAGCACCACCCATAGCAGCGATACCAAGACCTATACCAGCAGCAAGTACTGAGTAAGCTTGAATCATTGATTGACCAGCTTCTTCAGAAGCAAAAGCAGCAGTTGCAAATGCAAGTACTAAAAATAAAACTTTTTTCATTGTAAATTCCTTATAAAAATATTTGTTAAAATAATTTGTTCGGCTAGCGTAACCTAAGAATACATCTCAAGCCATAAATACATAAATGCATCTATGTTCCTACTGAAATCTTTTAAGCGGCGAATTATACTGATTTAAAATTAAAGAATACTAAATCGACCTAAATTTGCTAATTAAATTTTTTAGATTTTCGTATATATGAAATTAAGAAAGTGTTTTTATTATTACTTAAGCTAAATCGTAGCAGAATTGTGGCCGTATTACATTTAAATTACATTTTTTAATTGTGGTGTATTTATACGAATATTGGGGGAAGTTATTATGAATAAATTAATTGATTGGTTACCAGAGGTTTCACATAAACAGAAGATGTTTATAAATATGTTGGTTGCTCAACTTGGATTTTTGACACTGACACTTATTATGGTATTTTTTGAAGGAAATATACAAATTGGAATTGTAGCAAATATAATCTTTGCTATTTTGATAGCATATCTTGGATGGGCTGCTTTTAATAGAGTGCATGAGGGTGTAGAAACATTTAACTTGAAGATGAATGCTTTGATAGATTATGCTTTTATGAGAACAAATAGAATGCCAAAAATCGAATATACACACAAAGATGAAATTGGTTGGGTATTAGAAGAGTTTGACAAATTTACAGAGAAGTTTGATCAAATTCGAAAAGAAGATATGAAAGTATTGGGTGAGATTGTATTGTCTCTTAATAAAGTTGAACAAGGAATTTACAGATGTAATGTCAAAGCGACATCTTCAAATTTTATGATACGAGAATTAACTAGAACTGTAAATAAGATGATAGGTATTACAAGAACAAATATGACTAGTATCAAGGGTGTTTTAAAAGAGTACACGAATGATAATTTTCAACCTAAAGTTACAATTGATAAGGTGATTAAAGAGGATTTATTATCTGTCATGGAGAGTGTGAATAAACTAGGAGAAGTACTT
>CAZHJR010000121.1:0-3904 GCA_964533335.1 uncultured Helicobacter sp. | reverse complement strand
AACCTAAAAACTCCGAAGAGCCTATAGATTGGGCTTTGTAGATGGTGTCAAGAGAGGGACTCGAACCCTCGACCTCCGGCTTATGAGACCAGCGCTCTAACCAGCTGAGCTACCTTGACACAGTAAAGTTTTTCTAAACCTTTTAAAAAGAGTGGAATTATATATAAAAATTATTAAAATTGCATTAAAAAGATAGTATGCTCTTCTATCTTTTTAAATAATTTTACAATTATAAGATATATCTAGCCATATCCTCATTTTTTACTATCTCTTCAAGTTTCTCTTTTACTAAAGATTCTGTAATAGTAATTGTTTCTCCACTTTTCTCATCTGCATCAAAACTAATATCTTCTAAAACTTTTTCGATAACCGTATGAAGTCGTCTTGCTCCTATATCTTCCGCTTTTTCATTTGCATTAACACTGAGTCTTGCAAAAGCTCGTATTGCTTCATCAGTAAATTCTAGATTAACACCCTCTACACTTAAAAGCGCTTGGTATTGTTTTAAAAGTGAATTTTTAGTGTTTGTAAGAATTTTATAGAGTGCCTCTTCATCAAGTGGATTAAGCTCAACTCTTAACGGAAATCTCCCCTGAAGTTCAGGTAATAAATCGCTTGGTTTACTTACATGAAAAGCACCAGCTGCTATAAAAAGGATATGGTCTGTTTTGATTTGTCCATATTTTGTATGAACACTACTCCCTTCAACTATTGGAAGTAAATCTCGCTGAACACCCTCTTTGCTTGGGTCTTGGTTTTTATTATTGTTTCCTGAAGCTATTTTATCAATCTCATCAAGAAAAATTATTCCACCATTTTCACATCTTTTAATAGCTTCCTCTTTTATAGATTCTTTGTCAAGTAAGTCTTCACTCGCTTCAAGTCTAAGTAGTTTTTTTGCAGTTGCAATCGTAACATCTTTTTTGATTTTATTTTTATCCATTTTCCCAAGCATATTATTTATACTTTCACTCACCGCACTCATATCCATAGGGAGATTACTATCAATTATCTCCACATGTGTTTTTTTAGGAAGCTCAATAGTAATAATTTTTTCATCCATACTACCACTTATCACTTTTGATTCCATCAAATTATATGTTTTAATAAAAGAATTTTGAGCTTCCTCTGTAGCGCTTTTTGGAAGTGGTGGAACTAAAATTTCCACTATTTTTCGGATTACTTCTTTGTCAATATCTTCTTGTATTTTCTCTTCATATTCTTTTGTCACAAGGTTTATAGCTTCATAAGCCAAATCTCTAATCATAGACTCCACATCTCTTCCAACAAATCCAACTTCAGTGTATTTACTTGCTTCTACTTTGACAAATGGTAGATTCATCATCTTTGCCATTCTTCTTGCAATTTCAGTTTTTCCAACACCCGTACTTCCTATCATAAGGATATTTTTAGGCATTATCTCTTCTTGAAGTTCAGTTGATAACTGCATCCTTCTATATCTATTTCTAAGAGCCAATGCAATCGTTTTTTTTGCATCTTTTTGCCCAATAATATAATCATCAAGATATGCTACTATCTCTTTAGGTGTCATATTCACGAGTTACCCTCTTCTTTTTGTAAAGTTAAAATTTTTATATTTTGATTTGTATAGATACAAAGTTCTCCAGCTATCATAAGTGATTCTCTTACTAATTCCTCTGGAGTTAAATTTGAATATTTTTTTAAAGCACGAGCTGAAGCAATGGCAAAATTTCCGCCACTTCCAATACTTGCTAAACACCCATCTTCGGGCTCAACTACATCACCTGTTCCACTTAAGATAAAAATATGTTTTTCATTAAGTACAAGCATCATAGCTTCAAGTCGCCGTAGCATCTTATCTTTTCTCCAAGCTTTAGAAAAGTTCACAACAGCCTTAAGTAAATCCCCTTTTGTATTTTCAAGGTGCTCTTCAAACATATCAAAAAGGTTAAAAGCATCAGCTGTGCTTCCTGCAAATCCAGCTAATACTTTATCTTTATAAAGTGTTCTTATTTTTATGGCATTGTTTTTTAATACTGTATTTCCAAATGTAACTTGTCCATCACCACCAATGACAGCCTTTCCATCTTCACTTTTATAAGCTAATATCGTTGTAGCATCAAACAAATTACTATCCTTATAGTGCGATTACGTCGATAGTCAAACTTGCATTTTGTCCATGCCCTAGTTTACAATCAGCTGTAAAAATACCTATAGTTTTAATAGGATTTTTCAGTGAAATATGTTTTTTATCAATATCTAAGTTATATTGTTCCAATAAAGCATGAGCAATCTCTTTATTTGTGATACTTCCAAAAAGATGACTATTCTCCCCTACTTTATGTTTAATAGTTAACTTTATAGCTTCAATCATCTCTTTTTGTTTTTTTGCAGTTTCCACCTCTGCTTCAAGTTTTGCTTTTATCTCTTTTTGATTCTCTTCCCATTCTGCCATAACTGCAGGTGTAGCATGTTTTGCAAAACCTTTTCCAATTAAAAAGTTTTTTCCATAACCATCACTTACCTCTTTGATTTCCCCCGCTTTTCCTAAAGTTGCTACATCTTTTATTAATAATACTTTCATTTTTTATTCCCCTTTTATAACTTTCCCTCTGTATGCAATAATCCCTTGTCTATAATTTGAAACTTGTTTCCAACCCATATCTTTAAGAACTTCTTGACAATAAGCACTTCTACTTCCTGTTAAACAATATACAATTGTTGGTTTATCTTTCTGATTCTCAATTTGTCCCAATTGATTATAAAAAGATGTTGTTGGAATTAAATAATCAGTTCCAGCAATTCTAGCTTGTTTCCACTCCATCCACTCTCTTACATCAACAAGATTAAAATCAACCATTCCAAGTTCTCTTGCTTCAAGAAGTGATTCTATCTCATCTCCATCAAGCTGAGAATGCTTAAGTATTGCTTCACATTCCTCTTTTTTCAGCCCTCTTGAATGGCTATGTGCAACTTCCTCTGCAGCAATCTCGATTGCATTTGCTTTTGCATATTCAGGTGTACAAAAAATTCCACAGTGACAATGCCCATCTTCTGGTATCTCATGCTCAATTGCTGGTTTACAAGGACAAATTCTATTATCAGCAGCTCTCTGTTCCTCCTTTGTTTCACCTATAACCATAAAACATGGACAGTATCTTTTATTATAAATAAGCTTATTTCTTGTAAGCCCCATTATAACACCCTCATTGACATCTTCTATAGGATTGTAAACCCATCCTTTACTTGCACATACTTTATCTGTAAACTCTTTTGTTTTTATTTGCTCGTCGATAAATTCTTGTGAATTCATATCAATTTTAATCATTTTTTAAATCTCCTTATCCGTATTTTTTGGTACTATTATCGTAAAACAGGCACCATAATAACTATTTTCATTTAATTCAAACTGAGTATTTTTTGCTAGTAAACTCCCTTTAAAATGTTCTTCAATTATATTTTTTGACATTGTAAGACCAATTCCAGTACCGCCAATCTCCTCTTTTGTTGTAAAATGAGGATTAAAAATACGAGGCAAAATATCTTCAGGAATTCCACCTGCATTGTCATAGATATCAAGCCTAATATTTTTTCCTTCATCTATAACATCAACTTTTATAATCTTTTCATCCACTTCACTTAGTAAAATAGCATCTTTTGCATTATTTAAAATATTAATAATAACTTGAGCAAACTCCCTACCATATCCATAACATTCCACATCTTCATTTGTAAAAGTTGTATAGACTTTAATCCCTTTTGCTTTTAGAATAGGTTCAATAATAGATTCAATTTGTTTGAGATTATCACTAATTTTAAAGAAAAATTTCACTTTATCCTCTTTGAGAAAATCCCTAAAATCATCTATTGTTTCTGCTAAATAAATTGTACGATTAATAATATTATTCAATGATTGTTCAAA
>CAZHJR010000120.1:0-4111 GCA_964533335.1 uncultured Helicobacter sp. | reverse complement strand
AACTTCTCTTTTTACCTTATTTTTTATTTTTTCAACTAGATAAAGTTTCAATCTGTTATAATTTTTTCAAATACAATACAAGGAAAAACAGATGCTAAAAATGGTACTTTCGATACTTTTATTTGCAAATATTTTATTTGCTGGGAGTAGCAGTGATTTTTTTGATTTCTCTTCGGATAATCTCAAAGAGGATTTAGAAACAGCAAAAGAGGAGGGTAAAAAAGGGATTTTTATCTTTTTTGGGATGGATGATTGCCCCTTTTGCCACAAAATGAAGATGAATGTTTTAAATAAACCAGAAGTTATAGATTTCTATAAAAAAAACTTTTTGAGTTTTGAAATCGATGTCAATGGAAATATCGAAACTCACGATTTTGATGGAAAGGCGATAAGTCACAAAAATTTCGCTCTCAAACATCAAGTAAGAGCAACACCAGCACTGATATTTTTTGATCTGGATGGAAATAAAATATTTACAAGACCAGGGTATTCTAATCTTGATGAATTTTTGCTCCTTGGAAATTTTATCGAAAAAGAAAAATACAAAACAGATAATTTTATCAAATACAAAAGAGAGATGTTAAAAAAATAGATGAAAACAACATTATTTTATAAATTTATTTTGCTCACCTCTTTGGGAATCTCTTTGATTGGAGCTGATGAGGAGACTCTTACTTTAGAAAAGGTGATTGAACTTTCAAAACAGAGCCATTTTGAACAAAAAGAGTTGCAAGAGGATATCAGTCTTGAAGAGTTGAATTTAAAAAAACTTAAAAATAGTTTCTATCCAGAGCTTTATTTTGATGGGCAACTTGGAAGAGAAAAAAATATGGAAAAAGTTGAAAATGATACTTTTGGCTATATTGTTTGGAAAAATAAACTCTATGATAGTAACGATCCAATCGAGAAAGAAAGCTTCTTGTACAACAAAAAAAATAAAGATTTTCTCCTAAAACTTTCTCAAGAGGAGAGAAAAATCGCTCTAATGAAAACATTTTTTGATACAAATTTAGCCTCTTTATACCATCAATATCTCCTTGAACAACTTGCAATGGATGCGATTTATCACAATCGAGCAAAAGATTTTTATCCATCAGGGAGAACTTCAGATGTTGAAGTGCTGGAAAAAGAGAGCAGTATGCTCCTTGCTTCTGCTAAAAACTTTAATGCTGAAGAGAGTATCTACAATAACAAATCAAAACTTGCACTTTTATTGGATATCGATGTGAAGAAACTTCCTCAAATTGAAAGACCAAAATTACAATCATACCTTGACAAAGAGATACCACAAAATGCAAAATTGTTGGAACTTGCACTTAAAAATGATTTAAAATTGCAACAATTCACTCAAAAATTGGAATATCTTAATAAGCGAATTTTAGCTTTAAAGGGGAACTTTGATTTTCAAGTTGGGACAATTGCGATGGTTGGGAATGAACCTCAAAAAACACTAGAGGATGAAAATAATAGATGGGAAGCGAGGGTAACTCTTCGGGTGCCATTGTACGATAGAGAAAAAAATCTCAACGAGATTCAAAAAGTACAAATAGAAAAAAATAAAGTACAAATCATTATCGATAAATATAAAGGGGAATTGGCTCAAAAGATTGATGAAATTGTCTCAAAATTAAACTACCAAAAAAGGCTTGAAAAAGCTTACAAAACACAGTTTGAGTATAGAAATCTTTATTTGGAAAAATCAAGGGTCAATTACGACTTAAATCGTCAAAGTGACCTAGGGGATGCAATGGTGCAACTTTCTAAAGCTGAATATGAACTTGAAAAAAATCGTTATGAGTTTGTCATAACTTACGAAACATTGAATTTAATAGTGGGGGAAACATTATGAAAAAAATATCATTTATAGTAGCAAGTGTGGTGTGTGCTACAACATTTTCTTTTGGAGAGGTTCTTGAGATTTACCCTCAAATAGCTGGGGAGATAGTCTCTCAAGCAAAACAAAACCAAAGCTTTAAAAAAGGGGATATCTTAGTCTCTTTTGATGCTAGACAAATAGAAACAAAAATTGATCAATACAAAGGGATTGTCGCTCTTAAAAAAACTCTCCTTGATGATGCTTTAAAAATTTTAAATGAAAATACAACTTTGTATGAAAGTACAGTTGCTGCTAAAAGAGATGTTGATGTGGCTCAACTTGAGTACGATAAAGCAAAATCTTTATACGATATAGAGGTGGCAAATTTGGAATATTATAAGTTAGAGAAAGAAAAATATACTATTAAAGCACCATTTAATGGGGTTGTAAAAGATGTTCCAAATCATCTCAATGTCACTAATCTTAATCAACCAAAAGTGCTTTTGGTAATAGAAAGTAAATAGATTATTTCTCTGTTACTAAAGAGAGATTTGAGAGGTTATTGAACTGCAAAATATCAAGAAGTTCGACCACTTTTTGGTATGGAACAGATTTATCAATCTTAACTGTAATCGCTTCTTCCTTATTGGCAATCTTTTCAAGTTTCTCTTGAAGTTTTATAAAATCAATTTTTTCACCATTGTAAGCGATATCGTTTTGATTGAGTTCAATCGATACAATATTTTTCTCAATCATTTTTGCTGCATTTGCCCCTTGTGGAAGGGTGAGGTTAAGGGCAAAATTCTCTTTTTTAAATGATGAACTTACTATAAAAAAGATGATTAAGATAAACACCACATCAATCAGTGGAGTTAAATCAAGACTAAGTGGTTCTCTTCTTTTCATAATTTGCTAAGCACTTCACTTTTTAAAGTTATCTCCATATTATCAAGTGTGCCGATAAAGTAGTTATAAAAAATATAGTGAGGAATAGACACTATAAGCCCTACAATAGTAGTAATGAGTGCTAAAGAGATACCGCTAGAAAAATTCATAGGGTCATCAAGTCCAACTTTACTAATAACATCAAATGAGGAAAATATCCCTAAAACTGTCCCTAAAAGCCCAAGAAGTGGAGAGATTGTAGCTATGATTTTAATGGTATTGAGACCAAATTCAAGTTTTTTTATCTCTTGTTGGATAATCATTTCAAGCAAATCTTCATGATTGTTTTGTATCTTTGAAAAGATTGTATTGATAGTTGTTTGGATGTTTTTTTTAAAATTATAAAGATTAAACATCTCCATAAAAATAATCGTAAAACCAATGATATTTAGAACGATAAGTATATACACTATCATCCCACCTTTTTCTAAAAATTGTAATATATCCATAATTTATTTTCCTTGTTTAAATGAGTTCGTATTTTACATAAATTCTAATAATGGTTGGCTTGTCAGGGCGAGGATAATCCCTATAAGCTTGATTGATAGTTTCAATAGAATTATCATCTAAAATATAGTATTTTGAACTTTTTATGATTTTTGGTTCACTTATTTTTCCATTTGGATGGAGGATAAACTCAACGACATTTATCCCACTTTGTCTTGCTTGGATACTGATATAGGGATAGATAAGAAATCTTTGGGTGATTTTTCCTATATCTTTTAGATTTTTGATAAGGTAAACTTTTGTCTCTTGTGGAAAACTATCAAAATCATCCTTGTAGAGTTCAAGGTAGCTTTTTGTTATTTTATCGATATTTTCTTGGGGCTTTTGTTGTTCAGCTTTTTTTGTTTCTGTTTTTGGAATCTCATTTACAATTGGTTTTGAAGTAGGTTGCTCGATAACTTTTGGTTGCTCTTTTGGCACCACTTTTGGTGGTAGTTCAAAAACTTTAGCCTCTTTAGGAAGTTCTATGACTTTAGGTGGATTTTGTTTTGGAGCTATTTTTTCTTTGAAAATCTCTTTGATTGGCTTATTTTGGACTATTTTTTTAGGAAGTTCTTGTTGATTGTTTGGAAGAAGTTTTACATAATTGATATGGGTTTTTTTAGCTTTTTGTTGTTCGATTTTGAGTTCATCTTTTTTGTGGTATGAGAGATAACCTAATACACCAAGATGGATTGCAAGGGATAGAAATAAAGCGAATAGTATCTTCAAAAGTAAAGTTTCCTAAAATGATTTTGTATGATTTAAAAATAGTAGCTAAAAATTCTAAAAATGAGGAAAAAATCGAAAAGATGTGGTAATATTTAGAGATATGCATTCCCACTCAGGAGAGTGGGAACGAGG
>CAZHJR010000119.1:0-4182 GCA_964533335.1 uncultured Helicobacter sp. | reverse complement strand
GTTTCCATTTTGTGACAACCTATATGATGGAGTAGAGAATAATAGTAAAAAATTAGAAATTTTAAATTTTTTAAGGACTTTCTTATATAGTTTTCTCTATAATTCGTAACTTTTTTGGACAGGTGGGTGAGTGGCTTAAACCAGCACCCTGCTAAGGTGTCGTATCCGCAAGGGTACCGAGGGTTCAAATCCCTCCCTGTCCGCCACTTACATTCTTAAAATCCTATTTTTTAAATTGTCTCAAACTGTGTAAAAGTATCCATACTTTTTAATAAAATCATCTTGATTTCTTCTAATTAAACTATCATAATGTTTTGATATAGTACACTCTCCCAAATGAAAATAAAGGGGAGTTTTTGAAATATTTTATAATATTAGCTTGTATGATTGCCACAATTTATGGCTCTTCAACAGATTCAGCTACAATTTTTACAGATCAAGAAAAAGAGTATTTATTAAGTAAAAAAGAGATAACTATGTGTATCGATCCTGATTGGATGCCATTTGAAAAATTAGAAAATGGTAAACACACTGGTATGACAAGTGATTATTTCAAGCTCTTTCAACAAAAAATTGGTATCCCTATCAAATTAATCCCTACTGCTAGTTGGTCCGAGTCGTTAGAATTTGCAAAAATGAGGAAATGTGATATTTTTTCTTTAGCAATGGAAACAGCTGAACGAAAATCGTATATGAACTTCACAAAACCTTATCTTATCTCTCCATTGGTCTTTATTACAAAATTAGATACACCTTTTATAAACGATCCAGCTGATGTTTTAGGGATGCAATTAGGGATTACAAAAGGGTATGCTTTTGTTGAAATTTTGAAACAAAAATATCCAAATATAAATTTAATTGAATATGAAAAACTTTCAGATGGACTTAATGCTGTCTCTAAAGGGAAAATCTATGCTTATATCGACAATCTTTATACTTCAGGATTTGCAATCCAAAAAAACCATGTAGGGGAACTGAAAATTGCTGGTAAGTTCTCTGAAACTTGGAATTTATCAGTTGGGATTAGAAATGATGAACCATTACTTTTATCGATATTTGATAAAACAATTGATGAGATTATGAGAGATGAGACTTTTTATTCTATAGCAAACAATTGGATAAATGTAAAATATGAACAAGGGTTTGATTATAAACTTTTTTATCAAATTTTTGGAATATTATTGGTAGTGATGCTTTTTCTTTACTATAAACATTTTTTATCACAAAAATATATCAAGCAACTAACAGCACAAAAAGAGGAGTTTGAAGCTATTTTTAAAAATTCAAAAGATGGTATAGCGATTTATGATTTAGATGCAAATTTTTTAGATTTTAATGATGCTTACCTTGAGATGACAGGTTTTACAAGGGGAGAGTTGCTCCATAAAAATTGTATTGAACTTACAGCTTTTGATGATAAAGAGAGAACTAAACTTACAATGGCAAAAGTTATCAAAGATGGTTCTGTAGAAAATTTCGAAAAATCGTGTTTGATAAAAGATGATAGGATGATTGCAGTCAATATGACACTCTCTTTGATGCCAGATAAAAAAAGAATTATTGCAGTTGTGAAAAATATTACCCAAAATAAATTGCTTGAATCTCAAGCAAAACTAGCTTCAATGGGAGAGATGATAGGTAATATCGCTCATCAATGGAGACAACCTCTTAATGTGATAAGTACAATGGCTAGTGGAATTGCATTTAAAAAAGAATTTGGAAGTTTAAAAGATGAAGAGATTATCCCAGATATGGAAGCGATTATTGCTCAAACAACTTATCTTTCAAAAACGATAGATGATTTTAGAAACTTTATAAAAGGTGGTGAAATTGAAGAGGAGATAGTTATCTCATCTCTTTTTGATAAAACATTTTCTATCGTAGATGCAAGCTTGAAAAGTCATTATGTACAAACTGTTAGAGATATTGACTCAACCATAAAGATTAAAGGGTACGAAAATGAGCTTATGCAAGCTTTTATTAATATTATCAATAATGCAAAAGATGCTTTAGCTGCAAATGAAACGATTGAGGATAAATACATTTTTATATCAGCAAAATCAAACGAAAATCATTGTGAGATAACTATCAAAGATAATGGTGGAGGGGTGAAACCATCGATTATAAATCGTATTTTTGAGCCGTATTTTACCACTAAACATCAATCAAAAGGGACAGGTCTTGGGCTTTCGATGGCACATAAAATCATAACCGAGATGCATAATGGAACGATTATGGTTTCAAATGTTACTTATGAGTATAATGGAAAAGAGTATAAAGGTGCAAGTTTTTGCATCACTTTCCAAGAAATTTAAAGTTATGTAATGTTAATGTAACTTTATGTAAACTTTCTTTATGTTTTTAAAAAATTTAATACAGCCAACCGATGATATTGTAGATACAAGTGCAACTTTGCAACAAGTTGTGGATAAAATGGATGTTAATAATCTTCACCATATTGTTATTATAGAAGATAATAAGCCAATTGGAATTATCACAGAGAAAGATATCGTTCGTTGTTTTACAAATCATATTGACTTTAGCTCTTTGGCACTTGAATATGCAACAAAGGATATTGTAACACTCCATAGTACAAGGATGATTGAGTATGCTTTAAGTATTATGATTAATAATAATATTCGTAAAATCATCGTAGTAGATTCAAAAAATGATTATTTAGGATGTGTTGAGCAAGAGGAACTTGTCTATCATCTTGAGGAAGCAATTTGCGATACAAAAGAGGAGATTTATAAGTTATTAATCAATCAAAATAACAAAGCTGAGATAATTGCTGAGAATTCTACACTAAAAGAGGCTTTAGAGATAATGTCATCAAAAGGGCTTACTTCTTTATTGATTTCAGTAACTGGAGAACCTGCTGGAATTATTTCAGAAAGTGATGTTGTCCATTTAGCGCAAAAAAATATTGATCAAAATTCACTTGCTAAACACTTTATGCACTCTCCTATTATACAGATTGATGCTCGTGAGAGTGTAGATGCTATGATTACCCTTATGAAACAAAATCATATCAGAAGGGTTGTTGTATTTAATGACCACGATAACTCTTATCACACCTTGTCTTCAAAAGATCTTGTTAATAATGTAAAAGGCAATTACATAAAGTTTTTAGAAGCAAAACTTTATGATACGAGAGATACTTTTAATGCACTCTCTGAGTATGTAATTGAGTTGATTGATATGGATAATGAACAAATTATATTTTGGACAAATAGTATTACAAAAACAAATTTTAATGTAGGTATGGATGATGAAATCACAAAAATGATACCTAAAGATATTTGGAACAATCTTCTACAAATACTTATCAAAGAGAGAGTAATCTATGAAACTATCGAAATTGATGGAAAATATTATCAAATAAAAGGTCACTATGGAACAATAACTGGAGAAAATATCATTAAATTATTTCTCAATGATGTGACTGAGACAACTTTACTTATAAAAAAACTTCAAAATGAAAATGAGATAAGGGAGCAACTTCTTTTTGACCAAGCAAAGATGGTACAAATGGGTGAGATGATAGGAAATATTGCTCATCAATGGAGACAGCCTCTTTCTGTTATCACAACCTCCGCTTCTGGTGTGTTGTTTAAAGATGAATATGGAACATTGAGTAAAGAGGAGATTCCTGAATGGATGAATCAAATTTTGGACAGTGCAAATTATCTTTCTGAAACAATTGATATTTTCAGGAATTTTATAAAAGAGAAAAAAGAGAGTAAAGAGATAGTTTTACAAGATGCTGTACAACGAACATTTAAGATTGTGCAAGCTTCTTTAAAAAATAATGAGATTGAACTTCTTGATACTCTTGATTATGAAAATCCTATTACTCTAACGGTTGTTGCTGGTGAGTTGGAGCAAGTTATTATCAATATTATAAATAATGCAAAAGATATTTTGGTGGAAAAAGCGATAGAAGATAGATGGGTTAAAATTGCTTTAGAAATAGAGGGAGATTTTGCAATATTGAGTATTGAAGATAATGGAGGAGGGGTGCATGAAAATGTTTTGCCATATATCTTTGATGAATATTTCACGACAAAAAGTAACGAAAAAGGGACTGGACTTGGATTGCATATGAGCCGCAGAATAGTCAAAGAGAGTTTACATGGGAAGTTGTATGTTAAAAATACTCAAAATGGAGCAAAATTTTTC
>CAZHJR010000118.1:0-4221 GCA_964533335.1 uncultured Helicobacter sp. | reverse complement strand
TACTATCTATAAATCTGGTGGGTCTTTCTATAGCACCAAATGTTGATAATCTAACCGCAGCCAAAAGAGGGCTTGCTGGATTATAAATCTTGGTTTCGTCAAATGGAGCAAATCCTTGTAATAGTATTTGTTTTGTTAAAAAAGTACCACCTTTACCAGATCCTAGAAATCTTCTGATTCTGGTACCGTCTCTCAATGCGGATTGTATAGGAAACGATCTGCTAACATTTATCTTCTGACGTTGACCTTGATTTGGATTTGCGTAAAATGGAGGTGCTAATTCGCTGCTAATTAATCCTCTTGCGTATAAATCAGTTGGTTTATTCTTGCTATATAATACTTCGTTGTTATTATTAGTATTGAATAATGTTTCTAATTTACCAGGCGCTCTTAGATTTATATATTGTTCGGCATTTGGCGGCAAAGATAAACCCGCACCTTGTATATTAGAAAGTGTGGTAACTTGCGCACCATCATTACCTATTGCGCTAGAATATGTATTACTATTTGCCATTAATTATAAATATCAGATTAATTGGTTGTTGCTTGACCAAATGAACCAAATTTTGAGTTACTTGTTGCTAATAATTGATTTGCACGTTGACCATCAATATACACAGCAATTTGACCAGATGCCATCATAGAAGTCAATTTATCAAGTTTTTCTGCTAAAACTCTATTGGAATTTACAATTGTATTGATCAATAAATCATCAGTTTTTACACTTGTTTTTGATTCAGTCGCAGTTTTTGATGGAGTTTCTTCTGATGTTCCGACTATTCTACCAACAAAACTAAAAGTTTTTCCTATTGTATCAGATATAAATGAACCAATACCTTTCATTTTTTCCCATACTTTTTCAAGAGCACCAATAATAAAAGTAAAAGCTCCACTGAATGTGTCTTTGAGAAAAGTACCAACTTCAGATACAGCAGACTTTATTAGTTCAAATCCTTTTTTAAATGGATATGTAATCAAATCAAACATCACATCCATTACGGATTTGAAAGCATCAACAAATGTTGTTTTTAAAATATTTATAATCTCTGGTATAATTTGAGCGGCTTTTTTAAATGGATATGTAAGTACATCAAATAACATATCTACTACAGATTTAATACCATCAACAATCGCTAAACCGATTTCGGATGGAGATTTACCACCCAATTTATCCATTACCCAATTATATACCAATTCAAATGGCCATTTAAGTATAGTATATAAAGTGTCTGCTACAGATGCAATACCGTCAGCGATTGCGTTCAGTCCAAAAGCTTTCAAAATTAACAATCCTAATTTTCCCACTGTTTTAGCTATAGCTATAGGCAATTTAACAAAGTGAAATACAATAATTTCAATTGCTAATCTTCCAATATTTGCAAAAATTTTACCCCATTCAATTCCCCCACCGCCACCACTAAATAACTCTTCTATTTTATCAGGCAAACTCGTTAGTGCGTCTAATAAAAAGTTGGTTACGTCTTTAAATATTCCCGCAAAATCTATATCGGCTAAAAACGACGGTATCTTTTTAAGAAAATCCCAAACCATTTTTAATGGTTCTACAACCAAAGCATTAACTACAGCTTTTAATCCAGCTACTGCTTTTTGACTCACGGTACCTGTCGTTTCATTAAATGCTTTAAAAAACGCTATGCCACCTTGAATCACAGATACAACTAGTCCTATTGGTCCTAAAAATTTAGCTACTGCTCCAAAAATCGGAGCGAGTTTTGAAAAAAACCCAATGCCAGTACCAAGTTTGCCAAATATTCCACCCACAAAACTTCCAATTCCTTTTACCGAACTACCTAGTCCACTAAATACGTTTGAGATAATATTTCCAATTTTTGAAATTGCTGGAAATTTTGTAAATACTTTTTCAATATTCATTCCGATATTAAAAACGCTATTTGAAAGTTTTGTTAATTGTGTAGATCCTTTTCCGATAAAATTAGATATGGATTGAAATCCCGTACCAAATCCTTTTAATGTATCTGATGCTGATTTTAGTCCACTTGCGATCTTTTCTATTTTTAACGAAATATTTACTATCGTGTTTATGATACCCGATGTACTCGTTGACCACCCAATAAAAATACTTGATATTTTTAGCGCCGATGATAAAAATTGTGAAGAATAAGTAATTAATTTTCCAAATCCACTTGTCATTTTTCCTATCCCACCCAATATATTTGATACTATAGATAAACTTTTAAACATCATATATAGTTTACCCACTTCTTGTGCAAATTTTTTGATTTCTTCTCGGTTATCTTTTATATATTTTAATAACTGTGTAAATATTGGTCCAATTTCTTCCAATATAGGCCCAATAAATTCCATAAAAATTGCATTAATTTCATTTTGCAACTGTTTCATTCTGGTTTGATTTTTTTCTTGAATCAACCCTTTTTCATATTCGGCTTGAGCAGCTTTTTTAGCAGCAATAGGATCGTTCTTCATCATTTCCGCCATTTGCTTTTTCTTCTCTGCTTCGGCTCTTACCAATGGATCTTTTGATTTTAATGCTTCTTTCAGATTTTCTTCAGCATTTAACATTTCTTGCAATTCTTTTACAGTCTTACCAGCAGCTTTTGCAAACGCGTCTTGTGCAATTGGATTTAACTGATTGAACTTAATTTTCTTAGCTTGATCCAATATTAATTTATTTGCCCCAATAATATCGCCTTGAAATGCCAATCTGCGAGCTTCATTAAAATTAATATTTTTACCAATCAATGCACTAGCTTTTAATTCTGATTGAATACTACTTTCAAAGTCAAGCAAACCCTTTGCAGTTTTTGCCATATTGTCAAGAGTAGTACCCATTTGTCTAGCTTGAGCTGCAGCTCTAACCATTTCATCTGCATTTTTACCAGCAAACATTCTAGCTTCTTCAGATGCATTTGCGACATCGTTCATTACATCGTCCAACCCAACTCCATAAGCATTTGCAGCAAATTTTGCCAATCCCAACATATTTTGTTTGGCTATTGCACTTTTTCCAGATACGCCACCTAACGTTTGTAGAAACTTAACACTTGTTTCAGAAGCTACTCCAAATTGAGCAGACATTATTGAAACATCTTTAACCAATCCTTTTTCCATAGATTGCAAACTTGTAAAAGTTGAACCTATTTGTTTCATTGTTCCGCCAAGTTGTTCAGCGTTTATACCAAACTCAGCTAACTCAATAGAAGCTTCTCGTATGTTTTTTTCAAAAATTGCACCCTGACTTGGTAATAGTCCAAATTTTTGTCTAACATTTGTAGCAGCGGTGTCAATTTGATTAAAAACGTCTAATATTCTTTCAAAAGTACCAGCTAATGTGGTGGGTATATTTAGTTTAGTTGCTAAACCCGAAGCCAAATCACCCATCTTGTTTAACAACTTTACACCCATCTCCAATGCTTTGTTATATAAATCTATTAACTCGTTTGCTGCTTTTAGTAAAAAATTATGTAGTTTTAACGATTCTAACTTGGAAGCACTGTTTTTCAATAAATGTTCTTCCAAATTCAACTCGGTTGATTTTTTATTAATTAAATCTTGTAAAGCTATAACAGTATCGCTGGTAGGATCTTTACTTTGCTCTACTAGAAGTTCAGCTGCGTTTGTCAATAATTCATTTTGTAAACTCTCTATTTTTATGTAACTGTTGATACGTGCCTGTGCAAATTCATTTAACTTTTTTTCAGAATTTACAAATTTTGATGATAATTTTTCTTGTAAACTTTTTCCTTTTAACTGTTCATCAAGCTTATCTTTTTGTGTTTTATATGCCTGTCCTAACTGTTTGGCTATATCAACCATTCTTTTCTCGGTATCAACTATCTTGTCTAGATTAGACAGAGTATCTTTGATTTCAGCGTTTAAATTATTAAACGCCTCTACTAGTTTATCCGCTGTTGCTTTATCAAATGGTTGTGCTGCCATATAATATATAAATATGACAACTATATTATTTTACACTAAAAAGGCTTATCTACTTTACCTGACTTTTTAGCAGGTTCTTTGTAACTATCACTTTCTTTATTCTTTATATTTGCTAATTGAGCATAGTAAAAATTACGTAAAAATACAGGTAAATTATACGCAATTTGTACATTTACCGCTCCTTGCGAGAAATAACTCAATTCAAATATTTGACCGTGAACTTGTAACTTATATTCAGGACTCAGGCCAAAAAAACTGTACCGTCATCGGTACATCCATCCT
>CAZHJR010000117.1:0-4231 GCA_964533335.1 uncultured Helicobacter sp. | reverse complement strand
CTATCAAGTGGTCTTGCACCGAGTTCTTTGTTGTAGCCAAGTTTTGCTAGTTCCTCTTTTGCTTTTTTTGTGATGGTGATTTTTACTTTTTTATCTTCAAGTGAACTTTCCAAATCATCTATAAATTTACCAACAACTAAAAGGATAGTTTTTTGGTCAAGTTGGTTGAATTTTACTATCTCATCAAGTCTATTTCTAAACTCAGGTGCAAAGAAGTTTTTGACTGCTTTATCTGTATTGAGCGACTCATCTTTTGTAAATCCCATCACATTTGCAGCTTTTGCTCCTAGATTTGAAGTCATAATGATGATAACATTTTGAAAGTCAACTTTATAGCCATTATTATCTGTAATCGTCGCATTATCCATCACTTGTAGAAGAATATTTAAAAGTTCAGGATGGGCTTTTTCTATCTCATCAAGAAGGAGTACACAATGTGGATGTTTTTTGATAGCTTCACTTAAAAGTCCCCCTTTTTCGTGTCCCACATATCCAGCAGGTGCACCAATAAGACGGCTAACTGTATGAGCTTCTCCATATTCACTCATATCAAATCTTGCAAAATGTACCCCTAAAACTTTAGCTAACTCTTTTGCTACTTCTGTTTTTCCTACACCTGTTGTCCCTGTAAATAAAAAGCTTCCGATTGGTTTGTTATTACTTCCAAGTCCCGCTCTATTTATCTTGATAGCTTTACTTATTTTTTTGATAGCTTCATCTTGTCCATAGACTCTTTTCATAAGATTTGATTCTAGTTTTTCTAAAAGAGTTAAATCAGACGAGGTTGCTGTTTTTGGTGGGATATTTGCCATTTTTGAGATAGTTTTTTCTACATCCGAACTAAGAATTTTAAGTGGTTTTTTCCCTTTTTTAACACTATATTTTTTAGTAGCTGCCACTTCATCAAGGACATCAATTGCACTATCAGGCAAAAATCTATCAGTTATAAATTTTTTAGAAAGCTCCACACAAAGTCTTATAGCTTCAGCTTCATACACGACACCATGAAACTCCTCATATTTACTTTTGAGCCCTTCTAAAATCTTGATACTATCTTCGATATTTGGCTCTTTTACTTCCACTTTTGCAAATCTTCTACTAAATGCTTTATCTTTTGTAAAATCGTTTCGATACTCTTCATAAGTGGTAGCACCAATACATTTTAGTTTTCCGCTACTAAGGAGTGGTTTGAGGATATTTGAAGCATCCATAGAGCTTCCACCAACACTTCCAGCACCTATGATTTGATGAATCTCATCAATAAAAAGGATAGATTTATTGCTTTTGCTTACCTCTTTTAAAACGGCTTTGAGTTTCTTTTCAAAATCCCCTCTATATTTTGTCCCAGCTACCATACTTCCCATATCAAGGGCAAAGATTTTTGCATCTTTTAAATCATCTGGTATCTCGTTTGTTGCAATTTTTAAAGCAAGTGCTTCAACGATAGCCGTTTTCCCAACACCTGTTTCTCCTAGTAAAATAGGATTATTTTTCTTTCTTCTTCCAAGTATCTCTATAACCCTTGCAACTTCACTCTCTCTTCCAATAACTGGGTCAATTTTACCATCAATCGCCAATGTAACAAGCTCTGTGCTATTTTCAGCTAAAGGTGATTTATCCTCTTTTTTCTTTCTTTGGTCTCTTTGAAGTTCATTTTCTAAATCTTCTACATCCTCAAAATCTTCAAATTCATCCTCATCTTCGTCACTTCCACCATGACTAATCTCTTCTAAAATATCAACTTTTTGTAAACCCTGTTCTTTTAAAAGATAGGTGCTATAAGCTTTATCATTTTTTAAAATTGATACAAAAATATCCTCTATAGTGATAGTTGTTCTTCCACTAAGACCTGCATGTGAGATAACATCTTCCATCATACGAGAAACAGTGATTGTTTCTATTGGGTCTTGATTGATTTCACTTTCATTGTATTTTGGAGTATTTTGGATGATATGTGTTTTGAGCTTTGTTTCAAGTTCACTAAGTTCAATTCCAAGATTTGTTAAAATAGTTCCAATCATTCCATCTTTTAAAATATATAAAAAAATATGTTCAAGTGTGAGATATTCGTGTCTATTTGCCCTTGCAAAGTTTACAGCACCTGTGAAAACTTTTTGGAGTTCTTTATCTATATTGATATTTGCCATTATTCTTCCTCTAAGATAGCTTTGAGTGGAAATTCCGCTTTTCTTGCATTGTTTCTGACTTGTGCTACTTTTGTTTGTGCTATCTCGTAGGTATAAACACCACACACACCTCTCCCATTTTCATGGATATTCATAGTAATTGTCGTAGCTTCTTCTAGATTTTTTTTGAATATTTGCATCAAAATTTGTATCACAAACTCAACTGTTGAATAGTTATCATTTAAAAGGATTACTTTATACTTTTTAGGTTCTTGTAATTCTATATCTGTATCAGTTCCATACTCTATTTTTGTAGCCAATTGTATCCTCACATTTAATTAATATTTTTTGATTTTATAGTAAAGGAATATTATAACAAATTAATACTTTTCACTTAGTTTTATTTTAAGTTTATATTAACAGCATAAGGGATAATATTTTAATTACATTCTAGTTACATCTGGAATAGTTTATTTTTTGATTAGGAGATGAATATGAAAAAAATGTCTTTAATGGTTTGTGCTTTGTTATTAGGAGCATCAGTATCGGTTTGTAGTGCAGATGCATTTACTGCAAAACAAGAAAATATGTTAACAAAGATAGCAGATAAAGTTGATGGTACAAAAAATCCAAAAGCGAAAGAATTTGCAAAAAAGAAAATGGACTGTGTTAAAGCAGCAAAGGATGAAGCTGGTTTGGCAGATTGTAAAAAGAAATTTCCTCCTCAAGAACTTGATGCATTAGCAAAATAAGTTCTTCGGTAATGTATATTTGGTAGATTAGAAACAAAGAGATCTACCAAATATAAATCTCAAAAGTAAAGGTAAAAATTATGATTCAAAATCTTTCAGTTAAAACAAAAATGAGTCTGTTGATTGGTATTGCATTTGTAGCATTATTACTAATTGGAGTGATTAGTTTTGCTTATTTAAGCTCAATTAAGAAAACAACAACTGCTAGTGCTACAAATACAATAATTTTAAAAGAACAAACTATTAAGTTATTAGAGATATCAAGGGAGTTACAACTTAATATTTTTATGGCAAAAGCTGTAGGATTTGCAGCTATTGTTAAAGAGGAAGATATTTTCGAAAGTGAAAAATTCCAAAAACATAAAAATGAAATAGAAAGACTATCTAAAGAATTAAATGATTTTGTTTTGAAATATAAAAAAGATGATAAAGAATTAGTAGAACTCAGTGAAACGATAGGTAAAAAATCGAAAGCATTTCTTGCTACTATTGAGATGCTTCAGTCAGACCTTCATGATGATAGAGCTTATGCTATTTCAAATATTCCAAATGGTGTTGGAAAAAAAGAGGCACTTTTACTTGAGAGTACAAATAAGATTATGGAAAGAGCAGAAAATAAATTTAATAAAACAATAGATGATGTAGCGACAAGTTCTGTTGGTATCAATGAGTCTATTTTTGGACTAATAGTTTTTATGGCAAGTATGGTGGTTATAACTTCTGTGATATTTGTTTTCTTTGGATTAATGATAACGAAAAACATTGTTCATTCACTTGAAAGTGTTAAAATTGGACTTATTTCATTTTTTGAATTTTTAAATAAAAAGAGTACAAGAGCCGATATTATACATTTAAAGTCTCAAGATGAATTTGGTGAAATGGCTCAATTTGTAAATGCAAATATAGAAAATACAGAAAAAATGTTGATGCAAGATAATAAATTGTTGAATGAAGCTCAAACTGTTATAGAGAAGGTAAAACATGGATGGTATTGTGAATATATAGAATCAACAACTTCAAATTCTGGATTAGAGCGATTTAAAAATGATGTAAATGATATGATAAAAGCAACAAGAGAACATTTTATGAATATGAATGTAGTGCTTGAAAAATATGCAAAATACGATTATCGAGATGAACTAAAATTGGTCAATATTGAAAAAGGTGGAGTATTTGATACTTTAGTAAATGATATTAATAAACTAAGAAGCTCTATCAATGAAATGTTGATTGAAAACAAACGAAATGGTCTTACACTTGATAGTAGTAGTGATATTTTACTTGAGAATGTTGATGTTTTAAACAAAAACTCAAATGAAGCAGCAGCAGCATTAGAAGAGACAGCAGCAGCAT
>CAZHJR010000116.1:1917-4278 GCA_964533335.1 uncultured Helicobacter sp. | reverse complement strand
TTAGGTAAAATCCGCGATATTTTAAAAGGAAAAATAAATGATTACATTTTCAAAACTACTACTAAAACTTCAAGAATTTTGGAGCGAACAAGGGTGTAATATTTTACAACCTTATGATATCCCAGCGGGTGCTGGAACTTTTCATCCAGCGACACTTTTACGAAGTCTAGATTCAAAACCATGGAGTGTAGCTTATGTAGCACCTTCAAGAAGACCAACTGATGGGAGATATGGAGAGAATCCAAATAGACTTGGAAGTTACTATCAATTTCAAGTTTTAATCAAACCATCTCCAGATAATATTCAAGATTTGTATCTTAAATCTTTAGAATTTTTAGGACTTGATTTAAGTAAACACGATATTAGATTTGTTGAAGATAATTGGGAATCTCCAACTCTTGGTGCTTGGGGACTTGGTTGGGAAGTTTGGCTTGATGGAATGGAAGTGACTCAATTTACCTATTTTCAACAAGTTGGAGGGATTTCATGTGACCCAGTTGCTGTTGAGATAACTTATGGAACAGAGCGACTTGCGATGTATCTACAAAATGTGGATAATGTTTTTGATATTGTATGGAATGAAAATGAGTTTGGGAAAACAACTTATAAAGATATCCACTTTGAAGGGGAAGTAGAATTTTCTAAGTATAATTTTGAGGTAGCTACTACTGAGATGTTATTTAAACATTTTGATGATTATGCTAAAGAGTGTAAACTGTGTCTAGAAATTGAACTACCCCTTCCAGCGTATGATCAATGTATGCTTGCAAGCCATACTTTTAATACACTAGATGCAAGAAAGGCTATCTCTGTAACTGAAAGACAAAACTATATTTTAAAAGTTCGTGAACTCGCTCTTGGCTGTGCAAATCTCTACAAAGCACAAGAGGAAGATAGAAATAAAAGATTAGCTCAGGCTGGAAAAAAATAGTGAAAATAGAAGAGATTTATGATTTTCTAAATACTATTTCTCCATTTTCACTTCAAGAATCTTGGGATAATAGTGGATTGATTATCGGAAATATGGAAGATGAATTTACTCAAGTCTATATCTCTTTAGATATAGATTTTGAACTTTTAAATCAGCTTTCAAATGGAACACTCCTTATAACACATCATCCACTTATTTTTAGTGGACTTAAAAAAATTAATTTTGATAGCTATTCTACAAAATTGCTTGAGTTGATGATAAAAAAAGATATTAAACTTATTTCACTCCATACAAATATAGATAAAACCCATCTTAATCGCTATGTAATGGAGAAGATTTTAGGCTTTAAGATTTTAAATGAAGATGATTTCATTTTGAGTGCAAAATGTCAACCATTGAATTTTGATGATTTTTATGAGTTAGTAAAAAATAAGCTTGGATTAGAGTTTAAAAAAGTGGTAAAGTGTAGCGAAACTATAAGTTCGTTTTCACTTACAACAGGGAGTGGAATGTCACTTTTGCCGTTTGTTAAATCAGATGTTTTTCTTACAGGGGATATCAAATATCACGATGCAATGGAAGCAAAAATCAGAAATATCTCATTAATTGAAATTGGCCATTATGAAAGTGAAGTCCATTTTAATGCGGTGGTTTACGGTATTTTAGAAAAATATTTGAAAAAAAATAAAATATTGGCTATAATGGGTCAAAATCAAAACCCATTTGAATATAAATAAAAAAGGAATACGAGTGAATAAACATTTAGAACAGTTAGTAAAATTATCAAAATTTGATAAAGAGATTGTAGGATTTGAGCCACAAATTAAAGGGCAAAATGATAAATTGAAAGTTTTTTTGAAAACTGTTGATGAGTTAAATGAGAAGATAAATAGACTCTATGTAGAGATTGATGATGCAAAAAATAAAAGAATTAAAAATGATATTCATTTAAAAGACTTAAATGAAAGAATTAAAGAGATAAATACAAAATATGATGCAGTTAAAAATGAGAAAGAGGCAAAAGCACTTCAGTTAGAAGAGGAGATTGCAAAAGAACAAATTGCATTTGCAAATAATGAGATAGTAAGACTTGATGAGATTGCATCATCAAAAGAGAAAGTTTTGGAAGAATTAAAAGCTGAATTAAAACAAGAAGAAGCTGATGTTGAAGAACTTAGAAGTGCGATTTCAAAAAATATTGAAGAATTGGAAGTAAAAAGAGAAGAAGTTTACAAATCTAAGTCTGAACTTGTTGAGCAAATTGATGGAAAAATTCTCTCTTTTTATGAAAAAATTAAAAGATGGGCTGGTAATAGCGCAGTAGCTCCTATTAAAAACCAAGCTTGTTATGGATGTCATATGAAGCTTACAAATAGAGCTTATAGTGATTTCTTGGTGACTGAAGAGATTTTTACTTGTCCTCATTGTGG
>CAZHJR010000116.1:0-1817 GCA_964533335.1 uncultured Helicobacter sp. | reverse complement strand
TTTATCTTCTAGCAATTCCCTATTTACTTTTAAAATCAAGAACTCCAAAGTACAAAGATGCAATTCCAGCAAAATTTTTTTTAAAAAATAATCCCCCCTTTGAAGAAAATAAGATTTGGTTTCATAGTTGTTCTATGGGGGAAACAAGAGCACTAAAGCCCATCTTTGAGCAACTAGAAAAAGATGAGATTAATTTAAGTGTTATTACAAATACTGGATATGAAGAGGGAGAAAAATTAGTTAATAATGTAAGATACCTTCCTTTTGAGATTTTTTTACCATTTTGGATAAAAAGGCAAAAAATTCTTTTAGTGATGGAGGCTGAACTTTGGTATATGCTTTTTTTAGTTGCTTCAAAAAAAGGTGCAAAAACGGTTTTGATTAATGCAAGGATAAACGATAAGTCTTATGAAACTTATAAAAAGTATAGATTTTTTTATAAACATATTTTTAAGTATGTCGATACAATTTTTGCTCAAACTAAGGTTGATAAGGAGAGACTTGAAAATCTTGGTGGTAAAAATATAGAGGTAATTGGGAATATAAAATTAGCAAATCTTCCAAAAGTGACAAAAACTTTTACCAAACCATTTGGGACAGTTATAACAGCTGGAAGTACACACAAAGGTGAAGAGGAACTTATTTTAAATAGCTGGAATAGGAAGCATGGGAGACTTGTAATAGTCCCAAGGCATCCTGAGAGATTTGATGAGGTGTGGGCAATTATCAAATCAAAGTTTGAGAAAACAGATTTGCATTTACAAAGATTGAGTGAAAAAGATGATTTGTTTGGGGATATTATTTTAGTAGATAAAATGGGTGAATTAAATAATATTTATGCAGTGAGTGATGTTGTAATACTTGGTGGAGGTTTTATAAAAACAGCAGGTGGACACAATCCAATTGAACCAGCATTTTTTGGATGTAAACTCATAAGTGGAAAAGTGATATTTAATCAAAAATCTCTTTTTGAATGTGTTGAAAATTATTACTTGATAGATGAAAAAGAACTAAAAGATTATTTAGATAGAATTGATGTATTAAAGAATACATCAATAGGACAAAGTGGTGATATAACACCAATTATAGATTTGATAAGGAAAACAAATGGGAAAAGATAAAGCATATAAATTATTGGCGATTCAAGAAGGAATCTCTAATAGTAAAGCAAAAGAGCTTATAGATAAAGGTGTTGTTATGTGTGAAGGGAAAAAGCTCCTTGTAGCACGAGGTGAGATAAGTGATAAAAGTGTTTTTAAAATAAAAGAGATACCACCAGTAAAAGTGATATTTCAAGATAATGATATTTTGGCAGTTGATAAACCAGCTTATATTAGTGCAAGTGAAATTGAAGATATGTTTCCTCATGCAAAACTTCTTAATAGACTTGATAAAGAGACAAGTGGTGTGATGCTTATGGCTAAAAATGAAGAGTTTAGAGGGAAGGCTATCAAAGAATTTATGGACAATAAGGTCTATAAAGAGTATGTGGCGATTGTTGAAGGGAAAGTGATAGACGAGTTTAAGGTTGATCTTCCGATTTTAACTATCAAAGGAAAAACTGCAAAAAGTAAGATAGATCTTGTTAAAGGGAAGCCAGCTCTTACAATTGTAACACCATATATGGTTGAAGGAAATAAATCAAAAATAAAAGTAGTTATAGAAAATGGAAGAACACATCAAATCAGAGTTCATCTTCAATATGCAGGGTATCCAATCATTGGTGATTTGCAGTATGGAAAACATTCAAATCAAGTGCAAAGGGTGATGCTTCATAGTAAAATTACAAAGATTTTAGATTATGAATTTGAAGCAAG
>CAZHJR010000115.1:1647-4361 GCA_964533335.1 uncultured Helicobacter sp. | reverse complement strand
GGATAATGCTTAGAAAACGCTTAATGTGTTGGGGAATTTCGGAAGTTTTTGAAAATCACCAGAAACTCCCTAAAAATAAATATTTGAAAACTCTTTTGAAAATAGCATCTACATTTTTTGTGTAATAATCAAAGTTAAAACACTCTCGAATTGCCTCTTCACTTAAAGAATTTCGTAATTCTTCGTCTGCTAATAGATATTGAAGATATAAACTTTCCCCTTTTTCATTCGTTGTTGATTTACCTTGTTGTATCTCTTCCCAAACTTTCATAGCATTTCTTTGAACAATTCTATATGCGTCTTCTCTACTCACACCTTTGAGTGGAAGTTCTAATAAAACTCTTTGAGAGAATACAAGCCCACCTGTTAGATTTAAGTTTTTCATCATATTTTCTGGCATAACAGTTAAGTTAGCAATAACACTATTCATTCTATGTAACATAAAATCTGTTGTTATAAATGCATCAGGTAACCAAAATCTTTCAGTTGAAGAGTGAGAGATATCTCTTTCGTGCCATAATGCAACATTTTCCAAAGCAGGAGTTACATAAGCTCTTATCATTCTAGCAAGTCCAGTGATATTTTCTGTTAATATTGGATTTCTTTTATGTGGCATTGCCGAGCTTCCTTTTTGCCCTTTTGCAAAATATTCTTCACACTCATATACTTCTGTTCGTTGTAGATGTCGCACTTGAACTGCAAACTTTTCAACAGAAGATGCTAATAATGCTAAAGCAGTTGCAAGTCTTGCATACCTATCTCTATGAATTACTTGATTTGAACAAGGTTCAGGTTTAAGTCCAAGTTCAGCCATCGCTAACTCTTCAAGTTCAAGTGGTGCATGAGCAAAGTTACCCATCGCTCCAGAGATTTGACCAACAGCAATAACTTCCATTGTTTGTTCAAGATTTAAAAGATGTCGTGCAACTTCATCATACCAAACTGCCAAAGTTAAACCAAAAGTAATAGGCTCACCATGAATACCATGGCTTCTACCTACCATTAAAGTCATTTTATGTTCTTCTGCTCTTTTTTTGATAGATTCCATAAGCATCTTTACATCTTCGATGATAATCTTTAAAGAATCTCTCATTTGAAGTGCAACACCAGTATCAACTGCATCTGAAGATGTCATACCATAGTGGAACCATCTACTCTCTTCCCCTAAACTTTCACTAACACTAGTATTAAAAGCGATTAAATCATGTTTTGTAATAGCTTCAATTTCTTCTATTCTCTCAACAGAAAATGTTGCATTTTCTACAATTTTTCTACAATCCTCATCTGGAATAAGTCCCAATTTATTCCAAGCTTTTACAGCTGCTTTTTCAACCTCAAGCCATGCTGCATATCGTGCATGTTGAGTCCAATGCTTTGTCATCTCGGGTCTTGCATATCTTTCTACCATAATAAATTCCTAATAATTTTTTGTGGCATTGTAGCTAAAGTATGATTATTATATTATCAAAAGTGGTTTTATAGTAGAGTTCCATCAAAAAACTTTATAAAGGTTTCAAATGGATAATATTGCTCTCTTTGCCTCACATAATGGGAGTATTTTCGATAGTTTATATGAAGCTTCACTTAAAAAAGAGTTATTCATAAACATTGCACTTATCATCACAAATAACTCAAATGCACCTATTTTAGCCAAAGCTAAAGATAAACATATTCCTCATTTTATAGTCAATGACAAACTCTATACTGATACAGATTTAGCTCTTATCCAATTACTTGAGGAATACGAATGTAAATACATTATACTTGCTGGCTATATGAAAAAGATATCTCCTACTTTAGCTAATAAATATCTCATTATCAACTCCCACCCTGCACTTCTTCCAAAATATGGTGGCAAGGGGATGTATGGTAGATTTGTCCACGAAGCTGTCCTTAATAATAAAGAGACCATAAGCGGTGTTACCGTTCACAAGGTAAATAAAAATTACGATGAAGGGGAAATTATTTGTCAAAAAACTATTCAAATTGATAGTGCTGAAACTGTAGAATCCCTAGAAAATAAAATCAAAGAATTAGAAAAAATAGCTATGGTGGAAGCTCTAAAGTCGTGTTTGAAGTAGCTGAATATATTGGTATCATCGCTTTTGCAATTAGTGGTTTTTTTGTTGCAGTTAGAAATAAGCTTGACCTCTTAGGTATCTTAATCGCTACTTTTTTAACAGCACTTGGTGGTGGAATCATCCGAGATATTGCTGTTGATAAAGTTCCATACACTTTTTCAAATGACTATCCAGCAATTATTGTTTTATCAGTTTTGATACTACTGATACTTTTCAAATTTCATAAAAAACAATCTATTGAAAACAAACCCCTTTTTATTATCAGTGATAGTATCGGGCTTGTCTCTTTTAGTATTACAGGTGCACTCATAGCAATTGAACACAATTTCAATCTTACAGGGGTACTAGCTATCTCATTTATCACAGCTGTTGGTGGAGGGATAGTACGAGATGTTATCATCAATGAGATACCATTTATTTTTAAAACTGGTTTTTATGGGACGATTTCTCTTTTAATGGGTCTTACTATTTATATCTTAAATAACTTTCAAGGTATCTCTTTTCTTTCACTTTCAATCATCTTTTTTATTGGTGTAACCATTCGAGTTGTAGCTTATTATCAAAAGTGGAAAGTGCCAATTATTTAACAAACCATAAGCTATAATCCGCTTCATGAAAATAATTACAGATAAA
>CAZHJR010000115.1:0-1547 GCA_964533335.1 uncultured Helicobacter sp. | reverse complement strand
GATATCGTTTTTATGCCAAATATCGCTATGATGTATGGAGATGATGAAGTGACTATCAAAGCTCCAAATATCAGAGGGTTTGTTTTGGATGGATTCAAAAGACCAGGGCATTTTGATGGGGTACTACAAATTGTTTTAAAACTTTTCAATCTCGTTCGTCCAACAAATGCTTATTTTGGAAGAAAAGATGCACAGCAAGTGATACTTATCAAACAGATGGTTGAAAATCTTTTTTTACCTATCAATGTTGTTGATTGTCCCCTTATACGAGATAGTAATGGGCTAGCACTTAGCAGTAGAAATGCCTATCTTAGTGTTAAGCAAAAAGAGGAAGCTCTTAAAATTTCACGCAGCCTCCAAAATGCAACCAAGCTAATAGTAGCTGGCAACCTTAAAATTAATGAGATAAAAAAAGCGATGATGGAAACTTTGGAGGGAATTGATGTTGAATATATTGAGATAGTTTCAAGAGAACTTCTTAACTTAGAGCAAATTGAACTCAAAAATACGATTATCTTAGTTGCTGTAAAAATTGGCACTACAAGATTAATCGATAATATATGGATATAACAAAATATGAATAACAATATGAAAAATACGATAGATTTTATCAAATCTGAGGATCTCGAACAATTAGAAATTTTTGTCCAACTAAAGTGCCATATAGATGAAGCAAAGCTTCTTCAAGCACTTACAAAACAATATGTCAGTGGGATGACCGCTACAATGGTTGTTGATTTGCTAGGTGATTTTTATAATATTGGGGAGTTTTTACACCTTGAAAAGATTTTTCTTATTAAAAACCTTTTAGAACTTGGCTGGATAATACAAAATAGTATGATGCCAACAAAAGTAAGTGAGATGTCAAATCTTGAACTTCTTAACACCTCTATCTCTTTGAGTCCTGCATTTTTAAAACTCCTTGAAGTTGGTTCACTTGACCTTGTTTTACCTGAAGTAAAGGAATACAACGATCACCTTGAGTATCTTCAAGACCAATTTTTTAAGATTGATTTAGCTCAAAAATTAAATGTAGTCAAAAATAGTTTTGATGAAAACTCACCAAATATCAATCGACTCAAATCAAAACTTACCCTCCTAGAAAATAGAATCAAAGAGAGAATCGCTGCGACAAGTCATGAAATAATGCTTGAGAGTTTTTTTAAAGAACATAATTTAGAAGAGAAAGAACAGATGCTCTTTTTGGCACTTTTAAAAGAGGAATATAGTGGTGGAGATGAGTCAATACGAGATATGACTTCCCTTATTACCCTTATTTCTAGTGATGATTATGAAAAGATAAAACATAGAAGTTTACTTGAAGAGAGTGGAAATCTTATCTCTAAAGGTTTGATTGATTATGATGAGATGCTTACCCCATTTGGTGGAATAAATCGTAACTTTTTTATCCCAGAGCAAATTTTATACAAAATATCCCATCCAAATAAAAAAGACAAAAGAAAACAAAAAATCAAACTTGATATGCTTATTGGTGAGCAAGAGATTTTTGAACTCATTGAGCCAAAAAAAGACCTTGATGAAGTTGT
>CAZHJR010000114.1:0-4503 GCA_964533335.1 uncultured Helicobacter sp. | reverse complement strand
AAAAAGTATGTAAAAAATAACATTTTTACTCAAATAATTCATCTTTTTTAAAGATAAATCCAAAATGTTATTTTTTACATATTTTTTCTTGCTAAAATAAAAAATTTCATAACAAAAGGTCAACATGGTAGATACTTATACACTTGGTATTATTTTTATTTTCAGCTCATTTTTATATCTTCTTATCTCAATATCTCTTTGGAAGTTAATGCCTCAAGAAAAAAGTTTAATCTTTTTTGTTCTTAATAGTTTTTTGTGGATTGTTGGGATGTTATTGATTCTTTTAAGAGGGAAGATTCCTGATTTTTTTTCCATCGTAGTATCAAATGCACTTATCGTACTAGGCTTATGTTATCTTTATATAGGGATTCGTAAGATTTTAAAACTAAACGAGGGAATCCGTTTAGAATGGGCTATCTTTACATTGATTTTTATACATTATTATATATTTTCAGCCATCATAGACAATCATACAATAAGAATTATTATGTTCTCAATCATTACTATTTTTTATTTGGCTTCAATGGGATGGTTATTTTGGAAACATTCAAATAATCATAAATTAAAAAATATTTATCGTGTAGGTTCTCTTGTCTTCTTTTTTGGTGTTTTCGTATTTATCCTAAGGATATTTACTGCTGATAAGCTCCTACTAACACCAGATTCTATGAAATCTGCAAATATACTTCATTCTTTAGCAATTTTATATGCCATTTTTTTGAATGCTTGGCTCTCAACAGTACTTGGACTTATTATTAGTTCTAGACTTCAAGATGAACTTAAAGAGAGCTACATAAATCGTATCTATTCAATGAGTGAAATTATCAACAATATAGCACACCAATGGAGGCAACCACTCAATAGAATAAATTCAAATATAGCCGTTATAAAAAGTTGTATGCAAGATGAAAAAATAGACAAACCATTATTAGAAGAGAAGTTCTCAAACATCAAAAAAAATACAAAATATATGTCCGATACTATTGAAGATTTTTTAAATATTTTTCATAAAAAGAAAGAAAAACAACCCTTTTTTTTAAAAAATACAATCGAAAATTCTGTAAAAATGGTTGAAGCTGATAATATAGAGATTACCTATGATTTACAATATGACAAGGAGCTATACTCATTTGAAAATGAATTTATGCAAGTTCTTATGATTATTTTGAACAATGCTATCGATAATTTTCAAATAAGAAAAATTGAAAACCCCAAAATCGTTATTAAGCTTGATTCTGATGCTAAACATATTTTACTTACGATATGCGACAACGGTGGTGGAATTACAAACGATATAATAGGTTCTATTTTTGAACCTTACTTTACAACCAAATTTAAACATGAAGGGACAGGACTAGGACTCTATATGGCAAAAATATTAGTTGAGTTTAGATTAGATGGCATGCTTAGTGCTAAAAATATTCAAAACGGTGTTTGTTTTGAGATAAGTATATCCAAGGAGGAAAATAAACATGTATAATCAAACTGTATTGTATGCAGAAGATGATAATGAAAGTAGAGAAAACTACACATATATTTTAAAAAAAGTATTTTCTACTGTTTATAGTGTCAGTAATGGGGAGGATGCCTTGCAAATCTACACACAATATGCACCAGATATTGTACTTTTAGATATCAGTATGCCAAAAATTGATGGTTTAGAAGTAGCAACTACTATCAGACAAAATGATTCTAAAACTCCTATCATCATCTTGAGTGCACATTCTGATTCGCCACGATTACTCCAAGCTGTAAATTTAAAATTAGCTGGATATCTTTTAAAACCTATTGATGATGAACAACTTTTAACATTAATTGAAAAAATAATCAATACCAGATTACAAAATAACCAAAATATCATTATCAATAAAGACTTAGTTTGGAATAAGTCAACAAAAATACTCCATTATGGAAATAAGATAATCAAAATGACAAAAAAAGAGATTCTATTTTTTGAATGTTTGGTAGAAAACATAGGTGCTTATGTCCATCGAGCTCATATTATCAATTATGTATGGGAAGATGAATTTGGAGATGAAACACACGAATACAAATTGACTCAACTTGCATATAGATTTAATAAAAAGATTTTAAATGAAACAAATAGCAATGAATCTATTATCCAATCAATCTATTCTTATGGATATAAAATTATTACTAACTAGCTATTTTTTTAAATTTTTTATTAAGAGAGTAAAAATGTTATTTTTTACATATATTTTATAGGTATTATTACAAAATATAATATTCTCAATAGATAGGATTTAAAAAAATGAGTAAAAATTATCTCAACAATATCAGTTGCTTACCACCAACTACCATAAACTTTAGTCGATTAGAATGCAAAGTGCTTATTATTGAAGATTCTAAATCAACAAATAAAATTTTAACCCAATATTTTCTCCATAAACAGTACCAAGTATTGTCAGTAACTACAATCAAAGAAGCCCTTAGTGTATTTGCAAGTCAACATATAGATTATGTGATGTTAGATATCAATCTTCCAGATGGCAATGGCTATGAACTTATCTCTCAAGTATCAAACAATAAAACAAAATTTTTTGTCCTAACCTCTGATAATGATACACAACTAAGAGAGGTGATGTATCAAAAAGGGGTTATAGATTTTATACTTAAAGATAAGGATTTTTATAAAAAAATAGATCAAATTGACAAAACTATCCAACAACTTGAAAAAAATAGATTGCAAACTATCCTTGTGATTGATGATTCATTTGTAGTAAGTGCTCAAATAAAAGATCTCTTTTCAAATAGAAACTACAATGTACTTACTGCTCCATCAAGTATATTGGCTCTTGAAATATTAGAAAAAAATGAGATAGACCTTGTGATACTTGATTTGGAACTCAAAGATTCCAATGGACTTGATTTCTTATCTCAAAATCAACATATTATTTTTAAAAAAACTAAAATCCCAATTCTTATCGTATCTGGTAATATCACCCCTGCAACTATTAGGGATGGTATTAAAGCTGGTGCTGTTGAAGTGATGAAAAAACCTTATGTTATTGAAGAGCTTATTTTAAAAGTGGATTTATGGATCGATTATCATAGACAATCAAATGAACTTAGCTGCCAACAACTTTTACTTGCTCAATACAAAGATGCTATCGATAAAAGTACCATAGTCTCTAAAACAACTCCACAAGGGGTAATTACCTATGTAAATGAAGCTTTTTGTCAAATTTCTGGCTATACACAAGAAGAACTCATTGGTCATCATCACAATATGGTACGACATCCAGATATGTCAAAAGATGCTTTTGAATTTATGTGGTATATGATAAAAGAGTTAAAACAAGCTTGGAGTGGTGTAGTTAAAAACAAAAAAAAAGATGGCACTGCTTACTTTGTAAAATCTCATATCATCCCAATTCTTGATAAAGATAACAATGTCACAGAATATATAGGTATCAGAACAGATATCACAGAACAAGAGATGATAAAACAATACTTTGAAAAAGAGTTGCACATATCTTCAAAAAGTTTTTCTCAAGCTTTTCAATTGCAAAAAGAGTATGAAAAAGCACTTGATACTAGCAATATACTTTCAAGAACAGATACAAAAGGGAAAATAACTTATGTCAACCAAAAATTTCTCGATGTTACTGGGTATAGTGAAGAGGAACTTATAGGGAAATCACATAATGTGATTAGAAGCAAGGATATGCCAAAAGAGTTTTTTTCAAAAATGTGGGAAAAAATCAAAAAAGGTGAACCTTTTGAAGAGATTATGAAAAATAAAAATAAAGATGGCAGTGATTTTTGGGCAGCTACTTCAATAGTCCCTATAAAAGATGAAAATGAAGATATTGTAGAGTATCTTGCGATTAGGCATGATTTAACAGAACTCTTTACACTCCATGAAGAGGTAGAATCTGCTCAAAAAGAGATAGTTTATAAGATGGGTGAGATAGGGGAAAGTAGAAGTAAAGAGACAGGAAACCATGTAAAAAGAGTTGCTGAATACTCAAAACTTTTAGCTACTTTGTATGGGCTTGATTATGAAGAAGCTGAGATTTTACTCACCGCTTCACCAATGCATGATATTGGAAAAATTGCTATTCCAGATGCTGTTTTGAAAAAACCAGCAAAACTTGATGATGAGGAATGGATAATGATGAAATCACATACCACTATAGGTTATGATATACTCAAAGGTTCCAATAGAACTATTTTAAAAGCAGCAGCGATTGTTGCAAATGAACATCACGAAAAATGGGATGGAAGTGGTTATCCAAGAGGTTTAAAAGGGGAAGAGATCCACTTGTATGGGAGGATAACTGCTATTGCAGATGTATTTGATGCACTTGGAAGTGATAGATGTTATAAAAGAAAATGGGAAGATGAAAAGATATTTGAACTATTTAGGAGTGAAAAAGGGAAACATTTTGACCCACATTTAGTAGATTTATTCTTTGAGCATCTTCCAAGGTTTTTGGAGATAAGAGATAAGTTTACAGATACGGTGTGTGATTCTTA
>CAZHJR010000113.1:0-4716 GCA_964533335.1 uncultured Helicobacter sp. | reverse complement strand
TAGCACTCTTTTTTTCTGCTTTTATATCAGCAACCTTATTTCCTTTGGGAAGTGAGGCACTTTTTCTTTACGATATCTCAATTGGATTAGCTCCAATTATTCTTCTTTTTGTCGCAACTTTAGGAAATACCCTTGGAGGAGTTGTAAATTATTGGTTAGGTTTTAAAGGTGAGGAACTTTTATTAGAAAAGGGTTTGATAAAAAAAGAGCGATTAGACAAAGCTATGATATTTTTTAATAAATATGGTGGCTATAGTTTGCTTTTTTCGTGGGTACCAATTATAGGTGATCCGATAACTTTTGTAGCTGGAATTTTAAAATATGATATTAAAAAATTCCTTTTTTTAGTAGCACTAGTAAAATTTGGAAGATACCTCTTTTTACTAGTTGTCTATATTTATTTCAATCAAAATGTACTATGAAAAGTAGAAAGGTAGTATAAAATTTCCCCCTTTTCATCTTTTAGGGTAGTAATTCTTAAGTGCTCTTTATAGAGGGTTCCATCTTTTCGTTTATTTTCTATCTCACCTTCCCATTTTCCAAAAGTAAGTATATCTTTCCACATTTTTTCATAAAATTCTTTTGGAGTATTCTTTGAACTTAGAATATTTGGATTTTTCCCATAGATTTCATTTGGAGTGTATCCTGAAAGTTCAGTAAATGATTTGTTTGTTAAAATTGTTTTATTCTCTTTATCTGTAATTAAAATCCCTTCAATACTTTGCTCAAATATCTTTAGAGCAATATCTACATCTTGTTGAGCTTTATTTTTAAGATTTGTTTCTTTTTGTTTTGCTTCATAAAGCTCTTTGATAGCTTTTTCAAGATTACCAATTTCATCATCACTAAAAGTTTGACTGAACTCAATATTTTCTTTATGTAATTTTAAATCATTAACAATATTAACTAGTCTACTAAGTGGACTAGAAATTTTTGAAGCAAATAGTATCCCTAATAATCCACCCAATAAGCCAATAATTACACTTACTATTAAAATATTTGCTGATAAATCATTAGAAGCTTTAAATGCATCATTTACATTCTTTCTCACAATTACTTTCCAACCAAAACCTTTGTATTCGTTATATCCTTTGCTCATTGCGTATGCTGAAAGATATTTTTCAGCATTATTCCATTGTGCTACTTTGTAAGTTGAAGTTGTTTGTTTAAGATTTTCAGCCATCTCTTTTGAGAGATCACTAATGTTTTGTCTTTCAGTTTTATCTGGACCAGTTAAAATTAAACCATCTTTTGAAAGTAAAAAAATCTCTACATTATTTTTCTTTGCTACATCTCTTACGACATCTCTTGTCCACTGCCACATAAGATGTGTACATAAAACACCAATTACTTTTTCATTATAATTCTTTACGGGAAAGGCAACATCTGAAAAATAGATAGCTTCACCTGAAGTATTAGGTATAAGTTTTGCTAAAAGTAATGCATCATGAACATCTCCAATATATGGACCTTTTAACCCTCCTGGATGCCATGGTCTTGCTTTTACATTTTTACCTTCAAGATAACCATCTGTTCCAATATCTACTGTACCATCAGCGAGTGCATAGCCAATCCATTCATGGTGATTATAACTATCTCTAACTTTTTGAATAATTTGTTTTTTAACATCTTTTGGAGTAGATTCATCTCTCATTTGTGGTAATTCTGAAACAAATTGAATCTCTCTATATCTTTCAAGCATCTCTCTATCAAGAATATTTGTAGTTTCTTCAGCTATTCTCATTAATGCTTCACCAGAGTTTGTCTCCATCACTTTTGTTGTTGTATCGTTTGCGTATTTACCTATTCCCATAGCGACTAGAAATGACAAAATTCCTATCAAGAGTGAAAATTTAATTTGTATCTTACTCATATTATAACCTTTTTATAAAATTCTAAAATTATAGCTTGTTTTTATCCAAAACTATCCTAAAACAAGCACCATAGTAGTATTTGAAATTATAATCAAATCCAATATTTTCAACAGTTATTGTTCCGTTAAAATTATTTTCAAGTATTTCATAAACCATATAGAGTCCAAGACCAGTACCTTGTGATTGGTGTTTTGTTGTAAAATATGGTTCAAAAATTTTTTTAATAATCTCATTTGGAATACCACCACCACTATCTTGGATAGTAATGGTTATAGAGTTTTTATCTTCTTGTGTGGTTATGATGATATATCCATCGTGTTTAATGGCATCTTTTGCATTTTTAAGTAGATTAATAATAACCTGTTTAAAGTCATTTGGATAAGAAACTATGGAGATATTTGATAGATTATCTATAATAATAATTCCATCACTTTTAAAAGATTCTTTAAACATATCAATCACTTGATTGATGTTCTCTTTAATATCAAAAGATATTTTGTCTTTTTCTGTATTAAAAAATATTCGAAAATCTTCAATAGTTTGAGAGAGAAATTGTGTATTTTTAAAGATTAAATCTAAATTCTCTATAAGCTTATTTTCATTAAGTAATCCATATTCTTGTTGTAGTTTCATTCCAGAAGCTGCCGCAGAGATAACCGTAAGTGGCTGCCTCCACTGGTGAGCTATATTTCCAATCATCTCACCCATCGAAGCAAGTTTTGATTGTTGTGATAAAATTTCTCGTTCTTTGAGACTTTTCGTATCTTTTAGATAAATTCTATAAATAATAAAGAGAAAAATTACAAATAAAATAGTTAAAATAAAAATAATTTTATGATAGTTAGCATAAATTTGTTCAATATTTGGTGCCTTTTTATAAAGAACTAGATAAGCACATTTATTACTCTCTTCTATACTATGAAGATGGATAAATGAAATAGTGTAGTACTGCTGATATAGTTTTGTGTGTAAGATAAAACTTTCCTCTTTATCCATATGGTTTTTTATAGATTCTAGTTGATTGCGAGAAAAAAAATCAGCTTTATCAAATATTGTCAATTCATTTTTTGACAATTTACTGACAAAATAATCACTATTTTCAACACTTGTTTTTTGACTATCAAACACCTCTTTATTCATTTTGGATTTTGCAATTTTTTTACTTATTAAAAAGTGGCTATCAAGTTGAAATACTTTTTCAAAATTGAATTGATAATTCGTGACAGGTACAACAAGTTCAACACTTCCTATATGGTTAAGATTTTCATCAAATATTGGGAAAAGATAACGAAATCCATAGATGAGTTTCCCGATTTCAAAACCACTTATAGGTTTTAAGAGTTCGTTTACTTTTTTTACACTAAATCTTGTATCAGAGAGATTGTCATCAAAAAAATCTGGTTTATGCATTCTTAGAAAGCTCGTATTGTTTGCAAAATGAAATTGAATTTGTTCAAATTGAAATTGTTTTAATCTCTCAGAATCTGCTAAAAATCGTTTATATAATAGTTCTCTATTGTATTTTTTTGTTTGGGAATCTTTTCCAATAGAGTTTTTGAATGGATTAATAATCTCTGGTTTATTGATAATACCAAAAAATGTATTTTCTGCTAGATTATTAAAACTTTGAGAAATTGCATCAAATTGTATAAGATAGGTTTGTTGAGTTGCCATAAGGTAATCATCTATTTTTTCATTTTTATTGATAACGAAAAAAGCAATTAAAAATATTTCAAACAAGATAAATATAGAGATAGAAAGCCAATACTTTTTTAAAATATCTTTGATTATAAAAGGTACCATTTTAGCTCCCATTACATATTGCTATGCATATTACACTACAGTCTAGTTATAGATAACTCTTATTGTACCATACACTAAATATAAAAAGGGCATAGGTATGCTGTTTGAGTTTATTATTTTTAGCATAAATAAAAAGTTCTCTGATATAGCTTTCATTAAAAAGATTATGGTGCCTATTTGCTTTAAGGATAGTTTCTAAGATACTATCTCCAAATTCTTCTATAAGCCACTCATTATAGGGACTATTAAACCCTTTTTTTCTCCGTTCAACTATCTCTTTTGGAAGATATTTATAAGCTACCTTTTTGAGTAAATATTTGTTTGTATCCCCAAGTTTAAGTTTACTCTCTATTGAAAAAGCAACATCAACGAGCCTAAAATCCAAAAATGGATTTCTTGCCTCTACCCCATTTGCCATCGTGATTTTATCTACTTTTGAAAGCAAACTCTCCCCTAGCCAAATCTCCATATCGATACTACTCATCCAATCAATTGGGTCAAGTTTTTCGCTCGGTTCACTAAAGAGAGGTTGTTTTTTGAAGAGTTTTGCTTTTTGTGGTTTGGTAAAAATCTCCCCAAAACTATTGTATAGAGTCTCATCATTGAAAATTCTTTGAAGATACTCTATCTCTTTTGTATTTGAACTAGCAGTGCCAAGATTGAGTTTCAAAAATTTTTTTTGTTCGTTTGACAAAGTTTTTTTGAATTCATAATAATCATAAAATTTTTGATAATTGTTGTATCCCAAAAAGAGTTCATCGCTCCCCTCTCCGCTAAAAACTGTTTTGATACCACTTTGTTGAATGGTTTTTGAAAGGTGGAATAGTGGTGAAGCAGCATGGTCACCATGTGGTTCTTCAAGGGCATTGAGTACTTCATCAAAATTATCCAAAAACTCTTTCTTTGTAAATTTGACTGCAGTATGGTCACTTTTGATATTTTCTGCAACTATTTGTGCATAGGGAAGTTCGCAGTATTTTTCAAATCCCTCATATCCAATACTAAATGTTTTGATAGTTTTTCCTGTAAGATTTGCATA
>CAZHJR010000112.1:0-4851 GCA_964533335.1 uncultured Helicobacter sp. | reverse complement strand
TTTAGTAAAATAATGATTACGATACGATTGCTTTATTTAAAAAATAATTGGTCATCTATCTTGAATTTCATAATTTGTAGAATAAGCTTTTTTTACCTTAACGGCACTATGATTGTAATCAGGTTCTTTTGAAAGAGAATCGATTAAATCATTTGTTAAAAAGTTTATTTCTCGATTAGTTATTGGGATAAAAATAGTTTTTGGTAAGATAGTATCGACAATCTTTGCATAAGAATGTATCTCACCTCTAGGTGATTGGATAAGCACTTTATCTCCATCTTTTATTCCTAATGCTTCTGCATCATTTGGGTGTATTTCCATAAAATTTTCTTTTTTATATTTATTTAGACTATCTATAAAAGCAGTTTTTGTTCCACTATGCCATTGGTCTCTCGTACGACCTGTAAGGAGAAGGAAAGGGTAAACTTTATTTGTTTTTTCTGATAGTAATTTATTCGTCACAAAAAATAAATTGGCTTTTTTATTGGGTGTAAAAAATTGTTTTTTATCAAATAAACCTTCCCCCCACACAAAAGGCTTCAATTTAAGTTCATCATAACTTGTTTTATAAATATCAATATGTCCATCACTACTGAGATAACACATTTGTTGGTACTCTTTAAAAATATCTTCTGGGCTTCTATAATTAAAGTTTTTTCCATATCCTAATTTTTGTCCAATCAATTGAAAAATTTCCCAATCATCTTTACAGTCAATTGATCTTCGTGTAAGTCTCTCTTGTTTTGTGATAGTTCTGTCCATATTTGTTTGTGTTCCCTCTTTTTCACCCCAAGGGGAAGCTGGAAGCAAAATATGTGCAAAAGAGGAAGTTTGACTATTTTGATAAGCATTAATCTCTACAACAAAAGGGATTTTAGAGATGGCTTTTTCAATTTTCTTTCTATTTGGAAGATGATAGACTGGATCAGTATGACAAATAATCAACATCTCTATATTCCCTTCTTGTGCCTCTTCAAAGATTTCAAATGCAGTTAAGCCATTTTTTGTGGGGGTATTTTTAGTTTCCCAAAACTCATTTACTTTTGCTACATTCTCTTCATTATAATCAAGATGAACAGCTAACATTGTAGCTAACCCTCCAACCTCTCTTCCCCCCATTGCATTTGGTTGTCCTGTAAGGGAAAATGGACCATTTCCTCTTTTGCAAATTTTTCCACTAAGAAGATGGGTATTAATAAGAGCAATATTTTTATCAACCCCTTGACTACTTTGATTAAGACCCATTGTCCAGCTACTTATAATATTTTCATTTTCATAAAACATCTCCATAAAACTTGCAAATTGCTCTTTTGTAAGCCCCGTTCTTTTAAGAAGTTTTGTTTTTGGAAGTTTAAGTAATTGTTTTTTTAAAATCTCATAATCGTTACAATGATTGAGTACAAACTCTTTATCAATCTTATTGTCTTCAATAAGTTTTATTGCTACAAGATTAAAAAAATCGATATCACCACCTACTTTGATAGGTAAATAAAGGTCAGCAATCTTGGCAGTTTCTGTGTATCTTGGATCAATTACAATCACTTTAAGTCCTGTCTTTTTGAGTTTTTTTATTTTATTAAAAAAAACAACATGTGCTTCTGCTGGATTTGCTCCAGCTAATATAAGTAAATTAGCGTCTTTAAGGTCATCCATTCTTACAGGAATATAATCAACCCCAAATATTTTTTTATGAGCTACAACTGCACTTGCCATACAAGTTCGACTATTTGTATCGACATGAGGAGTACCTATAAACCCTTTAGCTAATTTATTTGCAATGTAATAATCCTCACTCATAAGTTGCCCTGAAAGGTAAAAAGCTATTTTTTGTGGGATAGTTTGTGAAATCTTAATTGCAATTGCATCTATAACTTCATTCCAACTAATATCTTTAAACTCATTTTCAATATGTTTTCTATATTTTGGACGAAGCAATCTTGTTGTTGTTAGAATTGATTGTAATTCACTTGCCCCTTTTGCACAAATAAGTCCTTCATTTGTTGGATATGCTAAATCACCAATAAGCTTTAACTCATCAAATTCAATCCCACATCCTACTCCACAATATCCACAAACTGATTTAATCATTTTTTATCCTTCTATCTTCTTCATATTTTTTGTATATTTGTATTCTAACATGAAAACTTAACTATATTTAAGTTTTCATGTATATTAAATATACAATCATACTGTATAAGATGTGAGTATTTAAGAGTATAGTTTCAATACAAGATTTAATCTTAGAAATATTTAAGGAAATTAAAATGAAAAATAGATGTTTGAAAATAGGTTTAGGACTTTCATTAATTGCTAGTTCACTTTTAGCAGCACCTGAGAAAACAAATCTCAAGATTGGTTTCATCGCTTTAACAGATTGTGCTCCAATTGTTATTGCAAAAGAGAAAGGATTTTTTGCAAAACATGGACTGAGTGTTGATGTTGTCAAAGAAGGTGGTGGTTGGGCTGGAATCCAACAAAAAGTTGGAAATGGGGAATATGATTTTTCACATATGTTAGCACCAATGCCAATCGCTTCTACTTTGGGAATCAATGGAAATATTCCAATGAATGCTGTTATGAGTTTGGATTATAATGGAAATGCTATCACTTTAGAAAATAAACTGATTGATGAGATGAAAGCTCAAGGGTTAAATGAAGCCCTAAGACCTGTAAGTGCAAGTTATCTAAAAAAAGCATTGGATGCTAGAAAAAAAGCTGGAAATAAAGATACTTTAGAATTTGGTATGACTTATCCTACTGGAACTCACAACTACGAATTGAGATACTGGTTAGCTGCTGGTGGAATCAATCCTGACACTGATGTAACTTTAAAGGTGTTCCCACCTCCAACAATGGTATCTAATATGCAAGCTGGAAATACAAATGGATATTGTGTAGGTGAGCCATGGAATGAGAGAGCTGTTATGGCAAATATGGGACATGCAATTGCTACAAAATATGAAGTTTGGAACAATGGTCCAGAAAAAGTTATAGGTAGTCGTGCTGATTTTGTATCAAAAAATCCCCAAACTACAAAAGCAGTTATCAAAGCGATTTTAGAGGCTTCTATGTGGCTTGATGCGAGTTGGGAAAATAGAAAAGAAGCTTCAAAAATCCTTTCTAAAAAAGAGTATGTCAATGCTCCTGTGGATGTACTTGATAACTCTATGACAGGAACTTTTATGTATATGAATGGAAAAATTGAGCCAAATCCAGTATTTAATATTTTTTCAAATAACTATGCTTCATACCCATACTATTCACATGCTGTTTGGTTTATGACACAAATGTATAGATGGGGACAACTTGATAAACCAGTTGATATGAAAAAAGTAGCAGAGCAAGTGTATAGACCAGATATTTTTGCAAAAGCTGCAAAAGAGGTAGGATATAAAATTCCAGCTGGAGCTTGGAAAAAAGATGGAGAGACAAAAACAAATAAATTCCTAGATGGAAAAGTATTTGACCCAAATAAAGCAGTTGATTATATCTATGGTTTTGGGATTAAAAATGTAAAAGTAAAACAAGCAGATTTAGCAAAAATAAACAAATGGCAAGTTAAAACTGTTGCAGTTGATTATAACTGTCCAGCTGGAAAACCAGGTTGTGCAAAATAAATATTTAAAAGTGGATTTAGTTTCACTTTGATTGGAAAAAATATGAAAACGAAATTAATTGAAAAAGTGTTATTCCCAATACTTGTTTTGGGTGTGATTATCCCAATTTGGTCATTTCTTGCAGGTGCGGTGGAGGGGTTTCCTACTCCACTTGATACCTATGCAAGAGCGATGGAGATTTTAGCAGATCCATTTTATATCAATAGTGAGGATGATAAAGGGATTTTTTGGCAACTCTTAAATTCTTTGGAGAGAGTTTTTAGTGGATTTTTACTTGCTTGTATTGTTGGGATACCAGTTGGTCTTGCAGTTGGTATGAGTAGTAGATTTTATGATGCACTCAATCCATACATCCAAATTTTTAAACCAGTTTCTCCATTAGCATGGCTCCCTTTGGCCCTTTTTGTATTTAAAGATATCAATTTAACAGCTATTGCTACTATTTTTATCACTTCAATTTGGCCTATTATTATTAATACGGCATTAGGGGTAAAAAGTGTCAATAACGACTATATGAATGTCGCAAAAGTATTACAGTTTAGTCCAATTGAAAAGATAACAAAAATTATCTTACCAGTTGCAGTTCCTTTTATCTTTGCTGGGATGAGGCTCTCTTTAGGGACAGCTTGGCTCGTTATCGTTGCTGCTGAGATGCTTACAGGTGGTATTGGAATCGGGTTTTGGATTTGGGATGAATACAATAATCTCAATTATACATCTATTGTTGTTGGTATCTTTCTTGTTGGAATTGTAGGATTTATCTTAGATATTTTCATGGGGATGGTTGCAAATAAATTTGATTATAGAGTAAGGGGCTAGTATGAAAAAATTCTTAAGTTTAGAGGGTGTGGATAAAATATTTCCACTCCCAAATAAAGGGGAATATGTGGCACTTAGAGATGTGAACTTAGAGATAAAACAAAATGAAGTTGTCTCAATAATAGGGCATTCTGGTTGTGGAAAATCGACTATTCTTAATATCATAGCAGGGCTTGATGATGCAACAAATGGAGTGTTACTTTTGGAAAACAAAGAGATAAAAGGACCTGGACCTGAAAGAGCTGTTGTTTTTCAAAATCATTCACTTCTTCCTTGGCTTACGGTATATCAAAATATTGAATTAGCAGTGAAAAAAGTGATGCCAGAGCTTTCAAAAAAAGAGCTTGAAGAGAGAGTTTTAAAGTTTGTTAATATGGTTGGACTAGATCATGCAAAAGATAAAAAGCCAGATGAG
>CAZHJR010000111.1:3525-4978 GCA_964533335.1 uncultured Helicobacter sp. | reverse complement strand
ATAGTTGCTAATATATGTGCTTTTTGCATAAAAGAGAGATCTTGCAATGGTATCTCATCTAGTGATTTAAAAATAAAAGCTTTAGCGATAACCTTATTATTTATATCTTTGATGTTGTATTTAGATATAAGATGTTCACTTTGCAAACTTACCTCAAACTCAGTGTCATCATTGTTCCATTTATCATCTGATTGATTTTGTTTGATATATCTTATAAGGTAATCATCTGCATTTGAATTAACAACATAATAATCTCCAATAAATTTTTTTGAATAAGAGAGATCTTGACGAATATTTTTTGAATCGTTTTTATTGAGAAGTATTACTGTGTTGTAACCATCTTTTGCAAAAAAATCGACAAGTGCATCAAAGTGGATATTAACCCCAAATAACCCTAAGAACACACTCTCTTGATAGATAGGTATTTTATTTGTAAAAGTCATTCCATACTCTGTTGCTTCTATATCTGTATATACTTTTGGATATTTTAAAAGGTGTTCCATTTTAGGATTTGATTTCACCATATCATCACCACTTGCCTCTGTCCAGCTTCTTTTTAAATTTATCCCTTTTGCATCAATAATCTCAGCTTGTATATCTACATACTCACTATTGGTTCTCATCTCTTGAAGAAGTTTTGTCATATTTATTTTTTCTGAATCTTTCTCTAAAAGAGCATTTTTTATACCAGCATATTTGGATAACGATGAAGTAACTAACAGCGATGTGTTGAGTTTTGTATTGAGTATCGCATCAAATTGTTTGAGGATAGTATCATCTACTTGTGTATAAATATTATTTTTATACTCCTCTGTTTTCATCTGATACAAGTTTTTAGAAAAATACCCTACAGCTAAAATGGCGAAAAGAAATCCAATAAGATAGGTAGATTTAAGAGTTATTATACTGTTTTTAAAAGGCAAATTCATCTTTTGGTGCCTTTTTTTGCTGATTTAATTTCATATATCAATTTCCACTTACGATTGTTTAATTTTAGATTATACTAAAGTATAACGAAAATGGTATCAAATTTATATTAAAATTTACCAAAAACTCTGTAGAATACAAACTTCAACAATAATAGAGGGTTACAAATGTTAAAAAAAATAGTTCTTTTATGGATAAGTTTATCGCTATGGAGTGGTTTTATATGGGCAGATAGGCTTGAAGATGTGAAAAAATCTGGGATTTTAAAAGTAGGGGTGAAGCATGATTTTGAACCTTTTGGATATATAGAAAAAAATGGGGAAGTGGTAGGATTTGATCTTGACCTTGTAAGGTATATAGCTAAAGAGATTGGAGTCAAAGTTGAGTTTCAAAAAGTCACTTCAAAAAATAGGATAGAGCTAGTTGCAAATGGTACAGTTGATATAGCAGCCGCATCAATGACCCACAAAGTCTCAAGGGATGCCGATATAGATTTTACTATCTCTTATTTTTTTGATGGGCAAGG
>CAZHJR010000111.1:0-3425 GCA_964533335.1 uncultured Helicobacter sp. | reverse complement strand
ATATCGTTTGAGCCATATGGTATGGGAGTCCCTGAAAATGAATCAAATTTTAAAGATGCTATCAATTTTGCAATACAAAAAGCTGTTAGCGATGGTACTTATGCAAAACTTTATGAAAAGTGGTTTGGTAAATACCCAGATAGATTACCAGAGGTTTGGCCTAATTAAAATTTCATTGCACTAACCATCTCATCATAAAAAAGTTCGCTTGGTGCAAAATAGATATTTTTAAAATTTTTATCTCGAAAGTGTGAGACGACGCCTACAAAATAATATTCATATTGTATATCATCGTCACTCACACTCATAACAACAGGACCACCAGAAGCTCCTTTAAAACCACTACAGTTACTATGTGCAAAGAGATTGTTATAAGGATTGAGCTCACATTTTGGATCAAAAGTAAGTTTCGCTCCATATTCTCCAATATCACTTGAAAATCCAGCGAGTGAAGCAAAAGAGTATTTGTATCCATTTTTGAGTTTTAAAAAGCTCTTAGGTGTTATTTTTAAAGGAGTTACCTCTTTGGTGGATATTTTTTCATCTAAAATTAAAATGGCATAATCACTTGCGGTTTTTAATTTTTTCTCATTAAAGTGACTATCTTTGTATATTGTTGCAAACCTTTGTATCATCTCATTTTTAGAATTTTTTATGATAAATCTAATCTCTCCAGCTTCTTGTTTATATTCACTCAAACAATGCGATGCAGTAACAATCACTTTTGAACTCTCATAACCATCAAGATTGACTAAACTTGCAGAACATTTTTTGAAATCTGTTTTGTATTTTTTGTGTGTAATAAATTCTAATTTTGTTGGAACGATAATTCTACCAATAGAGCTTGTCCATGGAGGTGAATCATGAGTTACTAATTGTCTAGTATCATTTTGTAGCTCATTTTGATGATTTATCTCCTCTTGGAGTGATTTGATTTTTGATGATATATCAGTTTTACCTAATTCTAGGGCTTTCTTATAAAATTGCATTGCGATTTGATGGTTTTTTATTTTTGCATAGAGGTCACCTTGATTTTCATATGCGATAGCTATTTTATTTTTTGCAATACTATTATCTAATTCAAATGCTTTTTGATACCACTCTATAGCTTTTTCATAGTTTTGGATAGTTTTAAAATTATCACCCAATTTCAAATAGGTTGTTATAAGTTTTGTTTTTGCTTCTGGATGATTTTCTTGGTATGCAAGTTTATAATCCTCAATTGAGCGAAGATAATTTTGGTTTTCGAAGTTTTGGTCACCATTATCAATATTTGTATTGGCAAAACTAAAACTATAAAAAAATATTGATAGTAAAAATAAAGATTTTATAAGCATCGTATTGACTCTACTTGATAGGATAAAAGTGGGAAAATCCACTTCTATCTTTTTTTATGATTGGTCTGTAGATGAATTTGAATCAATCATCATCTTAATTGCTTGTAATTGTTCATCAGCATTGTCATTAAATGAATCTGTAGTTGATACGATATCATCAGATGATATGAGTGAACTATCAAGTGGAAGTTCATCTTCACCTCCAAGCATCGATAAGCTATCATCATTTGTAGTATGTAAAATATCACCAACATCAAGATTGATATCTTCATCACTATTTTGGATTGCTAGATCTAAATCTATGCTATCATCAAAATCAATATTATCAAAATTAATTTCAATCTCATCATCTTCTAGAGTGTATCCATCGACATTATCAGTTGTAGTAGTGTCAAACAATGCAACATCTTCTTGAATGAAGTTATCTTCCTCTACTTGTGTATCGTCGCTACTTATATCTAAAGAATCTATCAACTCTAAATCAGTAATCTCGGTATCAAGTATAGGAGTCTCATTTGCTATATCTGTTTCATCAACATTATTTGTGCTATTGTCTATTCTTACTGTTGCTTCAGCAACTTCTGTTTCATTTCCATCACTTACTGTATAGTTAAATGTGATCTCTTGGGACTCCTCATCATTATTTATATCTTTATTCCAAGCAGGACTAAACTCTATCTCTCCATTATTTAACATAGCAGTTCCCATAAGGAATTGTCCAGAAGCATCAAAAATATTTACCCTTTGACCATTTGTGATATCTTGTCCATTGATTGCTACAATACTTAAGTTATCTCCCTCTGTTGTTACAATATCTTCATTTTGTGTATCTTCAACAACCGCTTCTGATGAAAGATTTGTTATTTCAGTAAATTCAAATATCTCGTCCATCGTGATAATACCATACTTGCCTATATCACTTGAATCTATTGTAGCAATTGGATTTTTATCCACATCAAAGAACTGAATTGCATCTCCCTCTTCAAAAGTAAATCTTCCATTAGTTCCAATCTCTCCAGTAATCCCTGAGGTTGTTTCAAAAGTTATCCCAGCAGGAGCAAATGTCCCTAGTGTAGCTGTATGTAAATCATCTGAAATTCTCGCATCAAATTCATTTTCATCCATATTTGTGTATTGTTGAAGCATCTCTTGTACATGCTCCATCGCTGCATCTTCATCTACATAGACTCTTCCTATAGATTCTACAAGATTTTGAATATCTTCTTCTGAGGCAGTTCTCAGGTCAATATTGGAATCTGCTAAAGCATCTCTTGTTTCTTGTGTGATAACAATATTGCTAGACTCTAAATCACTATCAAGAGATTGGAGGAATGTCGCCATATTTTCTAGGTATTCATCATTTAAGTCGCCTCTATTTACATCTGCTATATCTTGTAAAAATGTATGCCCACTTGCGATATCTTCAGCTGTTGCTACACCAAGAACTACCCCACCTATACTAAATGTGACACTATCTCCAGCAATAAAGCTAAAGTTACCATTTGCATTTGTAACTCCTGTAAGACCTGAAGATGTTTCATATTGTACCCCTTCACATACACCATCTACAAGTGTGCCAATTTGAAGTGTTGTACCATCTTTTAGTGTTACAGTTTGAAAACCTGTAAATAAGTCTTTAATCCCATCATTCCATTGTTTTAGAGTTACATTTGTAAGGCTAACATGGTCATTTCCACTTCCACCATCATATGTTGAGTAAGATCCTTTTAAATTATCATCTATTCTAAGTGTATCATCACCAGCCCCAAGACTTACACTTCCATTATCAAATGAAGCATCAACATTTTTAAGCCATACGGTATCACTACCATCACCTGTACTAATATCAACATTATTTTTAATATTTTGAATGGTTATATTATCATCTCCCAAACCAGATGATATTGTTGATTCATGCTCTATTAGAGTATTTACCGTAATTGTATCGTTACCATCTCCTGTATTAATATGACCACTTTCTGAGTACTCTGTATCACCTACATCACCACCAATAGTAACAGTATCATTACCTACACCTGTATTTATCGTACCATTATTTAAGTCATCCCCAACTGTAACAGTATCATT
>CAZHJR010000110.1:3882-4993 GCA_964533335.1 uncultured Helicobacter sp. | reverse complement strand
ATCAACAAACAAAAATAATCTATGAAAAAATCACTTTTATCGTATAATATTTCAAGATAGTATATTTTTAAGGTGAGTTAATGAGACAAATTTTGTGGTTTAGAAGAGATTTGAGGATAACTGATAGTGCACTCCTTCATCATGGAGAAGGGGAAGTTTTACCAATATTTATTTTTGATACAAATATTTTAAACAAACTTCCAAAAGAGGATAAAAGAGTCACTTTTATCTATCAAAGTGTTTTAAAACTAAAAAAAGAACTGCAAAATATTGGGCTTGATTTGGCTATTTTTTATGGAGAGCCAAAACATATTTTTAGAGAGCTTCAAGAAAAATATAGTTTTGATAGGGTGCTATGTAGTTGTGATTTTGATAGTTATGCGATAGGAAGAGATAAAGAGATTGAATCGATTCTTCCTATGGAGCGATTGTATGATTCTTATCTTATCCATCCAAATGAAGCACTCAAAAGTGACGGGACACCTTATAAAGTTTTTACCCCTTTTTACAAATCACTCTCTTTTCTTTGGGAAAGTAAAAAATTAGAAGAGTTTACTATTTCACAAAAGATCACAAAGTTTAAATATCCAAATGAGAGATTTCCAACTTTGGATGATTTAGGTTTTGAAGCACAACCTTTGCCAGAATTTTTAGGGAAAGATGCTTTAATATTGATAGAAGAATTTATTCCAAAATTAGAAAACTATCAAAAAGCACGAGATTACTTCTATCTTGATGGGACATCAAAACTCTCAGTTCATTTACGATTTGGGCTTATCTCTCCGAAACAAGTTTTTAATATTTTAAAAAGATATGAAGGAAGTGAATTTTTTATAAGAGAGCTTTTTTGGAGGGAGTTTTATAGTTATATTTTGTATCATTTCCCAAAGAGTGAATTTGAAAATTTCAACCATAAAACAATAAAGTGGGATGATGATAGGGAAAAATATATCGCTTGGTGTGAGGGGAAAACAGGAGTACCTATCATCGATGCAGCCATGAGGTATCTAAATCTCACAGGAGTGATGCACAATAGACTTCGTATGATAGTAGCCTCATTTTTAACAAAAAATCTTTTTTTACCTTGGAAGTGGGGAGAGGAGTATTTTGC
>CAZHJR010000110.1:0-3782 GCA_964533335.1 uncultured Helicobacter sp. | reverse complement strand
ATAGGTTTAAAATGGTGGAAATGAATGACTAAAATAGTAAATATGCGACAAGAATATACCACAAAAGGTTTACATAGAGAAGATCTTGACCCAAATCCTATTAAGCAGTTTGAGTTATGGTTCAATCAAGCGATTGAAGCCGAAATCCTAGAACCAAATGCTTTTAGTTTAGCTACTGTTGGAAGTGATATGATGCCATCGATTCGGACAGTATTACTAAAAATGTATGATGAAAATGGTTTTGTATTTTTTTCAAATTATAAAAGTAAAAAAGCACATCAAATAGAACAAAATCCAAAGTGTGCCATCCATTTTGCTTGGCTTGGACTAGAAAGGCAAGTGAAAATCGAAGGGGCAATAGAAAAGATAAGTAAAACAGAATCACTCAAATATTTCCTAAGTCGCCCAAAAGGGAGTCAAATAGGAGCTTGGGTATCACATCAAAGTGAGATAATAAGTTCCCGAAGTTTACTAGAAGCAAAATTTAATGAGATAAAAAACAAATTTGTAAATGGTGAGATACCATTTCCCTCTTTTTGGGGTGGTTACCAAATCAAACCACTTGTCGTAGAATTTTGGCAAGGGGGAAAAGATAGATTGCATGATAGATTTGAATATCGACTTTTAAGTGATGGAAAGTGGGAGATAAATCGTCTAGCTCCCTAAGATAAATCTTTTTAGTTAGATTACAATTTTGTCAAGATATCCACGAAGGTATTTTGCACCCTCTTTACTAGAGATAAGTTCATCATCTATATCATAAAAAGTGATAACAAACTTACTATTTTCTATACTTGAAAGTGATTTGATTTTATTTAGATTGACAAGATACGAACGGTGAACTCGAACAAATCCAAAAGAAGCAAGTGACACTTCCAAATCGGAAATATTATTACTCATATAACCACTAGCATTTTTACTTTTTACATACACTTCAGCTAAATCTGCTTTTATATAACAAACATCAGAAGGATTTAAAATATAACTATTCCCCCCTAGCTTTACAAGGAGTTTATCATTTGATTGTGTTATCATCTTTTTGAGACGACTGAGTGTTTTTTCAACCCTTTCAATTTCAATTGGTTTAAGTATATAATCTACACTCCCAACTTCAAAAGCATCAAGAGCAAATTCACTATAAGCGGTTTGAAATACAATTTTAGTCAAAGGAAATTTTTTTAATATTAATTTTCCAAGTTCAATTCCATTTATTTCAGGCATATTGATATCTAAAAAAACAACATCAAATCGTTGTTCGAGTGCGATGGAATAGTCCAAGCTTGTGATTACATCTTTGTAGTTAAGTTCCCCTAAAAGTCGTTTCATCCTATCAAGTGCTAACTGTTCATCATCAATAACCAATATTTTCATAATTTTCCTTTAGTGTGATTATAAAGTGTGTTCCGTCTGTATCGCTTGTTTGGTGGAGTGTTCCACTATTTAAAAACTCCAATCTCTCTTTGAGATTTTTTAAACCAGTTCCATAAGTGATTGTTGTAAAACCTTTCCCATCATCTGTTACGGTGATACTAATTTCATCGTTCTCTTCTTTGATATCAATCTTGATATGAAGATTTTTTTTAGCAACAAAATTATGTTTTATACTATTTTCAACCAAAAGCTGAATAGAAAATTTTGGTAAAAAAATCTCCTTTAAGTTCAGATTCTTTGAATTTATTTGGAGTTTGATATTTTGATTAAATCTTATATTTTCGATGTTTATATAGTTTTGTACAAGTTCTAATTCCTTTGCAAGACTTACTTTTAGAGTTTCATCAAGTGTATTTCTTAAAAATTTAGAGATATTCATAATAGCATATTCTGCTTTTTTAGGATCAACATAAACAAGTTCAGCAACTGAGTTGAGGCTATTAAATAAAAAGTGTGGATTAAGCTGTGCTTGTAAAAGATGAAGTTTACTCTCTTTATATTGTTGTAAAGTAAACTCTTCTTGATTTCTACTTTTTACAAAAAGATACATCACAAAACCTATAAGATATGTGATAAGCCCAATTAAAAAAGTAAAAAAATAAAGATTGTTATAGTAACCATCAATAATAAAAATACCACTCATAATCGCCACAAATGAAGCCCAAAAACTTCCAAAAACACCAGAAAGGAAAGATAAAATAAAACTTACCGCATTCCAATATTTTTTTGGTACTTTTGGGAGGATAAACTCATTTCCAATAGTTATAAGTAGAAGGGAAATAAGTGCTATAAAAAAGCCATTTAACCCTCCAAGAAGAGCACCATCGAGTTTATTTGCACTTGCTAAAATATAAAGTGCCATTCCAAAAATAGCTCCAAAAAACACCCCAAAAAGAAAGATTAAAAGCCAATCTTTTGCTTTAATTTTTAACTGATGCATCTATTACCTTTCCTAAATTATGAACTCCAGCAACCACACCTGCCCATCCTTGAGCTGGAAAAATATTATCCCCACAATAGTAAAAATCACCAACTTTTGGTGAACCAAATTTTAAAAAATAGTTTTTAAATTCTAAAGGGGTGCCACCTAAAACTCTTCTGTTGATATATCGTCCAAAAGTGTTTGGTGTTGCTGAAAATTGTTGGACAATATCCCCTTTATCAAGCTTAAAAGTATCGCAAAAAAGTTTTATTATCTCACTCTGAAGCACTTTCTTTTTTACTTGATACTCCTCTTTTGAAAGATTGTCCCAAAAAAGTGTATTTGTATGAGTTGAGATAGTAACACTATACTCCCCTTTTGGAGCCATTATATCATCATTTTTATCTGAAAAAGAGACAAAAATCGAATTTGAAATTGTATCTGTAAAAACTTTTTCTTGAATAATTTGGTAATGATGGAGAAAATCTTTTTCACATTTGATAGCAAGATACACCACAAAAGCACTTTGTGTAAGATGGTTTTTCTCTTTGATATTGTTTTGGTAGGTATTATTAAAAACTATTTTTTTTGTTTCATAGGTATTCTTTGTAGTATAAACCTTATAGTATGTATCATATTTTTCTACTCTAAGGAACTCTTCATTTGTATGGACGGCTCCTGCTTTTTCCTCTATCATATCAAATATTTTTCCCATCCCACCAGTAATATAAAAATTATCATACAATGGGTAACTAAGAGCAAGTGCAAGAGTTAGAAAATTTGTATTTTCAAGATGAGTTTGAGCAACTATCAAAAGTTGATTCTCTATAAATGAAAGGAAATCTTTCTCGATTTTTTCTCCAAAATAAGAATGAAGGGTACTATTTGCATTTTGTAAAATAGGTAGAGCAAATTTTAGAAATTGCTTTCCAAAAGAAAAAAGTGTTTTTGTAATTTCAACAATATCTGATTTGTTGTAGTACACATTATATTCTTTGTAAAATGATTCTGAAAGATAAAAAATATCTCTCCAAAACTTTTGATGTGCATGATGTGGAAACACCTCATTGATGTGAATGATAAATTTTTCAAGGTTGCTATATCTGTAGATTGTTTTGTTATTAATATGGACACAAATGGGGATTTCTAGCTTAGTAAAATCAAATTTTATACCATAAGTATCAAAAAATTGTTTCATAGGTTGACCATCTTGATACATTGCAAATGTAGTAGCACCTATATTATAAGAGTATTTTCCTCTAGTAAAAGTACCACTACACCCACCAAGATTTGGTTCTTTTTCAAGGAGTAATGTTTTGTATTGCGAGTTGAGCATTGTCGCACTACAAATACCACCAATCCCACCACCAACTATAATAAAATCATACATCGCATACTCCATCTATAAAATCTTTATAGAATCGTATCT
>CAZHJR010000109.1:0-5042 GCA_964533335.1 uncultured Helicobacter sp. | reverse complement strand
TTTTCTTTTCTAAAAAGTTCTAAAATATCTTCCAAAATCCAAGCTTTTTTATAAATTCTATCGTGTCCTAGTGCATCAAATACATCTGCAATTGCTGTAATTCTTCCAAAAATATGGATGTCTTCACCAGCTAATTGATTAGGATATCCATTTCCATCCCATTTTTCATGATGTGAAATAGCGACAATAGATGAAGCTTTTAAAATATCTCTTTTAGAATGTTTAAGCATCTCATACCCAATCTCTGCATGAGTTTTCATAATTTCAAATTCTTCAGGTGTAAGTTTTGCAGGTTTATTTAAAATCTCATCAGGAATACCAACTTTTCCAATATCATGCATAGGACTTGCTTGTTTGAGTAAAGATGCTGTTTCCTCATCAAGCCCAGCAAGTTTTGCTAGAAGATAGGAGTATTCAGCTACCCTTTTTACATGCAGTCCAGTCTCTTTGCTTCTTGTTTCTCCAATCGCACCCATTGTTAGCACAACCTCTTTTTGAGTGTTGGTTATCTCTTCATTGAGTGTTATTATCTCAGTTAAATCATACATGATTTGAAGATATTCAACCACTTCACCTTCAAGATTGATAACAGGATAAAAAAGATTCTCTACTGTATATTCTAAGCCATCTTTAGTTTGATTTGTAAGCCTTTCATGGACTATCTCTCTTTTGTTAAGCTTCTTAGCTATCTCATTACATTTTTTTTCATCTTGATGTTTGAATGATCGCATCTCTTTGCAGTTCTTTCCTATTACTTCACCTAAATGATACCCACTTAGTTCACAGAATCTTTGATTGACATATTTTATAATATTGTTCGTATCTGTTTTTACAATAGCTGTTGTTTTATTTATCGCATCTTCATATTGTCTTGTATAGTTAAGATTTTCTTCATAGTTTTGATTGGACAAATCAAGTTCATTTTTGAGAATATGTTTGTACTCTTCAAGCTCTGTTACATCATTCCTGATACCAATATATTCTTTGAGTGTTCCATCTTTTTTATAAATAGGAGATATCTCTGAAAGAACATAATAGGGTTTACCAGATTTACTGATGTTTTTCAAAATTCCTTTCCAAATTTGCCCACTTTTTATAGTTTCCCACATCTCTTTAAAAGTCTCTTTTGGTACATCCTCACTTCGTACAATATTGTGAGATTTTCCTATAAGTTCATCACTTGTATATCCTGAGATATTTTCAAAATTTTTATTAACATAGAGTATTTTCCCTTTTTCATCTGTTGCTGAAAAAATCGCTACTTGACTGATGGCATCTTTGAATTGTTTGAGATAATAGTTTTTTTCATCTAACTCATCACTTGTTCTTGAAATAAGTGTTGTTAGGGCTTTTAAAGTGACATCTTTTTTATTTTTTTGAAGAGGATTATGATTTGTTTTTTCAATCAGTTCATTACTCGGCTCTTCATTTAAAATAAGATAGGTTGTTGTGATATTTAAAAGATTGTTTGAACAGCTTGTTTTATCGTGAAAAAACTCTCCATAAGTCACAAAACCACTCGTTGGACCAATAGAGTTTATAATGGACATCTCATCACTTAGATACTTTCCGAGCATACCTCTTCTTGCACTACAAGTATAGATATAAACAGCTTCATTTTTGTATTCATATTCATTGAGTAATTTGTCTTTGTTGTAGTCTTCAATAAATTCAACATCGGCGTATCCAAACTTAACTTTTGTCCCTTGTGGTATTTCTCCTGCAAAAGTAAGTGAATTATCTGCATGAACAACTATTGGTGCTCTTGCGACATCAATCCCTTGATCATTAAAAATAAGAGGAAATTCCGTTCCATAAAGGAGAATATTTGATGCTACATCTTTTCCTAAATAATATTCATAGACATCGATAATTTTTTTATTATCAAGTTCAAAAATTTGATTACCATTTGATTTTGTAACAGTATGCTCTTTCCCTATAGTATGCCAATTGAGAAGGTATTTTGATTGCACCTCTAAAATATCAGAATCAATTGCTGCAAAAGCCACATCGCAACTATCACAGCTTTGCGAAAAAATAGTACATTTTTCAAATTTAAAATCATCTGCACCATTCCCTCCCGCAATAATTAAATTTGGAAATTTAGCGGTAACTTTTTTTAAGAACTCTTCACTATTAAAAGTGAATGTGTTTGCAAAACAAAGGAGAAGTTTTGTTTTTGTTGTGATGAGGTCTTTGTCAAGTCTATCTATTAAAGTTTTAAGGTCAATATGACAATAACTTTTAGACTTTGTAGTTGAGTGTGTAAAAATAGAAAAAGACAAGGTGATAAACCTGTCTAAAATCGCTCCATTATTGATAACTCCTGATGTTGAAGCAGAGATCATTGAAACATTTGGAAGGAGTATTTTTAGATGTTGTTTGACACTATACACATTGTTAATATTTTCATTTGAATGGAATAATTGAATTAAAACAGAGTTATCATCTGGTATGTTGTGGGTTTGTATAAAATTTTCTAATCCTGTAAAACCAGTGTAAACATAATTAATTAATCTCATTCCATCATTTCCTAAACTTATAATTTTATTGGGGATGGTACTTAAAAAGAAATTAAGAGAATATTAATGGATTAAGTCAAATATTGATATTATAAGTTTCATAAATGTACAGTGATGTAATAGTTGATAAAATGGAGAATCTATGAGAATTGATAAGTTTTTAAATACGGTAAATATTACAAAACGGAGAGCAATTGCAGAAGATATGCTTGAATCTAATGTTGTATTTTTAAATAATCTTCCTGTTAAAAAGTCAAAAGAGGTTAAGGTTGGTGATATTATAAAATTGCAATATTTGGAGTATATTGATGAGTTTAAGGTGTTACAAATCCCAACAACTAAATCGACACCAAAAAGTAAAATGGATGAATATGTAGTACAACTAGGAGGAAAAAATGTTTAGTAAAGCAAAATTGAAATTTGATGATATCTTTGAAAATAGACTAAGCGAAGATGAGGTAAGAAAATACCTTATTGAACTATATCAAAGAGGGGAGACAAGTGAAGAGATAGCAAGTGCTGCAAGTGCTATGAGAGAACATATGACTCCTCTTAATCTTGATCCTAAAGTTGCTGAGAGAACGATGGATAATTGTGGAACTGGTGGAGATAAAAGTAATAGTTTTAATGTTTCTACAACAGTTTCAATTTTACTTGCTAGTTGTGGTGTATTGGTAGCAAAGCATGGAAATAGAAGTATCACAAGTAATAGTGGAAGTGCTGATATGTTAGAAGCACTTGGAGTAAATCTCTCTTTAACTTTAAGTAAACAAGCTGCTATGTTGGAAAAAACAGGATTTATTTTTATGTTTGCAGTGGATCACCATCCTGCTATGAAACATATTATGCCTATACGAAAATCTATCCCTCATAGGACTATTTTTAATATTTTAGGACCACTTTCAAATCCAGCTCATGTGAAAAAACAGTTTATTGGTGTTTTTGATAAAGCATTTGTTCCAATCATTGCAAATGCTTTGACAAAATTGCAAACAAAAAGAGCAATGGTAGTAAGTTCAGCAGATGGAATGGATGAGATTAGTATTAGTGATATAACTTATGCTGCTTTTGTTGAGCGAGGAAGTGTAAGAGAGTTTATTTTTGACCCTAGGGAATATGGATTTGATTTGTATCCAAAAGAGGAAATATTAGGTGGTAATGCTGTGCAAAATGCAGCGATTACAAGAGGAATACTCAGTGGAGAGATAACAGGAGCAAAAAGAGATATTGTCCTTATCAATGCAGGAGCTTCACTTTTGGTTGATGGAATTGTCAATTCAACTGAAGAGGGGATTGATATGGCAAGAGATGCAATAGATAGTGGAAGAGCACTTGCAAAACTTGAAGAGATTATAAAAGTTAGTAATGAGATTTAAACTGGGTATGGGTAGAGATTTTAGTTTGATTTGTGGAGTTGAAACTCTTGATAGAGTGATACAAAAACTTCAAGAGGTGATACAAAATAAAAATATTGTAGTTTTACTTCGTGGAGATTTAGCAAGTGGAAAGACTACATTAGTAAAAAAATATGTGCAAAATATTGGATGTGATGATTTGGTTACAAGTCCAACTTTTTCACTTCAATCATGCTATGGAAACAATATTTTTCATTATGATGTATATAATAAAACACTTGGAGAATTTGTATCTTTAGGGATGCTTGAAGAGTTTGAAAAAGAGGGGATTCATTTTGTAGAATGGGGCGATGAAAAGTTAGAAAAAATACTTGACGATTATGGATTTCAACATATAAATGTAACGATAAAAAAATTAGATAAATTGAGAGAATATACTATTGAAGCATAGATTAGAAGCAAAAAACATTAAAAAAAATATTGGCAAAACTTATATCTTACATGATATAAGTTTATTTATAGAAAGTGGAGAAGTTGTTGGATTACTTGGACCAAATGGTGCTGGAAAAACAACATCATTTTATACAATTTGTGGACTTGTACCCCCTTCAAGTGGAGAGATATTTTTTGATGATGATAATATTACAAAGCTTCCACTCCATAAAAGAGCACTTAAAGGGATAGGCTATCTTCCACAAGAATCATCAATATTTAAAGATTTAAGTGTGGAAGATAATTTGATGCTTGCTGCTGAAATATCAATAAAAAATAAAAAACAAAGAATAGAAAAGATTGAGGAGTTGCTTGAACTTTTTAATATTGAACCGATTCGTCACAGAAAGGGGATAAGTTTAAGTGGAGGGGAGAGAAGAAGAGCTGAGATAGCAAGAGCTTTAGTCTCTAATCCAAAGTTTTTACTTCTTGATGAACCTTTTGCTGGAGTTGATCCAATTGCTGTCCGAGATATTCAACAAATTATAGCAAGTCTTAAAAAGATAGGAATTGGTGTTCTTATTACAGACCATAATGTACGAGAAACTTTGCAAATTTGTGATAGGGCTTATGTTATGAAAGCAGGAAGTGTACTTGCAAGTGGAACCTCTGATGAAATAAGGGAAAATCAACTTGTAAAAGAGCATTATCTTGGGGAAGATTTTATTTTTTA
>CAZHJR010000108.1:0-5280 GCA_964533335.1 uncultured Helicobacter sp. | reverse complement strand
GTGTGATTTGATTGAGAATTTAAAAAAAGATGATTTTAAAAAAAATTACGATAAAATTTAAACATATTCAAAATTGGAGTTGAAAATGGTAAGAGGTTTATACACATCAGCAGCAGGTATGAATGCACAGCAAAATAACATTGATGTTACATCAAATAATATAGCCAATGTAAACACTACAGCATTCAAAAAAGATAGAACAGAATTTGCCGATTTGATGTACCAAACATTAAACTATACAGCAAATGCAACTAGCGAATCGACAAACAATCCAACAGGGATTGATGTAGGACTAGGTGTTAGGATAACAGGTGTACAAAAAAGCTTTATACAAGGGAGTTTAATTGAGACTGGGAATGATTTAGACATTGCTATTCAAGGAAAGGGTTTTTTCCAAGTGACTACACCAAATGGCGATATTCAATATACAAGAAATGGTTCATTTAAAACTGATAGTGAAGGTGCATTAGTTACAGGTCAAGGGTATAGAGTAGAACCAGAGATAGTAATACCTAACAATCTTACAAATGTATCAATTTCTCAAGATGGAATAGTGTCTGCTATGAATCCAGTAGATGGTACAATTAGTGTATTAGGGCAGTTAACTATTGCTGATTTTATTAATCCAGCTGGTTTAGCTCCAAAGGGAAATAATTTATATGGAGTAACTGATACTTCAGGTGATGTAATTATTGGAAATCCAGGAACTGATGCTTTTGGAAGTTTACAACAAGGGATGCTAGAAGCTTCTAATGTACAGTTGGTTAATGCAATGGTCGATTTAATTACAGCACAAAGGGCTTATGAAGCAAATTCGAAATCTCTTACAACAACAGATGCAATGCTTCAACAAGTGAATCAGTTAAAAAGGTAGTCTAGTCTAATATGAATTTAGATGAACTAAAGCAAAGACGAGAGGAGAATATTCGCCTTCATAAAGAGAAGAAAAAAGCATACTATTTGAAAAAAAAGTTGGCTACTACTTCGGGAGAAAGTGAAAAAAAACCTCAATTTATTGATTATGAAAAAGAGCTCTTTGGTGGAGATTTATCTAGCTTTACTGCTAAAATTAAAGAGATTGCTAAAAAACAAAAAACTCATATTCAGGACAGAGAAGAGATAATTATTGCTAAAATTGAAGAGTATAGAAATAAGAAAAAAGACTACTATCTTGAAAATAAAGATAAAAGACTTCAATATGATAAAGATTATAGGATTAAGAAAAAAGAAGATTTAAAAAATTACCGTAAAAATTATTACGAAAAGAATAAAGAGAAGATTTTAGCAAAACAGCGAGAACATAGAAAAAAACTTAAAGAGAATTACAAATAATGGCATCTGATTTATCTCTTTCAATACAAGAAGCAATCACTAGTATTATAGAAACTTCACTTTCAAATGGTGCAAGTGTAAGTGTTTTAAAAACGTATAAAACGACCATTCAATCATTGAATGGACTCAATGTCTTGGTTGTAAATACAACTTTTGTATTTGAAAAAATCACTACAAATGTAAAATTTGTACTCCCTGCAAGAACAGCTTCTATGATAGCACATGCGATGCTTATGGAAGATACACCGCCCCTAGATACCATTAGCGATGATATTACTGATGCTATGAAGGAGTCTATCACTCAAATATGTGGAACTTTACAAACGGTTATTAATAGCACAGAGTATGAGGATTTAGGTAAAACAAGTTTCTCTATAGGGGATTTTGAAGTTATTGATGGTTCCAATTATCAAGTTTCAAACACATTGATTTTATTTAAGTTATCTGTTGGAGAAGAACTTTTTGAATATTTTATAGATTTTGAAGATAATTTTATCCCGTTTATTGAGGAGCTTGCTAAAAGTGATTTAATGGAAGTCAATGAAAGTGAATCAATAATAGAAGCACCAAATAATGAAATAATAGAAGAGAAACCTAGTCAAAATGATGAAGAGGATTATGAACCTTCTGATGAAAGGAGTAATCTAGATGATGAAATACAAGAGGAAAGTATAATATCTACTGAGGAGATAAAAGAAGAAACATCATCAATAAAAGAGGATGAAAATATTGTTGCTGATGGGGATTCTTTAGATGATGCAGAAACAATTGCTTTAAATAAAAAGAATAAACGGATTAAGATTATGGTTATAGCATTAGGTGCAATTTTAGCTATTATCATTATTGGATTTTCTATTTTATTGTTTATGGGTTATTTTGATAAGGAAGAGGTTGTTGCTGATAAAAATGTAACGATAGAGCAAAATAATACTACACCATCTGAAGAATCGTTAGTAATAGCTGATATAAAAAACAAGCAAATAGATTTTAAACTTGATATGATTGATGAGCAAAAGTTAAACAATAAGCTTCAGTATTTGACAAAATATGAAATTTTAGAGGAAGATGTTTTAGAAAAATATAAAAAAGCTGAAGCTGAAAGACTTTATAAACTACGAATGGAGAAACTTGAAGAATTTGCTCTAAATAATAAGGAAGAATCATTATATAAAACAGATTCTGAAGGTAATTTTAGTACTAATGAGGTTTCGAAAAAAAGTAGATTTGATGATGAAAATCCTACTGCAGTACAAGTGATAAATGAAGATGAAAATAGAAAAGTATTGGAAAATGAATCTTTGATGTTTATTGCAATTGACCCAAAAACTTATAAAAAATATAAAGATGTAGTAAACAACAATAAGCAAAATTCAACACAAATATCAATATGCAAAAATAAAAATGGAGCCGTTGCTGTTTATATTGGTCCTTTATATCTCAAAACGGTAATAAATAATATTCTAAATGGTGCAAAGCAGGTTGATGCAAATAGTAAAAAAGATATGGAGATTGTTACTATTACTCGAACTGAATTCAATAAGATGTGCGATTTTTAAGAAAATAGATTTCGTTACTATTATTGGTAAGAGAATGAAAGAGGATTCCCCCTCCTTTCTCCTCGATGGAGATTACAAATCTTGCTCTATAATCTCTTGGAATCTATTAAAATAGATATTTTTAGCTTCTTCTAAATCTTTTTTGATACCGTTGATTGAGATTTCATCTCCGCCAACTTTTCCAATTTTTGTGCACTCTACATGATGTTGTCCCACAAAAGTTTCAAATGCTGCTTCATCTTCATAGCTAATTTCAACAATAGCTCTACTTAACGATTCACTAAAAATATCTTTTGGGTCTTTTAGTGGTACAGTGATATTGACACCTTTTCCACCGACAACAGACATTTTAGCTATGCTAATAGCTATTCCACCAGTATTTACATCTTTTGCAGATTGTAAAAGTCCAGCTTTATTTGCTTCAATTACAAAATTCCAAAGGTTAAGCTCTTTTTTAAAATCTACTTCTGGATGCTCACCAGCTACTTTTCCATAGAATTTTTTCATGTACAAGCTTCCACCAAATTCACTTTTTGTTTCCCCTAAAAGATAAAGAGTGCTTCCATCTTTTTGTACTGAAGATGGTAAAACTTTATTCATATCATCATTTAATCCTACAGTTGCAATAGCTGGTGTTGGGAATACACTCACCCCATTTGTTTCGTTATAAAGTGAAACATTTCCACCAATAACTGGAGTATTTAATTCTTTACAAGCTTTTTTAATCCCCTCACACGACATCATAAATTGCCACATAACTTCTGGATTTTGAGGATTTCCAAAGTTAAGACAATCTGTAATTGCTAGAGGTCTAGCCCCAGTCATAGCAACATTTCTTCCAGCTTCCATTACAGCTGCAGCAGCACCTAGTTCTGGATTTATATAGCAAAGTCTTGTGTTACAATCAGCACTCATAGCAAGAGCTTTTCCATTTTCTTTGATTCTAATAACACTTCCATCAAGTTTCCCTGGACCTTTTACAGTATTTGTTTGTACCATAGAGTCATACTGAGAATAGATCCAAGATTTATCAACCACTTCAATATCACTAAATAATGCATCAAATGCTTCTTGCGTAGATATATTTTTATCAAGTACGATATCTTTAATAGTTTTAAGATATTCTGGCTCTTTTACAGGTCTATCGAGTACAGGTGCCTCTTCACTTAGTGGTTGGATTGGTATATCAGCTACTTTATCTCCATGCCAAAAGAGTTCCATATGACCAGTATTTGTAACTTCTCCAATAACTGCAACTGATAATTCCCATTTTTCGAAAATATCAATAATTGCTTGTTCACACCCTTTTTTAGCACAAATAAGCATTCTTTCTTGAGACTCACTTAGCATAAAATCATACGGAGTCATCCCTTCTTCACGAGCAGGAACCTTATCAAGATGCATAATCATACCACTTCCACTTCTTCCAGCCATCTCAAATGAAGATGATGTAAGTCCAGCAGCACCCATATCTTGAATTCCAATAATCAAATCTTTTTTAAATAGTTCTAAACAAGCTTCAAGTAAAAGTTTTTCTGTAAATGGGTCTCCAACTTGAACAGTCGGTCTTTTACTTTCACTATCTTCATCAAAAGCACATGAACTCATAACAGCACCACCAAGTCCATCTCTTCCAGTTTTACTTCCTACATACATTACAGGATTTCCAATACCTTCAGCTTTTCCAAGGAAAATCTCATCTGTTTTTACTAAACCTAAAGTAAATGCATTTACAAGGTTATTTCCTGCATAACATTCTTCAAAATTTGTTTGTCCACCAATAGTAGGAACTCCCATACAGTTTCCATATCCACCAATTCCTGCAACAACACCTCTTAGAAGATATCTATGTTTTTTTGCAGTATCACTATTCCCATCAATCCCAGCAAATTGTAGAAGATTAAGGTTGGCAATAGGACGAGCTCCCATTGTAAAAACATCTCTCATAATTCCACCTACACCTGTTGCTGCCCCTTGATATGGTTCTATAAAGCTTGGGTGATTGTGTGATTCCATTTTAAATACAGCTGCATATCCATCACCGATATCAATTACCCCAGCATTTTCCCCTGGACCTTGGATGACCCATGGAGCTTTTGTTGGGAAACCACTTAAATATTTTTTACTTGATTTGTAAGAACAATGTTCACTCCACATAGCAGAGATAATACCAATTTCAGTATAGTTTGGCTCTCGCCCTAACATATGGACTATTGTTTCATATTCATCTTTTGTCAAAGAGTGTGCTAATGCAATCTCTAATGGTGTTTTTTCGCTCATTTGTAAGTACCTTTTCTGATATAAATTACCGCGATTTTATCTAAAAGTTATTTAGTATTAGGTAAAATCCGCGATATTTTAAAAGGAAAAATAAATGATTACATTTTCAAAA
>CAZHJR010000107.1:0-5383 GCA_964533335.1 uncultured Helicobacter sp. | reverse complement strand
ATGAAGAGTATGAATATGAAGGTGAAAAACATAAAGGTGCAAATTTTAAAATAATTTTACCACTTTCATAATTTTAGGGATACCCTTAATTTAGTTTGGTATAATCCGAACTTTATAAATTATAAGAATTAATACAAAGGAATAAAACGATGTTATATACATGTGGACATAAAATACCAGATAGTGATAGTATTATAGGAGCTATTTCGATGGCATATTTGCAAAATGCACTTGGACATGAGGCAGTTGCAGTAAGACAAGGGGATATCAATCCAGAAACAGCATATATTTTAGAAAAATTTAATCTCCCAGCTCCTGAGCTTAAAACTTCATTTGCAGGATGTGACTTATTTATGGTTGATTATAATAACTATACTGAAGGACCTGATGATTTAAAAGATGCGAACCTTGTAGGAATTGCGGACCATCATAAACTTGGAGGGCTTATCACTTCAGCACCACTTGAAGTGTGGATACGACCTGTTGGATGTTCAAATACAGTTATCAAAGAGATGTTTGATTATTATGAAGTAGCTATACCAAAAGATTTAGCTGGAGCTATGATGTGTGCAATTTTAAGTGATACAGTTATTTTCAAATCGCCAACTTGTACAAAAATCGATACAAAAATTTGTAAAGAGTTAGCTGCAATTGCAGGAATTGAAGATTTTAAAGCAATTGGTATGGAGATGTTCAAAGTAAAATCTGCTGTTGAAGGTGTTCCAACGAGAGAGCTTGTGATGAGAGATTATAAAAACTTCGATATGTATGGACATAAAGTGGGAATCGGACAACTTGAAGTTGTTGATTTATCAATCTTTGATAGTGTAAAAGATGATTTACTAGCTGATATCAAAAAATTAAAAGAGGAAGATGGAAACGATACTGTTCTTTTAGTTTTAACAGATATCATAGCTATGGGTTCACAAATCCTTGTAGCTACTGATTCTCCAGATGTAGTAGAAAAAGCTTGGGATGTGAAAATTGAAAATGACCAATTTTGGCTTAAAGGGTGTCTTAGTAGAAAAAAACAAGTTGTTCCATTTTTAGAACCAGCTTTTAAATAATTAAGAAGAAACTTCTATTGTAAATGCAAAGATTTTGATATTTTTTATTTATCGCTAAGGCTTCACTTTGGGTACCCCAAAATCAAAGATTTTGACCCTAAAGTTCCAGAGTCGCTTATAAATAAAAATATAAAAAATCTTTGATTGAATAACTTATAAAAAATAAACGATAAGGATACACTTTGCGAAGATTGAGAAACATATTGTTGTTTGCCATTGCGATAACATTATTTGGTGGATGTGCAACAAAACAAGAGGAAGAATATAACAAACCAGATATCTATTGGTACAACAAAATGCTTAAAGAGATTTCACTCTATCAACTTGATAATGCTGATGAAACATTTGTAGCACTTGAAGCAGAGCATAGACAATCTCCTTATCTTCCATCAGCTACTATGCTTATTGGGTTAGCACATATGGAAGATGAAGAGTATATTTTGGCTAATTATTATTTTGATGAATATATTAAAAGATTTGAAAAAAATGATAGTGATGGAAGGGTACGATATCTTAAGATTAAGGCAAAATTTTTAGCATTTAAACAACAGTTTAGGGAACAAAAATTGCTTGATGAAACTCTTAGCGAAGTAGAAAAATTTAAAGTTGATTTCCCGAAATCTTCTTATATACATCTTGTAAAAGATATTGAAAGTAGACTTTTAATGGGCAAATCATCACTTAATATGGAGATAGCTGATTTGTACAAAAGAATTGATAAGCCACTTGCAAGTGAAGTGTATGCACAAAGAGGAAAAGAAACTTGGGAAAACCAAAAAGATGTACAAAAAGTTGTAGTACCTTGGTATAGAGCTATTTTTGAATAGTAGAAATTAAATGGAGAAAATATGAATTTAAAAGATTACGACTCATTTCCTGATACTCTCCCTTTAGTGGTCGAGGACAATATGTTCTTGTATCCATTTATGATAGCACCTATTTTTATAGAAGATGAGGCTGGACAAAAGGCTGTTCAGTATGCGATTGATCATAACAAACTTTTGGTAGTTGGTGTGAGCGTTGAGGGATTTGAAGGGAAAAGTGAAAAAGAATTTTATGAAGTAGCGATAGCTGGAAATGTGATGCGAAAAGTATCTCTTCCAGATGGAAAAATAAAAGTACTTTTTCAAGGTCTTACAAAAGTTATCATCAAAGAGATAAAACAAACTGAGCCTATGATGGTTTTGGTAGATACCCTTCTAAACCAAGAATCAAACGAAAAAGAGATACATGCTGTTTTAGATATTTTAAGACAAAATGTTGCAGCACTCTCAAAAATTAATAATAAATTTCCAGCAGATTTGATAGCAACGATAAATGAAAATAATGATGCAAATCGGATAGCAGATCTTATCTCTTCAGTGTTAAGACTTACAAAAAAACAATCTTATGAACTTTTAAAAGATACTAATATTGAAAATAGACTTTATAGTATCATTGAGGTTATCAAAGATGAGATAGAATCTTACAAGCTTAAAAGTGAAATTACACAAAAAGTAAACAAAAAAATTGAAAAAACAAATAAAGATTATTTTTTAAAAGAGCAAATCAAAGCTATCCAAAAAGAGCTAGGTGATAACAACAAAGATGAAGAGGTTGAAGCTTTTAGAAAACAACTTGAAGATATAAAAGAGTTTATAGGAAGCGAGGGGTACAAAGAGGTCAAAAAACAGATTGATAAATTTGCGAGAATGCATAGCGAAAGTGGAGATTCTGCGATTTTACAAACCTATATCGAACAAATCTTTGAGATACCATTTGGAAAATTTGCTGATGATAAAATCTCAGTTGATGATGTGGAAAATCAACTAAACAAAGACCACTATTCTCTTCAAAAAGCAAAAGATAGAATCAGTGAATATTTTGCAGTGAAAGAATACTTGATAGAAAAAGGGATAAAAGAGTCATCAAATAACTCAACGGTACTTTGTTTTGTAGGACCTCCAGGGGTTGGAAAAACATCTTTAGCAAACTCTATCGCAACGGCACTAAAACGACCACTTGCTAGACTTGCACTTGGTGGATTAGAAGATGTGAATGAACTAAGAGGTCATAGAAGAACTTATGTTGGTGCTATGCCTGGACGACTTGTATCTGCACTTGTAAGTGCAACAAAAATGAATCCAGTGATAGTTTTAGATGAGATAGATAAACTAGGACAAAACCATAGGGGTGATCCAACTGCTGTGATGTTAGAGATTTTAGACCCTGAACAAAATAGCAAATTTCGTGACCATTATGTCAATTTTGAGATAGATTTAAGTCATTGTATTTTTGTGGCAACGGCGAATAATATCTCTAAAATTCCGGCACCACTTCGTGATAGAATGGAGTTTATTGAGATAAATAGTTACACTCCAAGTGAGAAATTTCATATTGCAAAAGATTATTTAATTCCTCAAGAATTAGCTAAACATGGACTTGCTAAAAAAAATATTTCACTAAATGATGCAACTATTCATCTTATTATTGAAAAATTTACAAGAGAAGCAGGGGTGAGAAATCTTAGACGGGTGTTTAATAAACTTTTTAGAAAAACGGTAAAAATACTTATTAACGATAAAGAGCTTACAAAAGTGACAATTAATAGTAAAAATCTTGAGGAGTTTTTGGATAATCCAGTATTTGAAATCGACCCAGCAGATAAGAAAAATAGTGTGGGGATTGTAAATGGACTTGCTTGGACAAGTGTTGGTGGAGATGTACTCAAAATTGAAGCAGCAAAATTTGAAGGAAAAGGAAATCTAAGCCTCACTGGAAATATGGGCGATGTGATGAAAGAGAGTGCAAAAATAGCCCACAGTGTTGTCAAAGGTTTGATTGATAGTGGAAAACTCAAAAATGCAGCTTTTAAAGATATCGATATCCATATGCATATCCCAGAAGGTGCTACTCCAAAAGATGGACCAAGTGCAGGAATAGCTATGGCTCTTACGATTGCTTCGATTTTAAGTGGAAGAAAAGTGTATGCAAATCTTGCAATGACAGGGGAACTTACTCTTACAGGAAAAGTGCTTCCTATTGGTGGACTCAAAGAGAAACTTATAGCCGCAAGTAAAGCAAATATGAAAAGAGCCTTTATCCCGCTGAAAAACTATAAAAGGGATTTAAAAGAGATTCCACAAGAGGTTCTTGATAGTATGGAGATTATCCCTGTCACTACAATAGATGAAGTGATGGAGCTTGGTCTTTTAAAATAGCTATGGATAATTTTCAATCTGAAGAGATTAAACCAATAGAGATAAAAGATATTAGGGGTGGGAGAAGTCCTAGTGTTCGGATAAATAACTTTTACTCTTTGGCTACTATTTTGATTATGTCTGTCGTGATACTTTGGTATTCAAATTATGTTTTGCCAGCATTTGAAAAGGGGAAACAAGAGGAATTACAAGCACAACAAGAGAAACAAAAACAACTTGAAGCTTATCAAAAAAGAGAGGCTCAAATAGAACTTTCAAGACAACTTCACAAAGATATAAAAGGGGAAAAATGAATACACATAGAGAGATTTTTACCCTAACAAATAGTATCATTCTTATAACTATCATTTGTTATTTTCTCCAAACAAATATACAGTATGGGGATATTTTATTTGGACTTAATATCTATTTTTTTACACACGAACTTTATTATCAAATACTCTCAACAATGTTTGCACATGGTGGGATAGAGCATCTTGCTATGAATATGATAGTGCTTTGGCAGATGGGAAATCTTCTTGAAGGATATATTGGGAAAGTAAGGTTTTTTTTGATTTATATAATCGGCGGACTTTTAACCTCTATTGGAACTTTAGTTTATATGTATCTCACAGAAGATTTTGTTAATGTTGTTGGTGCAAGTGGAGCTATTAGTGTGATTATGGGATATTATGCCTTGAAAGTTCCATCGGAGCGAAAAGGGATTTTGGTATGGATACTTCTTATCTCTTTTGTCCCTTTGATGTTTGGGATGCCTATTGCTTGGTATAGCCATTTGATAGGGTTTGTAATAGGTTTTTTAGCGGGGGTTATTCTTTAATGTACACACTTATTTTTATCCTTATCCTTTTTTTGATTGCTATTTTTGGAACACTTTTGTATTTCAAAATAAGAAAACAAAAACAAGCGATGCTTGAAGCTGGGAAATGCCCTAGTTGTGGAAGTGAAACAAAAAGATTTAAAGATGAAAAGAGTGGAGTTCTTTTTGAAGTTTCCCCAATCGAATCAAGAATTTTAAAAAGTCACGGATGTAGTGGAATTGTGGAAATAGAGTATATTTGCAAAGCTTGCGGACTAAAAGAGATACATAATAGTATTGGTAGTGGGTGTTGTAGT
>CAZHJR010000106.1:0-5403 GCA_964533335.1 uncultured Helicobacter sp. | reverse complement strand
TAACACAATATATTGTAGCAGTTTAAGGTGGCATACTTTTTAACTGTTATAAAATGCACTATAAATAAATATTAGGTTACAAATATGAATCAGGACTATTCCATTTTTAAAGATATTTTAGAAGTTACCAAAGAGGGAATGTGGATAATTGATAAAAATAAAAAAATAACTCATGTAAACAATGCACTTTGTACGATACTGGGTTATCCATTTGATGAATTTATAGGAAAGAGTCCTTTGGAGTTTGTTGATGAAGAAAATAAAACTATATTAAATGAACAGTGTTCTAAAGTAGATACAACTGACCATAGAACTTTTAGCATACAATTGAAAGGGACAAATGGTGAAAATATCCCTACGGTATTTGTAGCAACAACGGTATACAATGAAAATAATGAACGATTGTACTCATTTGCAATGATAACTGACCTAAGAGAAGTCAATGAGATGAAAAATGCTTTATTAAAAGCAAATGATAAATTGAGAATCTCTGAAAATATCATAAAAACTATTCTTAATACTCAAGAAAATCTTATTGTTGTCACAGATGGAAAACAAATAATACATGCAAATACAGCTTTTTTAAGTTTTTTTGATATAACATCTGTTGAGAAATTAATTGAAAATGAGTGTATGTGCCTATGGTTTATATTCACTCCATCCTTTTATAATAAAGATTGTACAAGTCGAAGGTGTAACAACTGGCTTAAAGAGATTGAGCGAAATGGTTGGAGAGTTGATGGAAAAGGTAAAGATGGGAAAATACATAATTTTATAGTTGTTTCAAATCCTTATCCAAATCAAGATGGGATATTTGTAGTCACATTTAATGATGTTACAAAACTTCAAGGGGAGAAAGATTTTTTTGTCCATTTAGCTTCAACAGATACTTTAACCTCTTTACATAATAGAGCAAAACTGAACGAAATGCTTGAATATATGGTAAAAAAATCTACCCGTTACAATAATATGCCATTTTGTGCGATTATGTATGATATAGATTATTTTAAGAAGATAAACGATACTCATGGGCATTTAGTGGGTGATTGGATTTTAAAAGAATTATCCCAACTTGTATCAAAAAATATCCGTTCAAGTGATTTTATTGCAAGATATGGTGGAGAAGAATTTATGATACTTTTATCAAATACAAATATCGATTATGCAATTGAAGTTACTGAAAAAATTCGTACTTTAGTTGAAAGTAGCATTTTTCATGACCTAAAAATCACTTGTAGTTTTGGTGTTTATCAATTTACAAATGGGGATAATGTAGCGAACATCATAGACAAAGTAGATAAACTCCTGTATAAAGCAAAACAAAATGGAAGAAACCGTATAGAGTATTGAAAGAAACTCTCTAAAAGGATAAAAAATGTGGGATAATCTATTATGCAAAAAAAGATATTATGGTCCAAATGAAATTGAATCAGATAAAAATGAGGATTATTTTAGAAGCAGTTTTCACAAAGACTATGACAGAATTATTTTCTCAAACTCTTTTAGAAGATTGTCAAAAAAAACTCAAGTACATCCACTCTCATCAAATGACCATGTTCACAATAGACTCACACATAGTTTAGAAGTTGCAAGTGTTGGGAGAAGTTTAGGGTTAAGAGCTGGAGTATTTTTACAAACACAATATCCAAACCTTGAGATAAATCCTTATGATGTGGCTTATATCATCCAAACTGCTTGTTTGGCTCATGATATTGGAAATCCACCTTTTGGACATGCTGGGGAAGAGGTGATAAAAGAGTGGTTTGCAAAAAATAAAAATCAAGATTTTTTACAAGGGTTATCGCAAGAACAATTAAATGATTTTATCCATCTTGATGGAAATGCTCAAAGTTTTAGAATAGTAAGTCAACTTGAAAACAATCTTTTTTTGGGTGGGCTTAATCTTACTTTTACAACACTTGGGACTTTGATTAAGTATCCTTATTCTTCAAGTAATTGTATCAATACTGGCAAATCAAAATTTAACTATTTTCAAAGTGAAATGGAATTTTTTAAAGTTGTATTTACAGAGCTTGGATTAGTAAAATCTGATGGTACTTTTAAAAGACATCCATTGTCATATTTGATGGAGGCTTCTGATGATATTTGTTATGGATTGCTCGATTTACAAGATGCTTTTGAGCTTAATATCATCACTTTAGAGGATATAAAAAATATTTTTGTTTTAGTTTGTGGAGAAGATGAAGTAGATAAAATTTACAGCAACAATGATGCAGATATTAAAAAAATTTCAAGATTAGTTGCTAGATCAATTGATAAATTGGCAAGACATACAATGGAAGTTTTTGAGGAGAATTTTAACTCAATTATTGGGGAGATTCAACCGAAAGATTTAATAGATAAGTTTTCAAATTCAAACTTTAAAGAGGCGATTAAAAAAGCTAAAAAACTTGGACATGAAAAAATATTTAACGAAAGAAGAAAAATTGAGCTAGAACTTGGTGCATATAATATTATAGAAACTTTATTGGACAATTTTATCCTAGCAACATATGAATTTTATACACAAAAGGATGAAAAAAAATTATCTTTTAGAAGTAAAAGAGCCTTGGAACTTATGGGGGATGATAAACCTATTCAGAGTGATAACCTTTATCTTATGTATCAAAGGGTGGTTGATTATATTGTTGGAATGACAGATAATCATGCAAAATATATAGCAAACCAATTTAATGGCATGGGATATTAAAATGTTTTTGAGTAACTTTGAATGAACACTTTTTTTCATGGTGGAGGAGTAGAACATTTTGCAAAAACTATCAATTGTGATAGTAGTGAAGTGATAGATTTTTCTTTAAATATTAATTTTGTAAAACCACAAATTAACATTGACTTCAATACCCTAGAGTTAACTTCTTATCCAAATTTTGAGAAACTCTATGAAAGTATTGCTAAACTTTATGGGATAAAAAAAGGGGAAATTGAACTTTTTAACGGAAGAAGTAGTGCGATATTTTCACTTTTTAGAACTCTTGATTTAAAAGAGTGTGTTATCTATTCACCTGCTCCTTTAGAATATAAAAAAGCCTCTACAACTTTTGGATATAAAACAACTATTATCAATCGATTTTTTGATATAAATGAGCCAATAGAGGAAAACTCTTTGGTGATTTTTTCAAATCCTTCTAGTCCAGATGGGAATTATTATAATCTGGAAACCCTTTTTCCTCTTTGGACAAAGGCAAATGCGACAATTATTATCGATGAATCTTTTTTAGATTTTACAAATGAAAAAAGTGCCATAGAGTTTCTCAAGTGTTATCCAAAACTCTATATTGTAAAATCTATGTCAGAATTTTATGGAAATGCAGGAATCCGAATTGGACTTATCATCTCTAATAAAATGGCTATTTCAAATTTAAAACGAAATGAACCACTGTGGAAAATATCATATTATGATAGCTACTTTCTTCTTGAAGCACTTAAAGATAAAAGTTTTAAGAAAATTGCAAAAGCATTAAATGCAAAAAACAATCTACTATTAGAGCAAATTCTTACAAATTCAAATCTTTTTCAAACGATTTTCCCAAGTAATGGAAATTTTATTTTAGGAAAATTAAAAAATAGTAAAGCTTCAATACTTCAAAATTATCTTTCAAAGTATAAAATTTTTATTAAAAATTGTTCAAATTTTGATGGTTTAGATGATAGTTATGTGAGATTTGCTGTAAAAAATACAAAAGATTTGGAAACTTTAGAAAAAGCTCTTATAAACTACAATAAGCACCTAGACTGACTTTCCTAAGATTTTTATACCATTATCAATCAATTCAAAATCGATATTTGTTTCACTTAAAGCTGATGAAAGTTTAATAACTTCACTCATCTCTTTATGATAATTTTGCCCATTTTTAATAAATGCAAATTGCTCTTTGTTAAAAGAAAGATAATTGATACCTTTAGAAATTATTTCAAGTTTTATAAGTAGCTCATCATTACAATATGATTTACAAGGCTCTTTTCGTAATAAAATCTTGAATAATTCATTTTCTGCAATAGGTTTTGTAACCCTTTTTTTATCATATCTAGTCATACAAAAATCACAACCTCTTTTCTCTGAACATTCGCAAACATCGCTCATAGTTACAACTTTTTGTTTTGGATTTTTCTCTAAAATATATGACAAAATTTTTTTCCCTATATCATCTGCAAAATCGATAAAAACTATTTCATAATTGTGTTTGTCATAAAGTTCTATACAATCTTCATAATGACTAAGTTTGTCAATAAAAAATTTCATAGGCAATGCTTCTAGCATCTCACAAAGTTTTGACAAATCCTCTTGATTATTATCATAAATTAAAATCTTCATAAGAAAATTGTATTCTTTTTTTGTAACTTTGGTGTAACTTTTATTAGATTTGTAATCAAATTTGTTTTTTAATTGGTTTTGGTATTATTTCCAAAACAAAAAATAGGTAATACATTATGTCAAATAATAAATTCTTCGGAGCACATGTAAGTGCTGAAGGTGGTGTACAAAATGCACCACTCAATGCTATGGGGATAGGAGCAAAAGCTTTTGCCCTATTTACAAAAAATCAAAAAAGATGGGATGCGAAGCCCTTTGAAACAAAAACACTTGATGAGTGGTTTGCTAACTTAGAAAAAAGTGGGATTTTACCAAAACATATCTTGCCACACGATAGCTATCTTATCAACCTTGGGCATCCTGAGGAGGAGAAGCTTCTTAAAAGTAGAGAAGCTTTTATTGATGAGATGAAAAGATGTGAGATTTTGGGGCTTGATAGACTCAACTTCCATCCTGGTAGCCATTTGCAAAAATTTTCAAAAAAAGATCCAAACCTTGATGAACTCACTTATAGTGCAGAGATAGAGTGTCTTGAAACAATAGCTGAATCGATTAATCGAGCCTTAGATGCTACAAAAGGGATAATCGCTGTGATAGAAAATACAGCTGGTCAAGGGAGCAACTTAGGTTATACTTTTGAACATCTAGCTTATATCATTGATAAAGTTGAAGATAAAAGTCGAATAGGAGTTTGTATCGATACTTGCCATATGTTTACTGCTGGATATGATATACGAACAAAAGAGGCTTACGATAAAACTTGGAATGCTTTTGATAAAATTGTAGGAAGAGAGTTTTTAAAAGGGATGCATATCAACGATAGTAAACCACCTCTTGGAGCAAAAGTGGATCGTCATGAATCTTTAGGTATTGGAAATATTGGACTTGATGCTTTTAAATTTATCGCAAATGATGAGAGAATGGATGATATTCCACTGATTTTAGAAACTCCAAATGAATCACTTTGGGCTGATGAGATTAGAAAATTATATAGTTTGGTAGGATAAAAAATTGAATTTGATGGTTGAGTATTTATTGTAATCTTTCAATTATGTTCTAAATTAAATTAT
>CAZHJR010000105.1:0-5589 GCA_964533335.1 uncultured Helicobacter sp. | reverse complement strand
TTTGAGCTTTTTGCTTTAACTCCCTCAAACTTTGCATTGATACTGGTTTTGTGATAATGCTCCAGTAATTATTTCCTGTACTTAAAACTCATACTTTCTACTGTCAACAGAATTTCACTTATTTCTATCTGGCTTTTTATCCTTAGATTATTGATTTAGATGCCAAGATTCCGGAAATCCTGTCTTTATATGGTGATTTTTTACAAGCTTTATAAACTCCAATACATTTATTTTTAATTCATCTTTTGACTGAATAACTTTTGCCTTTTTCTCTTCATTACTTCCATCACATGCAGGGCTTGAAATATTCCAATGCAATACTCCATCAAGACTCGGAAAAATAGGGCAAGGCTCTTTTTTAGCTTCATCACAAACAGTTATTACATAGTGAAAATGAAGCCCTTGTTTAAAATAATCTAAAATATTATTTGTGGTATATGATGAAATATCCATATTTTCATCTTCTAATATCACTTCAACTGCCATCGGATTTAACTCTCCTCCAACTATTCCTGCACTTAAAACTTCAAAATCACCCTCACCATATTTTGTGAGTAATGCTTGTGCCATTTGGCTTCTTGTTGTGTTGTGACTACATATAAATAAAACTTTTGTTTTCAACTCTTTTCTCCTGTAATTATCTTCTTCTAGCGTTTCATACTCATTGAGTGATGACACTCGTTCATTGTAACACTTTAATATTAAATAGATTTGATAATCTTTTTTAAAAATACCAATGCTCAATAAAATATGGAAACTGTTTTATGAAGTAAAAGTGAAGTTCTTATGAAAAGATTCTTTTATATATTTACACCCTATAGATTTTAATCTATTTAAGATTTTGCAAACTTCTCCACTTTCTGCCCAAATTTTAAAACTATTTGGTACAATCATAGGGTAAATCGCAATTTTAGATACTAAGGAATACCTCAATGAAGCACAAAGACACGATACTTGTTGTAGATGACACCCAAGCAAATATTGATATTTTACTTGAATTTTTGAGTGATTATGATGTAATAGTAGCCCTTGATGGTATGAGTGCTTTAGACATTTTGAAAGAGGAAAATGATATTGACCTTATCTTACTTGATGTAATGATGCCTAAAATTGATGGCTTTGAAGTGTGTAGTCTCATTAAAAAAAATAAAAATATCTCTGAAATTCCCATTATTTTTATTACTGCAAAAACCGATGAAGCAAGTATTGAGATGGGGTTTAATGTAGGTGGAGTTGATTATATTCAAAAACCTTTCAAACCTAGTGAATTAATTGCAAGGGTTAAAACACAACTTTATCTTCAAAAAAATGAAAAAAAACTGCGAGAATACGATAAATTTGTAGCTCTTGGAGAACTTATGGAAAATATTGCTCATCAATGGAGACAACCCCTTTCAGCTATTTCAGTAGCTTCAAGTGGAATGATACTCCAAAAAGAGATGGGAATGCTAAGCGATGAACAATTTTTCAAAGGATGCAATGCTATCACAAAGCATACTCAAGATCTCTCTCAAACACTAGAAAGTTTAAAATGGCTTCTAAACAATAGTATCGAAAATACTATACTTGATGTAGATACCTTTATAGAAAAATTTAAAAAAGAACTTTTTAAAGATTTAGAAGAAAAGCAAATCACACTCAATGTCAAAAAAGGACTTAAAATTAAAGGTTCTAGTGAGAAGCTTTTTATCATTTTGCGAAATATTATCCAAAATTCTATTGATACTTTTAAAGAAAATGAGCAACAAAATGGACAAATAATTTTTGAAATTAATCAAAATGAGACTAATATTTTTATCCATATTATTGATAATGGTGGAGGAATTAAAAAAGAGATTATGGAAAATATTTTTGAACCTTATTTTACCACAAAACACCAATCTCAAGGGAAAGGATTGGGACTTTATACAGTATATCATCTCATAAAAGAATCTTTTGGAGGGATGATAAATGTTCATAATAGTGAATTAGAACCAATTCATACATACCAAAAAGGGGTTGATTTTGAAATTATTTTACCTTCTGTATAGCCTCATCTTTTTTGCCAATTCTCTTTTTGGTAATCCACTTCAAAAAGTATCTGTCCAGCTTGAGTGGAAACATCAATTTGAATTTGCTGGATTTTATATGGCAAAAGAGAAAGGCTTTTATAAACAAATTGGTCTTGATGTAGAACTAAAAGAATTTAATCAAAATACCAAAATTATCGATGATGTCCTTAAGGACAAAAGCACTTTTGGAATCTCATCATCTTCTCTTATTTTAGAAAAATTAAACAATAAACCAGTTGTTCTTCTTGCTTCTTATTTCAAACAAAATGTCTTAGCATTGGCTGTGAAAAAAAATATCAAATCCCTAAAAGATTTAAAAGGGAAAAAAATAATGGCATTAGATTGGGAGATGGAGCATACAAGTATAGGAGCAATGTTTAAAGATGCAAAAATTAAAAATAGTGACTATACCCTTATTCCACACGATTTTAAAGTCGATAAATTTATAAGTGGTGAGGTGGATGCTATGACTATTTTTACAACCTCTCAACCTTTTCTTTTAGATCAAGCAAAAGTTCAATACAACATTATTAATCCAGCAACTTACGGTATATACTCCTATGATGTAGAACTGTTTACAAGTGATGCAACAGTTAAAAATAATCCAAAAATGGTGCAAGAATTTATTGAAGCAACAAAAAAAGGGTGGGAGTATGCTTTGAATCATAAAACTGAAACAGTGAATATTATTTATGAAAAATACTCCAAAGAGAAATCAAAAAAAGCTTTGATGTATGAAGCAGAAGCAACCGAAGAACTTTTTAAAAGAGATATTTTTTCAATTGGTGCAGTTGTCCCTGAGCTTATAGGTCTTAATACTGGTATGTATGCAAAACTAGGGCTTATTAATTCTTCTGTTTCAATAGAAGATGTTTTGAAAGATTATAATTTCAATACTCTTAAAACTATCTCCCAAACTATCAATCTTACAAATGAAGAAAAATTATTTTTACAAAAGTACAAAACAATTAAAGTACATAACGAAAAAGATTGGGCACCTTACAACTATAATATAGATAACACTCCACAAGGGTACTCTATTGATTATATGAATTTACTTGCTAAAAGATTAGGTGTAAATGTTGAATATATAAGTGGATATAACTGGAATGAGTATATCAAAATGCTTAAGATGAAAAAAATAGATGTGATGTTAAATATCGCCTCAACTCCCCAAAGAAACTCTCATTTTATCTTTACTACCCCTTGTTTTAAATCAATTGATACAATATTTGTAAGAAAAGACCATACCAGTAATTACAAAAACTTAAGTGATTTTAATGGAAAAAGATTAGGGGTTACAAAAGGATTTTATGAAGAAGAATTGCTCAAAAAATATTATCCAAAGATTAAAGTAATCCCTTTTGATACTACACTAGATCACCTCAAGGCTCTTGCATTTGGAAAAGTTGATGGTGTGATTGATAGTTTATCAGTTGCACAATTCAATATCGAACGACATGCTATTTCAAATATAGCCCCAATTGCTGAAGTGGATGATCCAAGATTTAATCTTGCTTTAAATCTCGCTACACACAAAGAGAATCCAATGCTACGGGATATTCTTGAAAAAGCAAAAAAATCTCTCACACAAGAAGAACTTATTACCCTTAATAATAAATGGTTCGGAGAGAAAAGATCAACAAATAAAAATAACAAAATACTCCCTTTTACTCCAATGCAATCAGAGTATATCAAAGATAAAAAGGTAATCTCTATGTGTGTAGATCCAGATTGGTTTCCTTATGAAAAAATCAATACAAAAGGGGAACACGAGGGGATTTCGGCTGACCTTCTTAAACTTGTGGGGGAAAGAACTGGTTTAGAGTTTCGACTTTTTAAAACTACAAATTGGGATGAGAGTATAGAAGCATCAAAAAAAGGACTTTGCGATATTTTGAGTTTTGTTAATCAAACACCAAAACGAGAGGAATGGCTCCGATTTACTGAACCAATATTTCAAGATAAAAATGTGATTATCACCCATGAAAAACACGATTTTATTTTTGATTTATCTAAAATTTATGGAGAAACTGTTGTTTTACCAAAAGGAACTTCGATAGAGGAAAAAGTTAGGGTTGATTTTCCAAATCTCAAAATTGTTCTAGTTGAGAGTGAAAAAGAGTGTTTCGAGATGGTTTCAAATAAAGAAGCTGACATGACTATACGATCAATGATTGTCTCTGGATTTACCATCAAAGAGGAAAATTTTTTCAATCTGAAAATCGCAGGACAAGTCGAACACTACACAAATAACTTACGAATAGCTATTAATAAAAATGAAAATCCACTTTTGGATGAGATTTTAAATAGTGCTGTTGCATCGATAACTCAAGAAGAAAAAGACAAAATAGTCAATAAATACATCTCGATCAAAATGGAAGAAGGGATTAATCTTTGGCTTATTATAAGGATTGTTGCTTTTGGATTTTTAGTCATTGCAGGGATAATTTACTGGAATAGAAGACTCTCCCTTTTAAATAAAGAATTATCTCTTGCAAGGGAAAAAGCTTTAGAAGCAACTGAAGCAAAATCAAATTTTTTAGCAAATATGAGTCATGAGATACGAACACCTATGAATGCTATTCTTGGAATGATTTATATTTTAAAAGGGACCCCTTTAGATCAGAAACAAGGGGAATATCTTGGGAAAATAGAACTTGCTTCAAATACTCTACTCAAGCTTATCAATGATATTTTGGATTTTAGTAAAATTGAAGCAAAAAAACTTATCTTCAATAAAGAGATTTTTACAATACAAATTCTTCTTATTGAACTTGAAAATGTTGTCAAAATAAAAGCAGATGAAAAAGGATTAAATCTTAGATTTGAAGTGGATAAAATGATTCCAAAAGAACTTTATGGAGATAGTTTACGATTGATGCAAGTCTTAATTAATCTTATCTCAAATGGGATAAAATTTACAGATCAAGGTGAAATTGTACTAAGTATCCAAAGAATAGATACAAATCTCTATAAGTTTTGTGTTCAAGATACTGGGATTGGACTAGACAGCTCTCAAATAGAGAATTTATTTGAGCCATTTACTCAAGCTGATGAGAGTATCACTAGGAAATATGGAGGGACTGGATTGGGTCTTTCTATCTCAAAACAATTAGTAGAATTGATGGGTGGCACTATCACAATAAAGAGTCAACTAGGGAAGGGGAGTTCTTTTGAATTTGTACTTCCACTACAAGAGGCTGTACACTCTTCAAATATAAGTGAAGAATCGATACAAAACACTCTTGAGACTCTCCCAAAAAAAGAGAAGATAATCCTATCTTTAGAGGAAAAGCAGCTTATTTTTGAAGAGTTACGGAATACTTTAAAGAAAAAAAGACCTGCACTATGTGAGACAATTATTGAGAAGTTATCTCAAATACAACTTAATCAAAATGAACAACTCATTTATGATGAAGTTGTAAAATTAGTAAAACAATATAAATTTAAAGAAGCCGAAGAAGTGTTTTTAAGATGATAAAAGTCTTACAATACAATTAGCAGAATAGAATTCTACTAATTAAAAACTCGCCCA
>CAZHJR010000104.1:4544-5689 GCA_964533335.1 uncultured Helicobacter sp. | reverse complement strand
ATTTTTCCTGTTTCAACACCAGGTTGATCATAGGTATTTATCTGAACAAACTTCCCAACAACAGAAGTTAATAATTGGTAGCTATACATTAGTTTTGCAAGATTATACTCATCAACTCTCCCAATTGTTATCACATCACAAGGGATATCTCTAAGACTTTCAATAGCTTCTATCGTTGCATCTGCTTGCTCATTAATAAGTTTTTTAAATGGAAGATTATTAATATAATCTAACTCTTCTAATCCATAAAGTGAAATATCTGGTATAGTGATATCATTTTGAAAATCTTCAACCTTGATAAACGTAACCGTTTTATCCCTTTTCCCTTCCATAATAAGTTGTAAAAAGCTATGTTGATCTACGGGTCCAAGTATTCCTATTGGAGTTAACCCTTGCTTAGTCATATTGATATTTATTTTCCCTAAACTTTCACCCCAAAGTTGAATATACCATTTATTAAATCCTTCCAAAAGGGAAGAATAGGAAAAAATTACATTGATATTAAATCTATTTTTATTTTCAACAATAAATCTAGCTTTATGCATAATCTCTTGATAAAATTCCTTTTTACTAAAAAAACTATCATTAACCTCTTTACAACCATTAAGAATGTTATCAATATCAATCCCCATAATTGCTAATGGAACCAATCCTACTGCACTAAAAACAGAAAATCTTCCACCAACATCTTTAGGGATAAAAAATCGTCTCATCCCATTATGAACAGCAAAATCATTTAATTTACTATCAAATTCTGTGATAACAATACAATTATCCTTATCTATCTTTACTAAAGAGTGTAGATATTTTAGAATACTAACTGTTTCTATTGTAGTTCCTGACTTACTTATAACAATAAATAGAGCATCACTTAAATTAATTTTACTCACCCTATTATCAATATCAAGAGGATCAGTTGATTCTAAAAAATGGAGTTTTTTATCGTTTTCTTTATGTTGTAAAAATTTATGAATCGCGTAGGTTCCAAGGCTACTTCCACCAATTCCAAGCACCACTATATCTTTTTGTTTAACAGTTGAAGCAAATTCTTTTATTTCATTGGTATCTTGGTAAGGGAGATTATAATATCCAATATGACTTTTTTCAAGTTCTATTTTTTCAAATATCTCATCATTTGATTTTAT
>CAZHJR010000104.1:0-4444 GCA_964533335.1 uncultured Helicobacter sp. | reverse complement strand
AAAACTTACTTTTTTCAATAAAACTGATATCTTCATTTTGTGAGGATAAAAATGCTTTAAATGTAACAAAAGCTTCACTATCTCCATCTATAAATTCAAGTATCTCTAGTTTACGAAATTGTGTATTTTTACAAAACTCTAAAATATCTTTATTCCATTTTGCTGTATCTTTTACAAAATCTGGATTTTCATGGTGTGTTGTTTTGATAATATAAGAGGTATTTGAAAAAGCATAAGCACAATATCTACTTTTCATAAGTTCCAATGCTGTTTGTGGTAGTTTCCCTTTATGGTACACTTGACAACATTTTTTATATTTTTCCTTGCTTGTGCAAGGGCATGGTGCATTGACTGATAATTTCATCTATTTTTATAGAGTTTTGGATATTCAAAAAAAAGTTTTTTTGCATTGTTTGGACTAATTTCTTTCCAACTCTTGCAATCAAACTGAATCCCTACCACTCCACAAGTTGGTATATTTTCATCCATATTGATATATTTTTCTACAAAACTATTCAAACTTGGATTATGTCCAAAGAGAAAAATATTCTCATATTTGTTATCTATATGCTGAATAACACTCTCTAATCCAGCTAGTGTCGTTTCATAAATATCTTCATCATAAATAATTTTTAAAGGAAATGGAAATTGCTCGTTAATAAGTTGGAGAGTTTGTTTTGTTCTTTTTGATGGACTTGAGATAATAATATCAGCAGTTATACTTTTTTTATTTAATACCTTTCCCATAAAAGGGGCATCATTTTCCCCTCTTTTATTTAATGGTCGGTCAAAATCCTCTAAAGTTATATCGTCCCAGCTAGATTTTGCATGCCGAACTAAATATAACTTTTTCATAGGAAAAATAGATTATCCGCTTTTTGCTTATTTTCTCAAAACTACGAGTTTTTCGCTTGTTTTGCAGCTCTTCTTCTCATACTTGGATCAAGCTCTTTTTTTCTTACTCTAATAGAGATTGGTGTTACCTCTACAAGCTCATCATCTTCAATCCATTCTAGAGCTAATTCAAGTGATAAATCTCTTGGTGGTATAAGTTTGATAGCTTCATCAGCACCACTACTTCTTACATTTGATTGTGCCTTTCCTTTGATAACATTCACATCAAGGTCATTTTCTCTACTATGTTCACCAATAACCATCCCATCATATACTTTATCTTGAGGTTTTACAAACATAACACCTCTTTCTTGTAAGTTAAAAATAGAATATGCTGTAGCAACACCATTTTCCATAGATACTAAAGCACCATTTTTTCTGCTTACAACAGCACCACTATATGGTCTAAATTCTAAGAAAGAGTGATTCATTACACCCTCACCTTTTGTATCAGTTAAAAACTCATTTCTATACCCAATAAGTCCTCTTGCAGGAATTTCAAATTCAACTCTTGTTTGGTCATTCCCCATAGGAACCATATTTGTCATAACAGCTTTTCTTTTTCCAAGAGTTTCAATAACACCACCAGCATGTTCAGTTGGGATATCACATACTAAATGCTCAAATGGTTCCATTTTCACACCATTTTCTTCTCTAATAATAACCTCTGGTCTTGAGATAGAAAACTCAAATCCTTCCCTTCTCATATTTTCAGCTAAGATAGTGATTTGAAGTTCCCCTCTTCCATTTACCTCAAAACTTCCTTCCCCTTTTTGAGCATAGTTCATAGCGATATTTGTATTCATTTCAGCATCAAGTCTCTCTTGAATTTTATTTGATGTTACAAATTTTCCTTCAGTTCCAGCAAGTGGCGAGTTATTTACAGAGAAAGTTACAGAGAGTGTTGGTTGTTCAATATGCATAGGATCAAGTGGCATTGGATTATTTGGATCACATAAACTATCACCAACATCAATTGTTTCAAATCCAGCAACAGCAACGATATCACCATGACCTGCAGTTTTGATATCCATTCTCTCTAACCCTTTAAATCCGATAAGTTTAGAAACTCTCCCTTTAATTTTTTCCCCATCAGCTTTACATAATAATACAGTTTCTCCCATAGAGATTGTTCCATTGAATATTCTAGCGATACCTATTTTACCGATAAAGTTATCATAATCAAGTGTAAATACTTGCAGTTGAAGCCCATTATCATCACTTCCTGTTGGTGCGGGAACTTCTGTTAAAATTTTTCTAAATAATGGAGTTAAATCTTTGTTTTCATCTTCAAGATTATCTTTTGCATATCCATCTCTTGCTGCTGCATAGACTACTGGGAATTCTAATTGCTCTTCTGTTGCACCCATTTGATCAAATAGGTCAAAAACCTCATCTACAACTCTATCTGGTTCTGCTGCTGGTTTGTCAATTTTATTTACAACAACAATTGGTCTATGTCCAAGTTCTAATGCTTTTTTAACAACAAATTTTGTTTGAGGCATAACACCCTCTTGTGCATCAACAAGTAATAAAACAGAGTCAACCATTTTAAGTACCCTCTCAACCTCTCCACCAAAATCGGCATGTCCTGGAGTATCGATGATGTTAATTCTTACACCTTCATAATCGATTGCTGTGTTTTTTGAAAGGATTGTAATCCCTCTTTCTTTTTCAATAGCATTGCTATCCATCATTCTCTCACCAGTTTCAGCTCTCTCATCAAAAGTACCTGATTGTTTTAATAACTCATCTACGAGTGTCGTTTTTCCGTGGTCAACGTGTGCAATAACTGCAATATTTCTAATGTCTCTCATTGTGTTCTCTTTTATTTTTGGATTTTAGTTTTGACTAATTTTCGCGGAGTTTATCTAAAAAAAGCTTTATTTATAGTGAAATTGATTTTTTTTGTTATTGGAGTGTAATTTTGAAGAACTTTTAGAAAATAAAAAGGGGTGATTGGTAACCCAACCACCCCTTTTAAAAGCTAAAAAATATTATTATAATTTTTCGCTATTTTTTGCTAAATATTCAGCAACACCTTCAGTAGATGGTTTCATCCCCTCATCACCTTTTTGCCAACCAGCAGCACAAACTTCACCATGTTCATTTGTAAATAACATTGCATCAACCATTCTAATCATCTCATCAATATTTCTTCCAAGTGGTAAGTCATTGATAACTGCATGTCTCACAGTTCCATCCGCATCAATTAAGAAAGATCCTCTTAATGCAACTGATTCATTAAATAAAACATCATAATCTTTTGAAATTTGTTTACTTAAATCTGCAACTAATGGATATTTGATTCTTCCAATTCCACCATTGTTAATTGGAGTTTCTCTCCATGCAAAGTGTGAAAATTGACTATCAACAGAAACACCAATTACATTGATACCTCTTGAAGTAAATTCTTCAATTCTGTGAGAAAATGCAATAATTTCTGATGGACAAACAAATGTAAAATCTAGTGGGTAGAAAAATAATACTGCACCTTTTGATCCTAAATTACTCATTAAATTAAAATCTGCTACGATTGAACCATCTGCTAATACAGCCGTTGCTGTGAAATCTGGAGCTTTTTTTGTTACTAACATTTTTATTTCCTTTTTTATTTTAAATTTGGAGAAGTTTATCAAATAAAATTTAATCTTTCAAATTCTTAAATAATAAATTTTTTCCTTTAAGTTAAAATTTATTAACCTACTGTTACATCTTTATTTCGTTTTTTAAAAAATTCTTTATCTACTTTACATAATGGACAAGCTGTTGGTGGTTTATTCCCTCTATGAACATGTCCGCAAACTTCACAAATCCACTCTTCCTCTTCATCACTTGCAAAAAATCCCTCTGCTTCAAGAGCATTCAGTAGTTCTCTATATTCTTTTTCATGCTCAACTTCAACTTTTCCAATAGCTTTAAACATTCTTGCTATCTCTTTTAAACCCTCCTCTTTTGCAATCTCTTCAAATTCTGGATACATTATCTCATGCTCATACTTTTCACCCTCTGCAGCATAGAAAAGATTCTTTGCAGTTGCATCAAATTCAAAATCATATACAAGTTTATTGTATGCTTTATATTCAGCCATTGCATGATATTTTTCATTTTCAGCAGCCTCTTGTAAAAATTTGGCAATTCTATGATACCCTTCTTCAAAAGCAATATCAGCAAAAAACTCATATTTATTTCTCGCTTGTGATTCCCCTGCAAAAGCTTTCATTAAATTTACTGCTGTTAGATTTGTAGTTGTACACTCCATTTTCTCGCCACAACAGACTAAAGTTCCTCCGCCAACGTTTTGTACCTCTACAATATTTCCACATTTGTTACATCTATATGTTTGATACTTTTTCATTTTTTGACTCCTTTAAAGATTCTTATTTATTATTAATAGATAATTTTTTTCCATAGAATACTTTATTCTAATCATTCTTAGAAAAATATAAAATCATTTTCCTATAAAATAATAATTATCCTCTAAAAAGGACAAAAAGAGTCTTTTTATGGAATAATTACAAAATGAATACATTTACAGATATATTAAGAA
>CAZHJR010000103.1:0-5727 GCA_964533335.1 uncultured Helicobacter sp. | reverse complement strand
TTTTTTTCTATTCCAAAATATTGTGATCTCAAAGTTAAATCTGTAATGGCTATTTTTGAATGTAATACTTCATAAACAGTATCTGCAACTTCTGAAGCTAAAAGATGATTTCCCTCTTTACTTGAGGGTTTAAATTTAAGATTATCAAAAAATGGTGTCATGGTCATATCTGGATTGATTGAAGTTACTTTGACACCATCTTTTCGTACCTCCTCAAATAAAGCAAGGGAGAAATCTCGAAGTCCCGATTTTGTAGCGGTATAGAGTGCTGAAAATTTTGAATGTCTTGTTGCTTCTATCGAAGTTATGTTGATAATATTTCCTTTTGTCTTTTTCAAACTTCGCAAAACTAAATTTGATAAGAGGATGGGTGCTGTTAAATTAATAGCGATAAGCTTTGCTATTTTTGCATGACTAAGTTCTTCATGTGGTTCGAAAACACCAATTCCTGCACAATTGATAAGAAAATCGATATCACTCTTTTTAAGAATCTCTTTTACCTCTTTTTCTACCCCTACTATATCCTCCAAACGAGCTTTGAGTTTGATAACCTCATACCCATGAACTTCTAGTTTTTCACAAATAGCCTTCCCTATACCACTACTATATCCAGTAACAATCCCTTTCATAGAGCCTCTTTTTTCATTTTTCTAATATAGATAAAAACGATACAACTCAACACAAGAAGAACACCAACTACAATACTGTGAAGATATTCTTTAACTAAAAGTTCATTGTCACCAATAAAATATCCCAAAAGGGTAAGGATAATTACCCAAATTCCAGCACCCAAAGAGGTGTACAATGAAAATTTAGCCAAATCCATTTTTGATAATCCTGCAGGCAAGGAGATATATTGTCTTACAACTGGCACAAGCCTTCCAACAAAAGTTGAAATCTCCCCATGTTTTGAGAAATAATCTTCCATTTTTACTAGAGTTTCCTCTTTAAAAAAGAAATATTTTCCAAATTTCAAAACAAAAACTCTTCCAAATCGTAATGCCAACCAATAGTTAAAAATAGCACCAGCCAAACTTCCTAAAATCCCAGCAATCACCACAAGATAAATATTCATCTCCCCTTTGCTTGCTAGATAACCAGCTGGAATCATCGCTACTTCAGATGGAAAAGGGAAAAAAGAACTCTCCAATAGCATCATCACAAATATCCCAATATACCCTAAATCACTCACCGTTTGCACTATCCAACTAATTAACTCACCTAGCATTTATCTTCTCCATATAACTCATTTTCATAAACTCTTCCATTTGATTATTTGAAGAATACTCATAACCAAAAACGTCTTTCCATAGACTATGAGCCTCCATACACATGTAAAAATAGACTTTGTGATGCCAAGGACCAAAACTCTTATACAGTGTTTGAAACATCTCTTTTTTAAGCTCCAAAGGATACGACTTTTTTCCATTAATATCTTCAAAAGGCATCTGTAAAATCTTTGTTTTTAACTCTCGCATCCGAAGTTTCTTTATCACAGGTTTTATAAAAGTTAGTGTTCCCATAGAAATAAGCACCACTTCATTAGGGGTAAAAGTCTGTAACAACTTCTTTGTTACCTCTTGATATTCTTCTAAATAATTTTTGTACACAACAATCGGATGGAAATGAAATCCAACTAAAACACCTTTATCTGCCAATTTTCTAGCACTTTTGATTCTATCATCTAAACTAGCAGTAAGATGCTCTTCATTATCTATAATCGTCTGGGTATTTAAACTCCAAGTTACTATAATATTTTTTGGCACATCATTATCTAAAAAATATTGTATCTCTTTACTTTTTGTCTTAAATTCCAAAATAACATTTGGATATTTTCTAGCAAATGCAAAAAGGGTATCTAAAATCCCATTTCTATTTCCCCACATCAAACTATCACTACTTTGCCCAGTTCCTATATGGTAAATCTCGTTTGGATTGAGCTCCAAGTTCTCAATCTTTGTTTTAAAATCTTTATCAATCCCTATTTTATTTTCATTGTAAAAACTCTGAATCGAACAATAACTACAATCAAACCCACAACTCTCAACTGCATCTAAAGTAAGTAAATTACAACATCTTGTCCCTTCACTAGCAACGGGACAACTTCCAAGCCCTAACCCCTCTTTTTCAATAAGTTCAAAACTATATTTTCTAGGGACATATTTGATATCTTTAAACTTTTCATAATCATTTGGTTTTTGTAAAAGGTTTTGATGCATTTTTACATAATACTCAAATATTTTTTTGCTAAGCTGCTTTCCCTCATATTTTTGTGCTATTTCATAAGGAAATAAACTTTCAAAATTAGATTCATTCCACATCAAAAGATCTTTTTTTATATCCTCTAAAATCTTTTTTTGCTGCACTGTAAAATTATATTTTTCTATATCCACTTTTCCCAACTTTTCAAACTATTCTGTATCAATTTCTTCACTTTATCTTTTGGTAGAATTGTATCATCAAGGTTGTCTGAAACAACTTTGAATACAAAGATATCCTCATTTTTAAGATACTTTTGTGAAACTTCTAAAAAAAAGCTTCCCTCCATATCATAAAGTAAACTCTGTGTATTGCAAACAACTTGTGGTACTGATACTGTTTTAAGTTCCATAAAATTTATATTGTCTAAGATTTTATTTGTACAAAATAGCTCTCCAATCGCTACCTCTTTATCACTACATCCTGCAATTCCAATATTAAAAGCTTTCTCTATTGTATAGTTTTCAAATAGATATTCTAAACTACTTTTAGTATTAAGTTCTCCGATACCACCTATCACAACAACCAAAAAATCATTTTTATATATTATTGGATTACTATTTATTTTTTTCAACTTATACTTTTCTATAATACTTTGGGCTTCACAAAGGAGTGCTGTATGTATAACTATCATATTATTTTTTCTAACGATATCTCATTTTTTTGTAAATAAACCAAATAGCCACTTACACTACAATTTGTTATCTGTGCTATATATTTTATATAATTCCTCACTTGGATTTTATGTCCATCTTGCTTTTCATGAGTTGTTTTATAATCAATCACAACATAGCCATCCTCATTTTTTATTAAAAGATCTATCACTTTTAATTCATCTTCATAGATTAAAGGTTGCTCTTTTGTATAGTTCCCATCTTTTACAAGATTTAAAAAATCGCTATTTTGAATTAAACACTCTATCCGATTTTCCATATCTATAAAATCTTCCCCATTCAAAATATGAAAATACTTATTTTTAGCACAATTGATTCCAAAAGAGAGTGAATATTTATCAAATGACTTCATCATCTCAAGAGCATAATGGGTAGCAATTCCAAAATATCTTGCTTTAAAATCATCACTACTGTGTGATTTCTCTTTTTCTGCTACCTCTTGATATCCCAATGACAATGGCTGATATAAGAGTTTTTCTTTTGGTTTGTTTTTTTGATTATTATCTTTATTGATATATATTTCCCCTTTTTTATATCCATCAATACTATAATCTAAAATATCATAAACACTTTGCTTCTCTTTTTTAAATACAATCAAATTGTGTTCAGCACGAGTAAGTGCAACATACAAAACATTAAGTTCATCATCTCTAACAAGCTTTTTCTCTTTCATAAGAGCATCTTGATACTCTTTATCAAACTCTTGACGAATTTGATCTTTATAGTAAATTTTGTTAAGGTTTATCTCATCATATGAAAATAATAATGCAGATTTATCGGTATTTTTATTTTTCATCCTATCAAGGAGCAAAACAGTGTCAAATTCTAATCCTTTGGACTTAAATATTGTGAGTATCTGAAGTCCATTACTCTCACTATTTACCATAGTTGTATCATCTTTATCCACTTCGTATATAAAATCTGTGATATCCTTATATTTCGTCAATCCTTCAATAAATTTAAAAAGGTTCTCTTCTAAGAGCTGATAATAATTTCCAATTGTTTTTACCAACAAAATCAAATCATTTTCTTTTAAATCAATATTTAAAGTAACTTCATAAGAGGTTTCATATCCCATAATCGAATTAAAATTAGCTCTATAGATATCTTCTTTAAAATAATAATATTTTAAAAGATTTATAACTGCTTTTACATTCTTTTGATTGATAAGTTTAGAAGTCATATCTGTTACAATTTTAATGCTTGGAAAACAACTTTTGAGATATTCATATACTGCTAATACATCACTATTCGTATAAGTAAGAATTGCAATGTTATGTGGATTCACCCCTAAAATAAAAAGCTCTTCAAGTTTCTCTTTTAAAAACCCAAATTTTTCATCTACTTCACTCTCTATAGTAATAACTTCTACAAAACCAGCTATAGAAGAGTGGACATTTTGTTTATAATATTCATAATTATCTACATTCAAAAAGATCTCATTTACAAATGCAACAATATTTTGACCACTTCGATAATTTGTATCTAAAACTTGTAAATCAATTGTATCATCAAACTTTGTTAGAACATAGTCAAACAACTCTTTCTTCCCACCTCGAAACCTATAAATCGACTGCTTAGTATCTCCAACATAAAAAAATGTTTTATAGTTACTTCCACCAGCTAATATCTCCTCAATAAGTGGTTCTAAAATCTTATACTGCATAATTGAGGTATCTTGAAATTCATCAATAAGGATATGTTCATACTTTGCATCAAGTCTAAAATACAAAAAATCTTTATCAATATATTTTTTAAAAAGTGTATAAACAAGATTTGTAATATCATTAAATTGTAATGAATTCTTTTCTTTTTTATATTTGTATCTAAACTCTTTAAAATGATTATAAATAGTAAATAGCCCGTTTAGAATACCAATCTCTTTATATTTAAAATAGAGTTGCAAATCTGCTTTAATCTTTAAAAGTTCACTATCATAGGATGAAATGAGTTTATCTTTTTTAAAATAACTATACTCACTTAAACTCTCTTTTCCTAACCAAGTTTTTCCACAATCAAGTAAACTATCAATATCATGAAAATTAACAGCATTCAATGCAGATTGTGAAAGATTGGCATTTATAACATATCCTTTTATAATAAATGAACTCTGCATAATCTCATTTTTTATTTCATCTAATATTTCTTTAGAAAAATCCACTAAAGTAAACTCTTGATTTTTATCATCTAATGATTCAAATAACTCCACAATTGCATTTAATTTCTTACTATTTGTATGAGAAAACTCTATTAAATTATAAAAAGCTTCCTTATCTAATGAAAGTAAAAACTTATAAAGCATCAAATCATAATCATCATTTTCGATTGTAAAATCATCACTAATATCAAGATATCCACCAAATTCTCTTAAAATTTTATTGATAAATTTATCAAGAGTGATAATAAAAAGTTCATCAGATAAAAATCGCTCTATCACTCTTCTTTTTTTATTTAAAATATCATCTATATCTAAATGAGTTTGTTTACTAATCTCTTCAAGAATACTACTATCATCTCCCAAAGATAATAATGTTCTAAATATTCTCTCACTCATCTCAGAAGCAGCTTTGTTTGTAAATGTGAGAGTTAGTATTGTATTTGGACTAATGTCAAGAAATAAAAGGGAAATATAGCGAAGGGTCAATGCATAAGTCTTACCACTACCTGCACTAGCTTTAAGTGCTAAAAATTGTTTCATATATTTCCTAATAATTTGATCAAGAATTATACAGCATGAAAAGAAATAAAGGGATAAAAAAAGTGGTAATAAAATGGATTGTCAGAGATAGATAAA
>CAZHJR010000102.1:0-5754 GCA_964533335.1 uncultured Helicobacter sp. | reverse complement strand
GATGAATGGGCAAGTTTTTAAACTTGTCCACATAACTTATAATTACTTCTTATTGTATTAAAATGGAGAAAACACCAGATGTCTATAAAAACTAAGTTACCAATTCAAGCTTCATTGTTAATATCTACAAATACAACTCTTAAAGATTTTAAGGCTGAGATATTACTCACATTTATTTTGCAACTTTTTGATGAATATGAGCAACTCAGAGATGAAAACTATTCTCAAAAGAAAACTATTGTGACAGTGAAAGCACATAAAAATGATGATATGGTAATTGATGAAGTTATTAAGGATTTGTCTTTTTATTTGAGAGAAAATGTCATACCCAAAGAGAAATTATTTAAAATTTTTAGAGAAGCAAATCTTAGTCAGCAAAATTTTCTCCTTGCTAAACAATATGAACCTTATGGAATCTATTATGAAAAATTGGGGTTATTATTAAAAAATTTAGTTCCACATGGAAGTATGTTTATCCCTGAATATTTGGGATTATTACTTATCTATTTTTATAAATTAGAGGCAAAACAATCGTTTTCTAAATTTTCTATGATTGAAGAGTTACAATTGGAGGATATTTTGAATATCTATAGTGAAGTGAATATGAGAGTAAAAAAAGAACTTGTTGAGAAACATCCACAAAGTAAAATTTGGGAGCATAGAACAGTATTTGATACTATGGAAAAGATAGCAAATAAAATCATTAAGGAATACCATAAATTTCAGTACAAACTCAATATTAACAGAAAATCGAAAACAAGAAAAAAGTAATTGTCAATATTTGATAATAGTTTTCTCTTTTGGAGAGAACTAAACCAATTTTGTTAAAAATAAAAATAAAGACAAACTTTTTCAAAAATAAAAATCATTTAAAAACCAATAAAAATCTTTTCTCAAATTTTTTAAATCCCTATAATTAGCCTTTTGTTAAAAAAATTACAAATTCCATTGGATATTTTTCATTTTATGGAACACTAAATGCAATTACTATTTTCGATTTAAATTCAAAAAAAAGGAGACGAAATGTCAAGTTTAAGACAAATTGCATTTTACGGAAAAGGTGGGATTGGTAAATCTACTACATCTCAAAATACATTGGCTGCTATGTGCCACTATTATGGGAAAAAAATATTAATTGTTGGGTGTGACCCTAAAGCGGATTCTACAAGATTAATTCTTCATGAAAAAGCACAATCAACAATTATGCAACTAGCTTCTGAAGCAGGAACTGTTGAAGATTTAGAATTAGAAGATGTATGTAAACCAGGTGCAGATGAGTTTCACCCAGATAACACTGAAATTACTGAAGGTTACATTATGTGTACAGAATCAGGTGGACCAGAGCCAGGTGTTGGATGTGCAGGTAGAGGAGTTATTACAGCGATTAACTTCTTAGAAGAAGAGGGTGCTTATAACGATGAGTTAGATTTCGTTTCTTACGATGTTCTTGGGGATGTTGTTTGTGGTGGATTTGCTATGCCTATTAGAGAAGGGAAAGCTCAAGAAATCTATATCGTAATGTCTGGAGAAATGATGGCTATGTATGCGGCTAATAACATCTCAAAAGGTATTTTAAAATATGCAAATACTGGTGGAGTAAGACTTGCTGGATTAATTTGTAATGCTAGGATGACAGATAAAGAGTATGACCTTGCTAAAAACTTAGCAATGCAAATTGGTACTCAAATGATCCACTTCGTTCCAAGATCTAACCATGTTCAAAGAGCAGAGCTTAGAAGAATGACAGTTGTTGAATTTGCTCCAAATTCAGACCAAGCTATGGAATACAAAGAGTTAGCAAGAAAAATTATTGCAAATGACCTTAAAGTAATCCCAAGACCACTTGAAATGGATGACCTTGAAAACTTATTAATGGAATTTGGATTAGAAGAAGAGGTTGATGAAGAAAACTTAGGTAAAAAAGCAGAAGAAGCTTAAAAGTAAAAATATAAAACTTCTTGTATTCACTAAGGCTTCACGGTGGGTGCCCCATCATCAAAGATGATGACCCTTCCGTTGCAGAGTCGTTCATACAAGATATTTTAATTTTATAAAAATGAGTTGAGTTGGCGATTTTTTTCGCTTTTAAAATGTAATGATAGGTCCCTTCAAATTTGGGACAAATAGGTAGGAAAACTCGTTTTCCTCTTTAGGATTTGTTACTTTAAGCTCGATTTACTCAAGCTGTTAAAAGTAAACATTTAACAATAGGTCCCTTCAAATTTGGGACAAATTTTAAGGAGTATAAGATGTTTATATGTGGATACCACTTCCCAGCAAGTGAAGGAAATGATGTAAGTTTTGACAAAGTTATTGAAAAAGTAAATGAAGGTATTGATGCTACAGGAAAATCTGTAACATTAACAAGTGAAACAAGAGAAGGTGCAAAATTAGAAACTTTAGAAGTTCCTGCAGGTACATTCTTACACACAGCATTTGTTGATTACTTTACGAATAGTGAAGTTGCAGTAAAAAATGATTTCAAAATGATTTATTACACAAACAAATACCAAATCAGTGAAATTTCAAAAGCTGTAGATGGTGAAGCTACAAAAGAGCTTTGCAAAAAATTAGATGATATGAATCTATATAGAGTATCAGTAAAATAGTTGAAAGTGGAGGCTATCGCCTCTATTTCTAAGAAAAATATTTAAAAGGAGAGTGTCGGATGGGACCAGAAACTTTAGAAAGTAAACAAAAACAAGCTATTGCAGATGTACTTGCTGTATATCCAGAAAAAGCGAAAAAAAACAGAGAAAAACATCTTGGTGTTGATAGCCCAGAAGGTGTTAAAGGTGCTTGTGATAAAACAAAAAGCAATAAACAAACTGTACCAGGTGTTATGAGCCAAAGAGGTTGTGCATACGCAGGATCAAAAGGGGTTGTTTGGGGACCTATTAAAGATATGATTCATATCTCTCACGGACCAGTAGGTTGTGGGCAATATAGTAGAGCTGGTAGAAGAAACTATTATATAGGAACAACTGGTATTGATACATTTGTAACTATGAACTTTACTACTGATTTTACAGAAAAAGATATCGTATTTGGTGGAGATAAAAAATTAAAACAAGCTCTTACTGAGATTGATCAATTGTTCCCATTAAATAATGGTATCTCTATCCAATCAGAGTGTCCAATTGGTCTTATCGGTGATGATATTCATGCAGTTGCAAGAGTACACAAAAAAGAATCAGACAAACCAACAATTGCAGTATCTTGTGAAGGTTTCAGAGGGGTTTCGCAATCACTTGGACATCATATTGCAAACGATATGATTAGAGATGAAGTTATGCCTGATACTAGTGCAAGAAAAGATTTCGAATCAACTCCTTATGATGTAGCAATTATCGGGGATTATAACATTGGTGGAGATGCTTGGGCAAGTAGAATTTTACTTGAAGAGATGGGACTTAGAGTTATTGCTCAATGGTCTGGAGATGCTTCTTATAAAGAACTTTCAATTGCACCAAAAGCAAAATTAAATCTATTACATTGCTATAGATCAATGAACTATATTTCAAGACATATGGAACAAGAGTTTGGAATTCCATGGATGGAATATAACTTCTTTGGACCTTCTAAAACAACTGAAAGTTTAAGAAAAATTGCTGAGTTCTTTGGACCAGAGATTCAAGAAAAAACAGAAGCTGTTATCGCAAAATATACAGCTATGACTGATGCAGTTATTGCAAAATATAGACCAAAACTTGAAGGTAAAACAGTAATGCTTTATGTTGGAGGATTAAGACCACGACACGTTATTGGTGCTTATGAAGATTTGGGTATGGAGATTATCGGTACTGGTTATGAGTTCGGACATGGTGATGACTATAAAAGAACAAAAGAGGATATCGCTAGAAGTACATTAATCTATGATGATGTAAATGAATATGAATTAGAACAATTCGTAAAAGCTTTAAAACCAGATTTAGTTGCTTCTGGGGTAAAAGAGAAATATGTATTCCAAAAAATGGGATTACCATTTAGACAAATGCACTCTTGGGATTATTCAGGACCATACCATGGGTATGATGCATTCGCAATATTTGCTAAAGATATGGATTTAGCTATGAATTCACCTGTATGGACACACAATGTTGCTCCATGGGATAAAGAGATAGGAGCTTAGTATGCAAGACGTAAATAATATAGTAAACGGACAAAAATTATTTTTAAAAGATGACTATCAAGCATCTTTGATGGCAAAAAAAGAGTTTGAAAGTGCAGTTGGTGCAACAAACCCTGAAAAAGTGGCAGAGATTGCTGAGTGGACTAAATCTTGGGATTATAGAGAGAAAAATTTAGCTAGAGAGGCTATCACTGTAAACCCTGCTAAAGCTTGTCAACCTCTTGGAGCTATCATGGCTGGACTTGGTTTTGAAAATACTATGCCTTATGTACATGGATCTCATGGTTGTGTTGCTTACTTTAGAAGTTATTTTACAAGACATTTCAAAGAGCCAACTCCTTGTGTATCTGACTCTATGAGTGAATCAGCTGCGGTATTTGGTGGGTTAGCAAATATGAAAGATGGTCTTAGAAACTGTAATGCAATGTATAAACCAGAAATGATAGCAGTATCAACTACTTGTATGGCAGAAGTTATTGGAGATGATTTAAATGCATTCGTTATTGGAGCAAGAGAAGAAGCTGAGGGTGAACTTGATGCTACAGCTATCACTTATGCACATACTCCATCGTTTGTTGGAAGCCATATTACTGGTTATGACAATATGATGAAAGCTATCTTAGAGCAGTTAAATCCAGAAAAAAGTGCGAAAGTTCTTGATGAAGAAAGAATTAATATCATCCCAGGATTTGAGCCATATTTAGGTTCATTAGCTGAAATTAAAGAGATTGCTGCATCTTTTAGTGATAAAATTGTGATGATTGGTGACCATGAAGAGCAATGGAATACAGGTGCAGGAGATTATAAACTGTATGCTGGTGGAACATCTTTAGAGTTAGCAAAAACAGCTATCAATGCTAAAGCTACAATAAGCTTACAAGGATATAGTACAACTCAAACAGCTAAAACTATCAAAAATAGATGGGGACAAGGATTTCATATTTGTAACCCAATCGGTTTAGGTGGAACTGATGCTTTTGTTATGAAATTAAAAGAATTAACAGGAAAAGAAGTAGCTGAAAGTTTAAAAATTCAAAGAGCTCAATTAGTTGATGCAATGCAAGATTCTTACCCATATATGCACGGGAAAAAATTTGCAATCTTTGGAGATCCAGATTTCCTTTTAGGTCTTGTGTCATTTTTAGTAGAAATGGGTGCTATCCCTTCACATATCCTTTGCCACAATGCTCCTAAAAAAGGTTGGGAAGAAGATATGAAAAAAATTCTTTCAAAATCTGCTTGGGCAAGTGATTGTCAAATTTGGGCAGGGAAAGATTTATGGCATTTGAGAAGTTTATTGTTCACAGAACCAGTTGATTTCTTAATCGGAAATGTATATGGTAAAGAGCTTTATAGAGATACAGGTATCCCACTTATTAGAATTGGTTTCCCTATATTTGATAGACACCATTTACATAGATATTCAATCAGTGGATATAAAGGTGCTTTAAATTTACTTACTTGGATAACAAATGCAGTCCTTGATCAACTTGATGAAGAGACAAAAGATATAGCAAAAACTGACTATTTCTTTGACTGTGTAAGATAAGTTTTTGTAAAAATAAGTTTCGAAATATTTAACAAAACTAAGCCTAAAGAGTTCCCCATCTCTTTGGGCTTTT
>CAZHJR010000101.1:0-5943 GCA_964533335.1 uncultured Helicobacter sp. | reverse complement strand
CCTAAACAAAACTCCCCAAACATCACATCAAGCATTTGGTCATTTTCATAAGGTCGTGTGATTTGCGATATATTTTCCAATGCTTGTGTTATATGATGTGCGAAAAACTCTAATGCTCCACCAACTAAAATCTCTTTTGATTCAATGATGTTTTTAAGTGTATTTTCCACACTTATCACTTGATGTTTTGAAACAAGTGTCATTCCATCAGCTACGATTCCATTGTTGTCAAGTATTTTTTGTAAACACTCAATCAAATCTTTTAAAGATGACTCTTGCAGTGATTTTGCAATAGTAAGCTCTATATCAATCTTTTGAAGTTTTTTCTTATCAAACTTATTTTCCAAATCACATTTATTTAAAATAATTATCTTTTCTTTTGTTGAGTCTTCCAAAAGTTGATTGATTTTACTATCTTCTTCATCATACAAATTACTATTATCAAAGAGTGCTATTACAATATCAGCCTCTTCTATTGCTTGTTTTGATTTTTCTATACCTATTTTTTCAATCTCATCACTTGCATCTCTTATACCAGCTGTATCAACAATTTTGATGATATGGGAACCAATTTTAATATTTTCTTCGATTGTATCTCTTGTTGTTCCTGCAATGTTGCTGACAATTGCTCTATCAAAATTAAGTAGCTTATTTAAAAGGGAGCTTTTACCAACATTTGGCTTTCCAATGATTGCAACTTTAAACCCTTCTATCATTCCCTCTCGTCTTTTACTCACTTCTAATGTTGTTAGGAGTTTTTGTTCTATATTATTTAGTTTAGTATCGATTTGTTCTAAAATATCTGTTGGTAAGTCCTCTTCAGCATAATCAATACTCACCTCAACATAAGCCAAAATAAAAAGCAAATCTTTTCTAATCTCCTCAACAAACTCTTTAAGCTCCCCTTTGAGTTGTCTTGCTAACAGTTTTACACCATCTTCACTTTTTGCTTCTATCAGTTTACTGATTGCTTCAGCTTGAGAAAGGTCAATTTTTCCATTAAGATAAGCCCTTTTTGAAAATTCTCCAGGATTTGCTAACCTTGCTCCAAAATCTAGTGTTGCTTGGAGTATCATATTAGTGAGTGCAATTCCTCCATGACATTGAAACTCTACGATATCTTCACCTGTAAAGGAATATGGATTTTGAAAATAGATAACCAAAGATTCATCGATAAGCTCATCTTTTACATCGTATAGCTTTGTAAGTGTTGCTAATCTTGGAGAAAAAAAAACTTTTTTTGTAATCTTATAAGCAATAGCAAGTGCATCTTTTCCACTCAGACGAATGATACTAATAGCTCCTATCCCACTTGCAGTTGCAATTGCAACTATTGTATCATCATTGTACATTATTGCACTATCCTATTTTCTATATTCATTTACTAGAATATACTTTTCACCTTTTATATTACTTTTAACTGCAATATATTTTTCTGGGAATTCTGTTCTTAATCTTGTAAGTGCTATATGGATAAGGATACCATCAAGATTTTTTGTCTTATAAAAACCATCAACTTTAATAGTTTCAATGACTGGTTCGAGATATTTACGGATACTATCCTCTTGTGTACTTAAAAACTCAGCTATCTCAAGCCGTATCATCAAATCATATTTTTCATGAATCCAGTTAAAAAGAATATAAGACAATGCTTTATATCTATATCCCTCTTTTCCTATAAGTAATGCACTATCTTTACCACTAAACTCTATAAAAAGTGTCTTATCATCATAATATGAAACTCTAACTGGCTCTATTTCATATGTAAGAAGTGAAAACAATTCATCAATTTTTTCTTTTATCTCAGCTAGAATTTTATCACTCTTGATTATTTTTATCTCTTCAAAATTTTCTACACTTTTATCATAAAATTTATTGAAAATTTGATCTTCATTTTTTTGTGATATTTTATTTCGTGTTGGTTCAAAAGAGGCATTGTCTGTATCGCTGTGGATCTCTTCCATTTTTGAAGAGATATCTTTAATATTAATTTTTTCTTGTTTAGGCTTGACTATCACATCTTCATTTAAAGAGCTATTTTTTCTATCACATCTATAAACTTTGATAATTGCATTTTTTTTGAAAAATCCTAAAAACCCGCTACTTGGTGCTTGAATCACATCACTTTTTAAATCTGTTATAGAACACTTAAACTCCAAAGAAGCTTTTTTATAAGCTTCTTCAAGGGTTGAACCCTCGAATGCTATATAATCTTCTGTTGTTTCCATTGTCATTTCTCTTTAGTATGATGTTTAGCTGCTAGGTGTTCTTCGTGTCGTTTAGCTTTCTCTTTTTGAAATAATTGATTTACATAATATTGTTGTCCAACTGTGACAAGATTATTAATAAACCAGTATAATGTAAGTCCTGCTGGGAACCATAAGAAAAATACTGTAAATACAACAGGTAGCCATTGGAATATCTTTTGTTGTAACTCATCTTGCACCTGCATAGGTGTAATTCTTTGTTGGATATACATCGTCGCACCCATCAAAATAGGTAATACAAAGTAAGGGTCCATTATAGATAAATCTTCAATCCAAAGTATCCAACCACTTCCTTTAAGTTCAATTGCATTGATTAAAACTCTATAGATTGCAAAGAAAACTGGTATTTGTAAAAGAATTGGTAAACATCCACCCATAGGATTTGCACCCTCTTTTTTATACAATTCCATCATATGCATTGAAGCTTTTTGTTTGTCATTTCCATATTTTTCTTGAATTGCTTTTATTTTAGGGGCAAGTTCTTTAAGTCGATTCATACTTACCATCCCTTTGTGAGAAAGAGGAAGCAATACAAGTTTTACCAAAATCGTCAAAATAACAATTGTCCATCCCCAATTTCCAACATAAGTATAGATATATTCAAGCATTGCAAACATAGGTTTTGCTATAAATGTAAACCAACCATATTCAATAACCCCAGTTAATCTACTATCAAGTGCATCTAAAGTTTTATATTCTTTTGGTCCAGCATATCCATGTAAAGTTGCATTATTCATAACATGAATAAAAGATTCAGGAGATTGTGTGTTATTACTCATAACTGTAACTTGAAGATTTTTATCAAAATTATAAAGTACAGTCGCATAATATCTATCAAATCCAGAAACTGCTTGAATACCTACAAAATCACTATTTCTTTCTAAATCTTCATCTTCAATGATATTTAAAGTTCCATCATTTTTAATAAGTAAAGCACCATGATCAGCATACATATCAGCTAACACATTTGGTCTATATCCTGGTGTAATAAAATAATTTTGTTTTGTACTTGTTGCTATATCTAAATCATAATGCCCATCAGGATAAATAGTTAAATTTTTCGTTAGAGTCGTTGTTGGAAGTTTTTGAGTTAGTGTTAATTTTACTGGTGCTGATGATGCATCAAGTGCCGTTGCACTTGCCTCAACTTTTATCTTAAATGCTTCATTATTAACAGCAACATCCATAAATCTAACTTCTAACGGTCTTAATTGTGTAGGTGTAAATAATTTAATCGCTTTATGCTCTTCATCTTGATATCTATTTGTAGTAAGGGTAATTTGAGCAATTCTCCCTAAACTATCAATCTCTATTTTTGATGTTTTTGTTTTAATTGTTGAAATAATTTCATTATTATCATTTACTTGTACTGCTGGAGCTGCATTTGCACTAGTGTTTGCATTCAATGATGTTTCTACTCTATTTGGAGCTGTAGCAGTCGTTTGATTTACTTCAAGTATTTTAGCAGCTTGCTCTTTTGCTAACTGCTCTTTTTTTTGTTGTTCAAGAAGTTGTTGTTGCGGCTGCAAATATAAAAAATCATATCCAATAAAAAAAGCAAACGAAATAACCGTTGCGATTAGTATCTTTTTTTGTGTATCGTTTTTGTTAAGAGTATTGTTCGTCATCCCCATGTGTTCGTTATCCTAATAATTTATTTTCTATTTCTATCCCAATTTTTGATTATATAAAATCTTCCATCTTCTGTAGGAATAAGCCAGAATTTTATCTTAATCTTTTTAAAAATTACATTATTTAAGTCATATCTCACTTTTGGATAATCAAATCCACCACTAAATAGTTTATTGCAGCTAAGTATTCGTAGAGTTGAAAAATATAAAGCGATAAAAAAATTATTGTAGGTAAATTGTATTTTGGAGTATTCTGAACAACTTGGATGATACCTGCAACTTCCATGTGATAAAATTGAGAGATATTTTTGGTAAAAATTAATAAGAAGTAAAAAAAGCTTATTCAATTAGAGCCTTATAGATTCCCATTTTCTTCATTGCATACTTAAAATCTTTTTCTAAAAGTAGATATTCTCTTTTTAAAATTTCCTCTTTTGCAACAAATGCATATTCCCCAGATGGCAGATGAGATTCATGTCGAAGCATAAGTGATCTTAAAAGCCTTTTGGCTCTATTTCTATGAACAGCATTACCAACTTTTTTGGAGGCTACGAAACCGATTTTTGTATGATTTGACGATTTGAAGAAAGCAACAAAAGTGTGTGTATGCCACTTTGTATTGCTTTTGTAGATTTGGTTAAACTCTTTAGTTGTTTTAACCCTATGTTGTTTACTTAAACAGCTAATCTCTTTCTACCTTTAGCTCTTCTAGCTCTTAAAACTCTTCTTCCGTTTTTAGTAGCCATTCTTGCTCTAAACCCATGAGTTCTTTTTCTAGGAGTGTTATGTGGTTGATATGTTCTTTTTGTTGCCATTACATCTTTCCTTTTTATAAATAAGTTTGGGATTGTAGTTAAAAAATACTTAATTATAGATTATTGAATATTTATACGGTTACAATTATTCATTGCTGAAGAAATTTTATCCCTAAAAAAGTAAAATTCTAGTATCATTCAGACAAAATTGTAAAAAATTATAAAGGAGGTTGTAATGATTATTTTTTATACACTCAATAATAGTAATAGGCTAAAAGTAGTGGAAATTGAAGAGTCACTTGACATCATTACGGATGAAATGAAAAGAAATGTTATCTGGATAGATATGTATCAACCTTCCATTAAAGAAAAAAATTTTATAGAAAAAAACTTTGATATTCTTTTTCCTACCAAACAAGAGAGTGAAGAGATTGAGATAAGTTCTAGGTATTGGGAAGAGAGTAATAAAATAGAGATAAATAGTTATTTCCTTGTTTCAAATGAAATAACACCAAAAAATGAAACAGTATCTTTTATTCTTCATAACAAACTCCTCATATCAATAAGATATATCAATCTAAAAACTTTTGATGAGATGAATAAAAAGTTTAAAGCTTCTCCAAAAGATTATAAAGATGGCTTTGATATTTTTTGTAATATTTTAGATATTAGAATAGATGCTGATGCTGATATTATTGAAAAACTCTCAAGAGATATCACAAATTTACGAAAATTTGTCTTTACAGACTATAAAAATGATGATGAAGAGATTCTAGAAAAAATCTCTGCATTTGAAGATCTTAATATGAAAATCAGAGAAAACCTTACTGATAAGCAAAGAATTCTAACTGCATTTTTAAAGTCATCAAAATTGTGTGACAAACTCAAAAGTGATATCCAAATCATGTTAAAAGATATAAAATCACTTATAGACTATACTGAATTTAATTTTGAAAGGCTTGATTATCTCCAAAATATCTTCTTAGGGGTTTTGAGTATTGAACAAAATAAGGTTATCAAAATGTTTACAATTGTAAATGTTATTTTCCTTCCACCAACACTCATTGCAAGCATTTATGGGATGAACTTTGACTTTATTCCTGAACTTCATTGGGATTATGGATATGCTGTATCGATTGTTTTAATGCTTATCTCATCAGTATTACCTCTTTATATTTTCAAAAAGAAAGGTTGGATACAATAACCTAATACGAGTATTTTATATACAATTAGCTATAATCGCGAAATTTTTATAACTTAGAGAGGGTTAATTTTGAGAACACATTATTG
>CAZHJR010000100.1:0-6000 GCA_964533335.1 uncultured Helicobacter sp. | reverse complement strand
TTGATGAAAATGTTTTGTATTGTAATCGGGAAGTGCAACAACTTACAAATAAAAAATTTCAAATAGTAAAATATTTAGCAAAAAATATTGGAACGGTTATTACAATAGATACCCTTAGAATCTATATCTGGGATAATGAGCCAATAGGTGATGCTACTATAAGAGCAGAGATGAGTAGGCTCAAAAAAGAGCTTAAAGAGGATTTTATAAAAAATATTAAAGGGGTGGGATACACAATAGAAAGGTATAACCCAAAAGTCTAGTTTTTTGTCATACGACAAAAAACCAAAAAGTTAATCCAACAACGATTCTATAAATTCCAAAAGCAACAAAAGTATGCGTTGTAAGAAATCGCATCATTGCTTTTACTGTAAAAAATGCAACAATAAATGCAGTCACGAAACCTACTGCCAGTAGAGAATAATCATCAATAATCATTTCACTTCGATTTTTATATAAATCATAAAAAGTAGCTACAAACATAGTTGGTATAGCGAGTAAAAATGAAAATTCAGCAGCACTTTTTCGTCTCAGTCCAGCAAATAATCCACCAATCATAGTCGCACCACTTCGGCTAGTTCCTGGAATCATAGAAAGACTTTGAAATAACCCTATAGTAAATGCTTCTTTGATTGTTAAGTCATCTACCGTTTTATCTTTACTATCATCATGATTTCTTCTAAAGTATTCGATAACCAAAAAGAGTACCCCTCCAACGATAAGCATTATGGCAACGGTTTCTATTCCAAAAAGTGCTTTGATAGTTTTATAAAATAAAAATCCAAAAACAGCAGTTGGCAAAAAAGCTATGATAATTTTTAACCAAAGGATTTTATCGACCAAAAGTCGCTTTGCAAAAAGAAATAAAACTGCCAAAATACTTCCAAGTTGGATGGAAACTTCAAAAGTTTTGTGAGCATTTGTCTGTTCTAGTCCCAAAAGATGAGAAGCCATAATAAGATGTCCTGTACTTGAAATGGGTAGAAATTCTGTCAGACCCTCTAAAGTTCCTAAAATTATTGCATCAAATAGTGTCATAAATTTGCATTTTCCTTTCTTTGTGTGTGTGCTAATGTAAAAAATTTTTTGAGAGCCATTTTCTCTTTTTGCTCTATTTTGTAGCTTATTTTTGTCAGATAGTGTTTGATTTGATTTTTACTAAGTCGACTTCTTTTTGCATAGTTTTCGAGGATATATTGTGGAATGAACACTTTTGATTTCACAAATCTTTTAGAAAGCTTTTCAAGTTTTTTTTGATGTTTGTTGTAACACAGTCTTGCAAATACAAATGGAAGTTTGTATCTATCATTCCATACCTTTGCTAAATCTTGAAAATCTCTATCAACTGCATTATGGTAATGATATAAGGCTTTGTCACCTATCAAAACTTCTCCATTGAGTGATAAAATTTTAGCTAGTGCATTTGAGGTATCTGATTGATAATCTTTTTTATAGGTTTCATTTCCAACTGAAAGAACAGATAAAACTTCCCCTTTTGCAACTATTCCAGCATCTAAACATTTACAATTTTTGGAGACAATTGAGGAGATAAAAGCTGCATCAATTTGTCTATTTTTGAACTTTTTATTGATATGAGATGGATAGGATTTTTTATAGTTGATGATTTGTTTTGTTTGTGTTGAGGTGATATTTTGTTTGAGAAAAATATAAAATGGGAGAAGATTGATAAAATCAATTTTAGCAAATATCATAAAAGAAAGCCTCTTAATTTTTATAGTGAATTGGTATAATAACCAACTATGAATAAAAAAAGGTATAAAAGATGGTAAAAGTAGAATTTTTAGGACCGATAGGAAAAGAGCCATTATTGGTGGATATTACAAATCTAAATCAATTAAGTGAAATTTTAAAACAGGATGAAACTCTTGTAAACTGGCTTCTTAATAGTGCAGTTGCAGTGAATGATGTACTAGTAAAAGATAAAAACATCCCTTTAAAAGATGGTGATAAAGTTTCCCTTTTACCCCCTGTATGTGGTGGGTGAAAACCGTTAAAAAAGAGTGAATAGTTTCACTTTTTTAGGTTTGAACGAGTTTTTTATATTCATACCTGAATAAAAAACTCTGGGTAGTGGTTAAAAAATATATAAATTTGGAGAATAAAAAAGTGGTGATAGATAATAAATACTTAGAACTTTATAATGGCAGTTTAGAAGTAGAACAAATAACAAATCGTTGGTACAACGATTTTCGACTTTCTAATTTTGGAGCGATTATCACCTTCGTTGGAGTCGTAAGGGATGAAGATGGGATAGATGGTCTTAGTTTTGATATTTATGAGCCTATCTTAAACTCTTGGTTTAATCGATGGCAAGAAAAAGCAAAACAAAGCAATGCAATAGTTTTGATGGCACATAGTCGTGGGGATGTTTTAAATCATACAAGTAGCTATATAGCAGCTGTTTGTAGTCCAAAAAGAAGGGTGGCATTGGAGCTTATAAACGACTTCGTTGAAGATTTTAAAGCATCAGCTCCAATTTGGAAATATGATATTATTGATGGCAAAAGGGTCTATGCGCTTGATAGAAGCACAAAAATTGATGGAGCAGGGCTACTTCAATGAGAATAGATTTACACAATCATACTTATCTTTGCAATCATGCAGAAGGGGAGATGGAAGAGTATGTCAAAAGAGCTATTGAGCTAGGGATTGATAGTTTTGGATTTAGTGAACATGCACCGATGAAAAATTTTGAAGATGGGTATCGGTTGACTTTCGAAAATCAAGAATTTTATCAAAAAAGTGTTCTTGCTTTACAAGAACAATACAAAGATAAGATTGAGATACTTTTAGGGTATGAAGTTGACTATATTGAGGGTGATTATCTCCTTGATGGTATAGTAAATGCACCAGTTGATTACTTAATAGGCTCAGTGCATTACCTTGATAAATGGGGATTTGATAATCCTGAGTTTATAGGAGAGTATGAAAAAAGAGATATTGATAAGATTTGGGAAGAGTATTTTAAAGCGATGCAAAATATGGCAAGAAGTGGGTATTTTGATATCGTTGGGCATTTTGACTTGATAAAAGTATTTAATTTTTTACCAAAAAAAGATATGAAAGAACTTTGCTTTGAAGTACTCAAAGAGATAAAAAAGGCTGATATGGTACTTGAAGTTAATAGTGCAGGTTTGCGAAAAGATGTTAAAGAACAGTATCCATCAAGAGAAATTTTACAATTAGCATACGAATTAAATATACCAATTACTTTTGGAAGTGATGCACATAAAATTGAACAAATTGGTATGTTTTATGATAAAATCACAGATATTGCGAAACAAATCGGCTACAAAAGTTGTATTTCCTTTAAAAAAAGAGAAAAAATATCTTGTGTATTTTAAGTTTATAAGCTTAAAGTAGCTAAAATCTTGCCAGTAATAAGGAGTAGGAATGACACAAAAAGTTTATAGACTTGTAACAAGAAGTGATATGGATGGATTGGTTTGTGGTACATTATTAAAGTATTTAGGGATAATTGATGAGATCTCTTTTGTACATCCAAAAGATATGCAAGATGGTAAAATTGAGATAACAGAAGATGATATCACGACAAATCTACCTTATGTTGATGGGGTACACTTAGCATTTGACCATCATTTTAGTGAAACTTTACGAAATGAAAAAAAAGAGAACCATATCATTATTCCAGATGCTCCAAGTGCAGCTGAGGTGGTTTATCAATATTATGGTGGTATTGAGACATTTCCAGCTAGATTTAAAGATATGATGGATGCTGCGAATAAAGCGGATAGTGCTCAGTTTAATATAGGTGATATTCTAAATCCACAAGGGTGGGAACTTTTAAGCTTTTTAATGGACAGTAGAACTGGGCTTGGAAGATTTAGGGAATTTACAGTTTCAAATTATCAGCTTATGATGGATTTGATTGATTATTGTGCTGAACATAATATTGAAGATATTTTAAATCTCTCAGATGTAAAAGAGAGAGTAGAACTTTATTTTAGGTATGAGAAAGAGTTTAAAGAGCAACTTCTAAAATGTACAACTGTGTATAAAAATTTAGCGGTTATAGACTATAGAGAAGAGGAAATTATCTATCCAGGAAATAGATTTTTAGTCTATGCACTCTTTCCTGAGGTAAATATCTCTATTCATGCTGTTTGGGGTAGAAATAAACAAAATGTTGTTTATAGTACAGGGAAGTCAATACTAAATAAAACATCAAAAACAAATGTTGGTGAATTGATGCTTAAATACCACGGTGGTGGACATGAGGCTGCAGGTGGATGTCAGCCATCTCACGAAGAGGCACAAAAGGTTTTAGAAGAACTTATTGAAAAAATCAATCTAGACGGTTAGCTCTTCCCAAAAGGAAGGTATATGAAATTTGTATAAAAAATATACAAGTTTCATATTGAAGTTTGATGTTGGTTTTGATAGAATGTTTCGAAATTGAAATTTAAAATAAAAGGGGATTAAAATGGGAAAATTTGTTAATAATGTGGAAGAGTTTTTTACTTATTGTAAAGAACACGAAGTACAATTTGTAGATTTTAGATTTACTGATTTAAAAGGTATGTGGCATCATGTTACTTATAGAATGAGTGCGGTTAATGAGGGTAACTTAACAAATGGTTTACCATTTGATGGTTCTTCAATTGATGCTTGGCAACCAATTAACCAATCAGATATGCTTTTAAAACCAGATGTACCAACTGCATTTTTAGATCCATTTACAGCTGACAGCACAATTATTGTATTTTGTGATGTTTATGATATCTATAAAGGTGACCTTTATGAAAAATGCCCAAGAAGTATTGCAAAAAAAGCTCTTAAACATGCAGAATCGTTAGGAATTGCTGATGCTGCTTATTTTGGTCCAGAAAATGAGTTTTTCGTATTTGATGATGTAAAAATTGTTGATGGTATGAATGAGTCTTACTATAAAGTTGACTCAACAGAGGGTGCTTGGTCTGATAATACATCTTATGAAGGTGGAAATATGGGTCATAGACCAAGAGTAAAAGGTGGTTATTTCCCAGTAGCTCCAATTGATACAGGTGTTGATTTAAGAGCTGAAATGATGCTTGTTTTAGAGCAAGTAGGTCTTGAAGTTGTTTTAGGACACCACGAAGTTGCTCAAGGACAACATGAAATCGGTATAGTTTTCTCAGATATCATCGGTGCTGCAGATAATGTTCAAAAATTAAAATATGTTATCAAAATGGTAGCTCACCTAAATGGTAAAACAGCTACATTTATGCCAAAACCACTGTATGGAGATAATGGAAATGGGATGCATGTACACCAATCTTTATGGAAAGATGGTAAAAACCTATTTTATGCACAAGGTAGTTATGGAAATCTTTCTGATACTGCTAGACATTATATTGGTGGTGTTTTCCAACATGCAAGAAGTGTTTCAGCATTTACAAATCCATCAACTAACTCTTATAAGAGATTAATCCCAGGATTTGAAGCACCTTCAATTTTAACTTTCTCTTCACAAAATAGATCAGCATCTTGTAGAATCCCTTATGGTGCTGGTGAGAAAGCTGTAAGAGTTGAGATGAGATTCCCAGATTCAACTGCTTGTCCATACTTAGCATTTGCTGCTATGATGATGGCTGGACTTGATGGAATTAAAAATAAAACTGAACCTATTGGACCGATGGACGAAGATCTATATGAACTTTCTTTAGATGAAATTAGAGAAAAAGGTATTCCTCAAATGCCACATACATTAAGAGGTGCATTAGAAGGTTTAATAAGAGATAACGAATACTTACAACCAGTATTTACACCCGAATTTGTCAATGTATATCAACATTATAAATTTGAAACACAAGTTTGGCCATATGAAGCTAGACCAACTGCATTTGAGTTCAAAACAACTTATTCTTGCTAATATACAAAAGTATAAACATCAAAGGTCAGAGTGTCTCTCTGACCTTTTTCTATTTCCAAAAACTCAATAAACATCTCAAATAAATGATAAACCACATCATAAACACA
>CAZHJR010000099.1:0-6005 GCA_964533335.1 uncultured Helicobacter sp. | reverse complement strand
CAAAGCCCAATCTATAGGCTCTTCGGAGTTTTTAGGTTGGGTTTTTTTCGTTTAAGTTTTCTTTGGATGACACCTTCTCTGATTTTCATATACTTTTTGCTAGAATCAGTTTGGGAGAAATAGATATCCCTTTTGATTTAGACGAAATAATAAATAAGAAAACTATGAGGAAGTTTTGATGAGTTACCTTGGTGTTAATTCATTAGAAAACTACGATGCCAAAATAGAATCATTTTCTTTCAATGATAAAAAAGCATTTTATGAAAAATATTTAGAGTTATCTTTTAAAATAATTTTGAATAAAAATCATTTTAGTGTTATTGCTACATATCGTAATGAAAAGTTTTCCTTACATAACCAACAAATCCAATCTAAATATCTCTATCATACTTCAAGCATAGCGACATTTGAATATTGGGGCTTATTCAAAATTTAATGGTAATGTTATTGTAAATTTTGCACCTTTATATGAATTATCGTTGTATTTAAAACTAACATTTTTAGCTGTAATAGTACCCTTCATACCCTCAGTAATAAGATTATAAGTCATACTAAGACCTAGACCTGTACCTATTGATTGATGTTTAGTAGTAAAATAAGGTTCAAATATATGGGGCAATATATCATCTGGTATTCCTCCGCCATTATCTTTGAATGTAATAATAAGTTGGTTGTCTTTTATTTTACTAGAAATAAAAAAATACTTACCATCCTCTATATTTTTCAAAGCATCATTCGAGTTATTAAAGATATTTAAAAAACATTGTATTAACTCATTTGGATACCCATTGTGCATTATATGATTGTCAACCTCTGTTATTACAGTTATATTGTTATTTTTTATTGTTCCTTCTACAAAACTTAGGAAACTTTCAATTTTTTGATGCAAATTAAAAACTTCTAGTTCCCTTTCATTTGCAATAAAATTTTTAAAATCTTCAATAGTACGAGATAGATACTGAGCATTATCATTAATAACATCACATGTTTTAAAAAAAGCTTCATTTGAAAGGATATTGTATTCTTTTTGTAATTTTAAGCCTGTTATTCCTGTCGATATAACAGACAAAGGTTGTCTCCACTGATGAGCAATATTTCCTATCATTACACCCATTGAAGCTAGTTTTGATTGCTCAAAAAGTAACTTATCTTTCCTTTTAATTTCTGTAATATTTTGAAAAGTCAATAAGATATCTGAAGTATCTTTTAAATACTCTGCATTTACTGTAAAAATGTACATCTCTTCTTTATATTTTAATTGTACTATATGCTCTTTTTTATATTTAGCAACATATTCAGCCCAAGGGATTCCATCTACCATTTTGTCATTACAAAAAACCTCTTCATCAAAGGTAACAAAAAAATCACAAATACAATCATGATCAGTTATAAACTCATCAATAGAGTTATAGTTGAAAAACTCTAAAAACCTTTTATTTGCATCTATTATTTTAAAGCTATTTGTAACGATAATAATATTTGGGTTTGTGTCCAAAATTGTTTGAATATAGAATTTCTCTTTTTCCAGTTCTTTGGTTCTTTTTTGTACTTTATCATCAAGTTCAAGTGAATGTTTTTTAGAAACCAAATAGTACCCAATAAGTAAAAGTGTCAATGTAATAATTGCCGTATATTTAATAATATTATCTTCAATAACTTTAATATCATCCATATTTAAACTATCAAGCTTTTTAAAAGCAATAATAGAGCCCATAGGCTTCCCTTTAATATCTGGAATATTATAAACAACTATGAAATGATTATTATTTTGGTCTAGTATATATTTGTCTGTGTTATGGATATAGTTTTCAACACCCATTTTGTCTAAATAGCTTAATAGTACTTTTTTAGCATTATAATTTGCAATATAGTAATCACCTATAAAGATTTTTGTAAAAGGCTTTTTAATCTGTTGTCTATATTTTTTATCAACAACAACTACAGCATCGATCTTTTGATCCATAAGTTGTTTGGCTATAGAATTAAAATGAGTGATAATCTCAAAAATACCTATAAAAGTACCATTGTCATAGATGGGTACCATACTTTTAAAGGTCATATCAAACTCTCCTGTACTAATTGTGGTCATGATTCTAGGTGTTTTAATCATCTCAACAACATCCATTCTAATTTTTAAAAGACTATCCCCCTTTTTGGGAGTCCAGCTTCTATAAAATGAAGTTCCTTTGCCATCAATAATATGGAACCATGTATGTTGCAGTTGAGTAGTTTCACTTAAGTATTCTGAGAATCTCTTCAAATTTATATTTTTATTATCATTTTCTTTAATCGCTTTAATAATTGCACTATCTTGTGCAAGTGAGAGTGCAATAGAAAAGGTGAGTTCTTGCTTATTTTTAAGTAATATATCTATTTCGTTATATATATTTTTTGAATATATATTATATTTCTCATTTTTAATAGCATTTATTTTCTCATTTTTAATCTTTTCAGAGACTATATAGACACTCACTACAATAATTAATATAGTTAAAAAAACAAGATAATCAAATAAATTTTTATGTTTAATAGACATTCTCTTCCCCAATGTATTTATCACAAAATATTATAACTTAATATTTATAAATAGGAACATTCATAATAGTTCATTTGATAACACTTTAAAATTTATTTTTTTTTGTTACAATTTTTATTCCAAAGGCGACAAAATATCTATAAAGGGGAGTTATGGAGATAGTTACTATTGTTTGTCCACATTGTTTTAAGTCTAATCGTTTACCTAAGCAGGAGAGTTATAGAAAAGCAAATTGTGGGCAGTGTCAAAAATCTTTACTTAGCACCAATCCAGTAGAGCTTACAAAAAGTAATTTTGGAACTTTTTTAAACAACAATGATATCCCAGTTGTGGTTGATTTTTGGGCTACTTGGTGTGGACCTTGTAGGGCATTTGCCCCGACATTTAAAAGTGTTGCTAGTGAATATCCACTAAAAGTGCGATTTTCAAAAGTGGATGTAGATGCACAAGGGGTAGTGGCTGGGAGGTTTAATATCCAAAGTATTCCTACACTTATTTTATTTAAAAATGGAAAAGAGGTACGAAGGGTTGCTGGTGCATTAGATGCAGCTAAACTCAAAAAGTTTATTGGCTAAATAAACTATTTTTTAGTCACTATATCTTTTTGCTTTTGTTTTTTGGTGATATCTTTTTCAACAAAAATAGGGCTGAGTTTCCAAGGATCAAGTTCAGTATAGTACATTAAAGTGGAATAAGTTGATGGAGTAGGGGTGAAGATTTGCACTTGTTCAGGACTCAGTCTTAAATCTTGATTTGCAAAATCTTTGAGGTCTTTCATATCTTTTTCTGTGCTTCCTGGGTGTGCTGCTATCATATAATAGGTCAAAAATTGTTTTTTACCACTTGCACGATTGAGATTTTCAAATTTTGTTTTAAAATCTTTTAATACATCTTTGCTAGGTTTCCCCATCATTTTTAAGACTTTCGTTTCACTATGTTCTGGAGCTATTTTCATTTGCCCACTTACATGATGAGTGACTATCTCTTTAAGATATTCATCTCCATAAAATTTATCTTCATTGATAAGGTCATATCGTATCCCACTATTGACAAACACTTTTTTTACTGTTGGGATTTTTCGTATATTCTGTAAAAGTGTAATATTTCGTTTATGATTTGGTTTTAATGTAGGACAGATTTTGTACTCATCATGTTTTGGATTTCTATTGTTTGGGTTAAACATCTTAAATCCTGTACATCTTTTTTCCTCACATACACCCTCATTTAGTTTTTTATCACACTCATAGCCATACATATTAGCAGTTGCTCCACCAACATCACTGATAATCCCTTTCCATTTTGGATTTTTTGTAAAATCTTTCACTTCATTTAAAATAGATTCTTCACTTCTACTTCTTATGGTTCTTCCTTGATGGACAGAGATGGCACAAAAATTACACTCCCCATAACAGCCATGATGTGTTGTTACTGAAAATCGAATCGTCTCCATCGCTTTTACTTTTCCATCTTTAGCATAGTATGGATGAACTTCCCTCTCGTAAGGTAAATCATAGACATTATCTATCTCTTTAACACTCAGATAATATTGTGGTGGATTTTGGATGAGATATCTTCCATTGTGTTCTTGATAGAGTCCTTGTGAGCTGAGTGGGTCGTTATTATTATAAAAAAGATGAAACATCTCAATAAATTTGTATTTGTCCTCTTGACACTCTTTGAGGCTTGGAAGTTTGATATAGTCACTTTTAGCTTCTTTGGCTATATAACAAACACCTCTTACATCAGTAGCTTCCCCTTTTGTTTTGAGTGCATTTGCTAGTTCTAAAACAGATTTTTCCCCCATTCCATAGATGATATAATCAGCTTTTGCATCAAAGAGTTGTGAGCCTCTTACTTTATTGGACCAAAAATCGTAATGTGCTACACGTCTCAGACTTGCTTCAATTCCACCTAAAACAATCGGAACAGTATTTTTAAAATATTGTCGTATAAGATTTGAATAGATAAGATTTGCCCTATCGGGTCTTTTTGTATTTTGCTCCCCTGGTGTAAAATCATCAGAGTTTCTAAATTTTTTGAGTGCTGTGTAGTTTGCAACCATTGAATCAACGAGTCCACTACTTACACCCCAAAAAAGTTTTGGTTCACCTAATCTTGTGATATCTTTTGGAGTGTTATAGTCAGGTTGAGCGATAATCCCAACTTTATATCCATTTTGGATTAAAAGTTTTCCAATGATTGCCATCCCACTATATGGACTATCAATGTAGGTGTCGCCACTTACAAGGATAATATCAAGCTCTTTCCAGCCTAATTTTTGAAGCTCCTCTTTTGTGGTAGGAAGAAACATTGATTATAAAGTTACTATGGTATTTTTACCATTCTCTTTTGCTAATCGTAAAGCTTCAGCCACTCTTCGCAGTAGTGTATTTTCGTTATCAATCTCTAAAAACTGTGTTATCCCAAAACTTGCAGTTTGATTTGCAATATCTTCAAATGTAATATTTGCTATTGTTTTTCTTAGGTTTTCAGCTAAAAGTTCCGCTTTACCTATCGTTGTTTCAGGTAAGATAATTGCAAAATCATCACCCGAGTATCTTGCAAATATATCACAACTTCTTATGTTTTTATCAACTGTTTTTGCTATTTCAGTTACAACTGTGTCCCCATGTATAAATCCATAGTTATCATTTACTAATTTTAGATTATCGATATTGAAAAAAATAATAGAAAATTTAGATTGATATCTTTTTGTTTTGCCAAGTGATATATAGAGTGAATCTAAGAAAAATGATTTATTGTATATCTTTGTTAGGGAATCATGTGTTGCATTAAAATAATATTGTTGCGATTCTAATTTTTCTTCAGTGATATCTGTTAAAGTAACGATATAACTTGTACTATCAGATGTAAGTTCAACCAAGTGGACACTAAACACTTTTGGTTCAAAAGACTTATAATCAATCATAGAGATTATTTTGTCTCTTTCATACAATTTACTAATTTCAGTTACCCAATTTATATCATTTTTTTGTGAGCTAAAAAAACCTTGGTGGGCGATAAAAGTAGTCTCTAAATTTGTAAATTTATTGCTAAATTCTCCTAATGTTTTGACATTAAAAAAGTCTAAAAAAGCTTTATTTGTAAGAGAAATATCTTTGCCATTTGTAACAAATATAATGTTGCTTTGATGATCAATTACACTTTTTACAATTCTTAATTCATTTTCTAACTGTTCATTTTTTGATTTTTCATCAAGAATGGTTTGTGTTAGCTCTGTAATATCTTGTAAAACAAGTAAAAGTGTTTCATGTTTATGTGTGAAATGGTAAGAGCAATTAATCTTAAAATGCATATCTTTTACTTGAATTTTATCTTTGTGACATCTTCCAGTTTTTTGAATAAGGCTATAGACATTATTCCAAACATCTATATCTATTAGGTCGATTATATTTTTATCTAAATAATTTCCAAATTTTTCTATAGCTTTTGAATTCATCCATTGAAT
>CAZHJR010000098.1:0-6074 GCA_964533335.1 uncultured Helicobacter sp. | reverse complement strand
CATCTGCACCAATTAAACCAATCGTAGCATCAAATGATGATGACGATGAATGGGCAAGTTTTTAAGTCAACTTCTTTGAAGTTGACTTTTTAATATCTCTTTACTTTATTTTTCGATATTATTCTGGCTTGATTAATCTTTCAATTAAATTATTTTAAGGAAAATTCCTATGCAAAAAGAGCCGATGACGAGTGAAGTATTTGAAAAAATTACAGCACTTTTAAATGAATTAAAAACAGTTATAAGACCAAAAATTTTAGTTGCAATAGAAGAAGCTAGACAATTAGGTGATTTAAAAGAGAATGCAGAATACCATGCAGCTAGGGAAGACCAAGCTAATACAGATAAAAAAATAGCAGAACTTGAAGATACTATCACAAAAGCGGTGATTATCAATCCTGAAACTTTAGCACACGATAAAGTAAGCTTTGGCTCAACTGTAAAGCTTTTGGATTTATCTAATGAGAGTGAGATAACTTATAAAATCGTAAGTTCATTTGATAGCAATCCTGATAATGGGCATATTTCTTTTCATTCACCTTTAGCAAAACAACTCCTTGGCAAAGAAGAGGGTGATGAGGTGCATGCACAACTTCCAGGTGGGAAAAAAGAGTTTGAAGTATTGGAGATAACATATGTCAAATAAGATAAAAGTTGCAGTTGTTGGAGCTAGTGGATATACTGGGCTTGAGTTACTCAAAATTCTTATCAATCATCCAACTTTTACTATCACTTATGTTGCTAATAGTGAAGGGGAGACGACTGTAAGTAAACTCCATCCATCTCTCGCTGGTGTGTTTGATATGGAAGTAAAAAAAGCAAATGCAAACGATATCAAAGAGGTAAGTGAAGTTGTTTTTCTTGCTTTGCCTCATCAAGCATCTATGGGATTTGCAAAAGAGCTTTTAGCTCTTGGAGGCTTAAAAGTTGTGGACTTAAGTGCTGATTATCGGTTAGAACTAGCAACTTATGAGAAACACTATTGTTCACATGAAGATACAAAAAACCTTCCAAATGCAGTGTATGGGATGCCAGAATTTTATAGAGAAGCTATCAAAAAATCATACCTTGTAGCAAATCCTGGGTGTTATCCAACAGCTTCATTTTTAGCTCTTGCTCCATTTTTGCCATTTATAAAGGAGGGGGCTAGTGTTTTTATTGATGCAAAAAGTGGTATTAGTGGTGCTGGTAAAAAACTTACAGATGCTACAAGTTTTGTGAGCATTAGTGAAAATATGGTTGCTTACAATCCACTCAAACATAGACATACTCCTGAGATAGTAGAGAAAGCAAAATTGGTAGGAGATAAAAATCTCAAAGTAAATTTTGTACCTCATTTGATTCCTGTAACTCGTGGGATGCTTGTAAGTGTGTATGTTACTTTGGAAGAGGATATTGATGCAAAACAAATCCTCAAAGAGTATTATAAAGATGAGGAGTTTGTCCGAGTTTGTGATGAACCAGTTAATATTAAAAATACAAGTGGAACAAACTTTTGTGATATCTTTGTAGCTCAAAATGGAAGAGATTTGTTTATCAATAGTAGTATAGATAATCTTCTCAAAGGGGCTTCAAGTGCAGCAGTAGTCAATGCCAACCTTATGTGTGGACTCCCTGAAAATTGTGGTATACCAAAAATAGCTTATGTCCCATAATCTATTTTCTATCAAAGATGGAGCTATCTTTATAGCAGATGCCCATTTTAATCCAAATAGAAGAGAACTTTTAGAGTTTTTACTAGATATCCAAAATGGAACTTTAGAAGTTTCTCAGCTCTTTTTGGTGGGTGATATCTTTGATTTTTTAGCCTTTGAGATTGACTATTTTAAATCTCAAAATAAAGAATTAATCGAGCTTATCAATACTCTTTCACAAGTGATTGAAGTATTTTATTTTGAAGGGAATCATGACTATAATCTAGCACCTATTTTCCCAAATGTAAAAGTTTTCAAACGAGAGGTGCAACCTGTTGTTCTTTCTTGGAATGAGAAAAAAATAGCCCTTGCACATGGAGATATATTTACTCCAACTGCTTACAATATCTATACAGCAATTATAAGAAATCATCCACTTTTGGTTTTTTTAAATCTCATTGATCAAAACAATTGGCTTACAAAAAAAGTTGATTTTTGGCTTCGGGGGAAAGATCTATCTTATATGTTTTCCAATTTTGAATCTTTTGCATCAAAACGACTGGAACTTTATAAAAATAATATTGATGCAGATATTTTTATCGAGGGGCATTTTCATCAGGGAAAATTTTATGAAAATAAAGATACCAAAAAACTTTATCTGAACTTGCCATCTTTTGGAGTGGAGCAAAGTTATATGAAAGTTGGTAAACAAGAATTTCTTTTGGCTTGTCATCTTTAAATTTTAATCATTCTTTAGCTAAAATCTATCCTTATGATACAAACAATATTTTTACAAAATAATACTATTTTTAAACCACTTCAAAAAAAAGAGAAAGTGAATCTTATTTTATCACCTAGCTTTTATTGGGTGAAGGTATTTACTATCCCAGTGGAAAATGAAAACAAAGCTCTTTTCCTTTTACCAAATCTTTTTGAAGAATATTTTGATATCGCAGGATATAGTTTTTATACTATCAAAGTGGGTGAAAATCAATACCTTTCTTTTGCTTACGATGAAGAGAAAATCATCCAAAAGCTTAAAAGTTTAGATATCTCACAAAATAAAATTGTTCATATCTATTTTGCTCAAAATGAATTTAAAAATCTATTATCCAATGATGAACAAATAGCGTTAAGTTGTGGAGATGAAGTATTTATTTATGAGAAAGAATTATTAGTGAAAGTTCCAAATAATTTAGCACAACAGATAGAAAAAAGAGCTATAGATCTAGCTTCATTAAAACTTTCTGAATATTTTATAGAGCTTTTTAGTTATAAAAAACTCACTTCAAACAAATCAGCACAACTCGCAAGTGGGATTTTGCTTGGATTTGCTATTTTACTTTTTATACAAACTTTCTTTTTTAAACAATTAGCAAATAGTTATCCAGCTAAAATTGAGACGATTAAGGTGCAATACAATCTTCCACCAACTGTTATTCAAACAAATGCGATAGTTGAAAACTATGAAAAAGCGATGCGACAATACAAAAGATATAGAGAAGCACTTGGATATGTGATTGGAGCAAATACTTTTGCTGGGGTAACCATTCTTGAAATTAACTTAGAAAGTGATATTCTTAATATTAGTTATAGAACAAAAGAGAATGAGATGTTAGAAAACTATCTCAAAAAACAGTTTAGGAAAACAAACATATATCCTGAAAATGATAAAGTAAGAGTAAGGATAGAGCTATGAAAAATATCAATATCACTTTTATTCTAGCAAGTTCTGTGATTGTATTTTTTATCTCAATTTACTCTTTTAAAGAGGCAAAACATACTCTTGATGAAAAGAAAAAAGAGTTTAGCCAGTATCAAGAGATAGCACAAAAATATAAAGAAAATCATCAAAACTATAGTGATGATGTTTATATAGAGGAGAAACTGGGTAAAATTTTAAAAGATTTAGGCATTAAAACAGGAAAAATAACTCAAAAAGAAAAAGTGATATTATTTGAAGCAGTCAATCTTTCTGCAATGAGTTTTCAAATTCTTTTTACAGCCCTTTTAAATGAAAAATTCAACATTACAAAACTTGAAGTGAAAACAGATAGTATTAAAATGGAAATAGGTATTTTATGATGAGAAATAGTTTAAAATATCCTCTTTTTGTAGTTATTTTTCTTTTTTCTTTTATCATCTTTTTGCCAAAAGAAAATATCTATTTTTATTATTTAGAGAAGTTACAACACAAACATATTACAGTGCAAAATGAGGAGATTAACTCTGGGATATTTGATTTTTCAATCACTAATGGGGATGTTTTTTATAAAGATATCAATGCTTTTAAAATTGAAAATATAAATATCCAATATATTTTAGTATATGGAAAAATAGTTGCTAGCAATATCTTATTTGATGGATTAAAAGTTGATACTATGGAGTTTAATTGGAGTATATTGAAGCCATTTCACTTTGATATAGTGTTGTTATCAAATGATTTGAATGGTTATGGAACATACGATATACAAGAGAGAAATTTTGAGCTTTATCTCAAGCCATCACCAGTTGTCATCAAAAAATATGAATTATTTTTTAATCAAGGCGAATTAATGAAAAATGGGGAGTATAAAATTGAATACAACCTATAAAAATGAGATAAAACTAGCACTACAACTAGGGGCGATACTTTTTGTCAGCTATTTTTTAAGTATTGTGATTTTTCTTTTTTTACCAAAAGAGAAACCAACACCAACAAAAATCGTCGCAGATGGAGGATTAGAATATAAAAGTTTTGATTTTCAAAATGCTTTTGGTGTCAAAGAGATCGTTCAAGCACCAGTTGTAACGGTTGTGCGAAAAGTTAAAATAGCTCCGCCACCACCTCCACCTCCGCCACCAGTGGTTCAGCCAATTGTGGAAGTTGCTCCGCCACCACCTCCACCTCCGCCACCATTGGTACTTAGTGTCAATGTTGTTGCTATTTTTGATATGGGGAAAGGGAGAGGATTTGTTACTATCAATGAAAGAGGTAGTAAAGCAACCACCATTTTAAGTACAGGAGAAACTTATAAAACTATAAAGCTTCTTAAAGTATTTACGAAGTATGCACTATTCTTAGAAGGTGATACAGAATATAAGATTGAACTTCATAGTACAGCTACTGTTGATAGACAAGTTAGTGGTGGGACAACACAGCTTTCACAACCAGTAACTGTACCAGTTCAAATACCACCACAAACGACCGTTTTACCAACAGAAAGGATACAGCAAGTTGGAAATAAAACAGTTGTAAACAAAGACCTTTTGCAAGAATACACAAAAAATAGTGATAAAATTTGGAGAGATATTAGCTTAAAAGAGAACTTGGTCAATGGAAAAATTAATGGCTTTACAGTTAATAAGATTAAAAGAGGGAGCAATTTTGAAAAACTTGGGCTTAAATCTGGAGATATTTTAAAATCAGTGAATAATGTGGAACTCAAAAGTTATGATGAAGCGATGAATATTTATAAAAAAGTGGGGAATATGACCTATTTGAATATGAAAATAATAAGAGGAAATGAAACTATGGAGCTTGGTTATGAGATTAAATAGAATATACAAAATTGGACTCAGTTTAGTAGCTTGTGCTGTACTTGCTTTTGGAAAAGGGGAAGAGATAAATATCAATTTTAAAAACCTTGAGATTGTTGATTTAATCAAAATAGTTTCAAAGATTTTAGATAAAAATATTTTAATGGATCAAGATGTAACTGGAAGAGTTGATTTTGTATCAAATAAACCTGTTGATAAAGAGGATGTTTTAAATATTTTGATGTACACATTAGAGCCTAAAGGATTTACAATAGTTGATAATAATGGAATTTTAAGGCTGGTTCGAATTAACGATGCTTCAAAATATAATCTTCCTGTTGTCACAAAGACAATCGATACATTTCAAATTATCACTCAAATATTTGTTGTCCCAAATGTTAATGTTGATGTGATAAGTTCAAAGATAAGACATCTTATAAGTACAAGTGCAAAACTTGTCACTGATAAAGATTCAAATGCTATTATTATCACTGATTTCGTCTCAAACATCCAAACAATCAAGGCAGTTATTGACCTTTTAAGTGTTGATGCAAAAAAATATATAGAAGATGTAAAACTCAAAAATCTCCAAGCCGCAGATATCCAGCCAGAACTCGTAGCGATGGCAAAAGCTATCTATAATGAACAAGTTGAAACTGAAAAAGTAGCAATTTTACTCAATAAAGATACAAACTCTTTGATGTTTGTAGGGAAAGAGGAGAATGTCAAATATCTTGCAGATTATCTTAAAAGTGTAGATGCAAGGGGAAGTTTAGTTGCTAAAACTGTTGAAGTTGTTACCTTAAAAAATGCAGAAGCAAAAGCAGTTGTCACTATGATAACTGGAATAATTGCAAATAAACAATACAAAAATCCAAACGATAAACCGTATGCTTCAAGTGATGAAGAATCAAATAGTGT
>CAZHJR010000097.1:0-6238 GCA_964533335.1 uncultured Helicobacter sp. | reverse complement strand
TAAGAAGCAATTTTTTCTAAACTCTCTTTATCGTATCCCATTTCAGGCATAAGCTCATATTTTTCAATCATATCATGCATGATAGAGCCTTTAAGAGTTGGATTTGATACCCACTTCACCATATAATTTACAAATGTTTTTTTGTCGCTAAAAGCTTCATGATATCTTTTTTTGATGATTTTAAGTGAGGGTGCTGAGATGCTTTTTGTTTCGTGGTGGCAAGTGATGCAGTTACCATGTAGTAGAAGCCTTCCTTCACTGTTTCCATATGCAAAGGATTCAAATCCAAAGAGAAGTAAAAAAAGATATTTCATTCTAATTCTTTTTTGAGTTCAATGAAAAATTTTGCACCAAATTCACTGTTTTTTGCATAGAGTTTTCCCCCTAAACTCTCCACTACAATTTTATAGCTTATATAGAGTCCAAGTCCTGTCCCTTGTGATTGGTGCTTTGTAGTAAAATAGGGTTCAAAAATATGGGGTAAAATTGTATCATCTATCCCCCCAGCATTATCCTCTATTGTTATAATAATCTTCTCTTCATCATTTTCTAATCCTATTTTTATCCAAGGATTTTTGATGTGATTTTTCATAAGTGCATCTTTGCTATTATTGATAATACTCATCAAAACCTGATCAAGTTCTCTAATAAAAAGATTTAAAGAGATTGGTTTACTATAGTCAATAGCATCAATCAAACTGATATGATGATGATTTAAAGTAGCACTTTGTATATATAAAATCTTTTGTATCCTCTCTTGCAAAATCACATTTTTAAACTCTTTTTCCTCGCTAATAAAATTGCTAAAGGTATCAATCGTTTGTGATAAAAACTGAGTGTTTTCAACAATTTTCGTACAATAGTTACTAAAAGTTTCATCGCTTAGTGTCCCAAATTCTTTTGAAAAAAGCATTCCACTTGCCATAGAACTAATCCCACTTAATGGTTGTCGCCACTGATGTGCGATATTAGAGATCATCTCACCTAAACTTGTCATTTTCGCACCCTCAAAAATCTGCAAATCTTTTTCCCTATTTTTTTCAACCTCAAGAGCGATTCGTTTTTCTAGATTTTTATTAAGTTCCTCTATCTCTTTTTTATGGGTGATGTCTTGCCTTACAGCAGCATACCCAATCAATTTTCCGTGACTATCATATTCTGGAGAAATATATGCCTTTACCCAGTAAAAACTTTTATCTTTTTTAAGGTTTTTTACCTCACCTGCCCAGCTTTTTCCCGATTGAATAGTTTTCCACATCTCTTGAAAAGCCTCTTTTGGCATATCCATATGTCGTATTATGTTATGAGGTTTACCTAATAATTCGTCATTTGTATAACCAGATATTTTACAAAAAGCCTTACTAGCATAAGTGATAATCCCTTTTGGATCAGTTCTTGAATAGATGACATTTTCACTAATAATATCAATAGATTTTTGTAGTTCTTTGATTTTATTTTCAATTGTATTCTCCAGATACTTCGTATTATGTTTAATTTTTCGACTTGCGGGACGAAAAATAAATATCCATTCTAAAAAAAGTACAAATAAAATCCCGATAAAGAGATATTTCTCTTTTTCTTGAAGGAGGGAGAGTTTTTTCTCATATTCTCCTTCGTAGCCTTTGACAACTAAATCAAGTTTTTCCAATATATTTTGAGAATCATTTCTTAATTGTTGCGAAATTTGGGCATTTTGTGTTTGTGAAATCACCTCTAATTGATTGAAATAGTGTTGCAGTTCATGGTCAAGATTATTCCTAACATAGAGTTTTTCCACAAGCTCTTTTGGTGTATTTTGTATCAAATAAGTATGAGAGTCTTTCATCAATTGGAGTGTTGATAAAAATTGCTTTTTTGTGTGAGATGTTTTATTTTCAATATCACTTTTTGCTAAAATAATAAGCCTTTGTGAAAGCATTCGTTGGCGACCACTTATATTGATTATTTTTCCTTCATTTTCAATAGAAAAAACAATCTCTTTCACATTCAAAAAGCCTAAAGTTGCAAATAAAGCAACAATTAATAGAGCAGGAATGTATCTATTCTCAAAACTTAACCATCTATTTTTTACTTTTTCCATAAACTCTTTAAACCCCTTTATACATATAAAAATATTGTATCAAATTTGAAAAAAGTTACAAATGACTTACATCAAGATTACGATAATAAAAAATTTGACGGTGGTCAAAGATATTTGGTATTTAATCGATTATACTTCCAAAGATTAAAAACCGAGAACCAAGATAGACTTTCGATGTAACTCCTCCAAAAATAAGACAAAGATATTTCGGTTTTTAATTTTTCTCATTTTTTCAAGTATCAAAATTCTAAAAAAAGGCTTTATAATGACTTTTTCAACATCATATGATTTTATGCCATTAACACCTGAAAAACCGCAAAGTTGGTGGACAAAGTTTACTTCACAGTCACACCAGTTATTTTTCTCATCAGCAATTTTTTTTGCTATTACCATAATGATTGTAACATTTATCTCTTTTGTCAAAAGTACCTCATTTGATTTCCATTTGATTCATAGCTTTGGACTTATATTTGGTGTTTTTACAAATGCATTTTTAGGATTTTTAATCACTGTTATCCCAAAATATACAGCGAGTAAAATAATTGATAAACAAAAATATACTATACCATGGATCGTTTTTCAATTTGGAATAGTGATGAGTTTACTTGGATTTGATGAGTTTGGAAAAATTATTATTACATCAACGATATTTTATTTTAATGTTATTTTTTATCAGACAATCAAAAATGGTAAGGCATTTGATAAAAAAGAGAGTATTTGCATTAATCTATTACTTTTTTTAGGGGGAGTTTTACTTTTTGCCGAAGTACTATTTATCCAATCTTTGTCTAAATTAATCTTTTTTAGTTATTTGCTGAGCCTTGTTTTTATAGTTGCTCAAAGGATGATACCAGCATTTTATAGTGTAAATTTACAAGTTATTCAGTGGGAAAAACCAACATATTTGATTGAAATTTCGATGGTTTTATTTCTGATTTTGGGGATTGTTATCCAATTTGAATTTGTAATAGGATTTAAAATTGCATCTTTATTTGCGATGGTCTTTTTTGGATATATTATTTTTAATCTCAATATTTATCAAAAAGCACCTGCAATATTAATGATTTTGATGGTTGCTTTTGTATGGCTTGAGATAGCTTTTATGGTTTTATTTTTAGAAGCAGTTTTAGAAACACCATCTTTGATGTTAGCGATTCATATCTTTGCTATTGGATTTGTAGGGAATTTATTGGTTGGATTTGGAAGCCGTGTAGTGATGGGGCATGCCGTTCCAGCTCAAAAAATAGAGGCAGATAAATTGACGAGGTATCTTTTTATTCTCCTTCAAATTGTGATTATGACAAGAATTACAGCATCATTATTGTTTTTAAGTAACTCACCAATTTTTATGGGATTTTTGCATTTGAGTGCTTGGCTTTGGATATTGTTATTTATGGGATGGCTTGTAAGATATGGGAGAACTCTTTTAAGAATTTGAATTTTCCCCTTGTTAGTACACTATGAGTTGGAGGTACTTATTTATAAGATTGACCAAGCTCTACATCAAGTTCATCTTGTGCATTGTTTGCTTTAAAATGAGTAAGCTCTTTTTGTAAAACGGTAAGTCTCTCTTTTTGATATTCAAGGATAGATTTTTTCTCTACCATACATCCTGTAAAAGTTTCATCATACTTTCGCTCATCACTAAAAAGGGTCTCTTTTTTAGCTTTTAAATGCTCAACTTTTTCGAATTTAACATTTTTTTCGATAAAAGTACTCAGTGTTTCATCATACTGTACTCTTTTTAGGAACTCTTTTTCTTTTGGATCTTTGATATGTTTGAAGTTATCATAGATAATTATTTCAATACTTTTATTGATTTTCGTTTCTATATTGTGTTTACAATTATTTTGGGCAAGTACAATCGTATTGATATCACCCTTGTAATATCCATAACCAACCAACTGAGAGTTGCTACCACTATTTCCATACCAAGTGGGAGCACCATCTATTTTATTGTATTTAAAAGTATCTAAGTACCCCTCAAATAAAAATCCTGTAAGTGATGTAATAAGTTTAAGTGCAATTGCTTCTAACATTGTATCTCCTTGCTTTTTTTAATTGTATCTCTTTTATCCTTTGGAGTTTTTATAGAGTGGTTAATCAAAAATTTATATATCTCAAATATCTATTTTACATAAGAGATAAAATGACTGCTTTTTATTAAAATAGACGATCCAAAAGCATTTTTACACCCTGTTTAGCAGCTTCTTTTCCAATTACATCAATAATATCATCACTATTGTTTTGTTGATTTTGAGGGGCATTTTGATATATAACTTTTGTTGCAGCACCTTCTTTTGCTATTTTTGATTGCTCAAGTAAAAATTTATCTTGTTCAGCTTTTTTTTGTTTGTCTTTCAAAATATCTGTTGTTGTATCAATGATTTTTGCAATGATTGCATCACTAAGTCCCATTTTTACTAACAAATCTATTTCATCAATAGAAAATTCTTTATAAGGGCTTTTAACTCCTCTAATCATTGCTAAGATTATTGTTTCTGAACGACCTTTTTCTATCATCTTAATAATATCACCTATCTTCATCCCTTTAGGTCCAGTAAGCATAAGTCTTAATTCTATTTGAGGTATATAGTAGACTGCATTTGGATATTCATCTGTGTATGCTTTTAAGCTAATAAAATCTTGTTTTGAAATATACTCATCTACCCGTTTCTTTTGCATATTTGCGGATATTCTTTCTTCTGCCGAAGCCTTTAAAGTAGTATAGTTTTGCTGTGCATATTGAAGGAGTGCATTGATATTGTAATTTGCTACATAATTTGGTGTGTTAACCAATCGAAAAGGATTAGCTCCATTTTCTATTAAATATTTCACTATTTCTTCATTATTATTTGATGCTGCAGCATGTAAAGGTGTCCAATTATCATTGCTTTTCGATTCAATATTTGCACCATTTTCTACAAAGTATTTTACTACTTCTAGTCTATTTTTATTACATGCTGCTGCATTTAAAGGTGTCCAACCTCCAGTATTTTTTGACTCAATATCAGCACCTTTTTCAACTAAATATTTTACGATATTTAATTTATTTTCAAATGCTGCTGCATTCAACGGAGACCAACCTTTAGCTTTTGACTCAATATCAGCACCTTTTTCTAATAAGTATTTTACTATATCCAAATGACCTTTTAATGATGCACTATATAATGGGCTCATACTATCTGAATTTTTTGATTCTATATTTGCACCTTTTTCAACTAAATATTTCACAATATCTAAATACCCATTAGCTGAAGCTGCATTTAAGGGGGTCCATCCAGTATTATTTACTGATTCTATGTTGGCACCTTTTTCTAGTAAGTATTTTACGACATTTGAATGACCATTTAAAGATGAACTATATAACGGACTCATACCATCTAAATTTTTAAATTCAATATCAGCACCTTTTTCAACTAAATATTTTACAATCTCTAATAATCCGCCACTTGAAGCTGCATTTAATGGTGTCCATCCACCATTAATCTTTGTATTTATATCAGCGTGCTTTTCTTCTATTAAATACTTTATAATTTCATAGCGAACAATATCATTAGAATTTTCCTGTATACCTCTAACAGCGATGTAAAGAAGAGAACCTCTTGGATGGATTTTCATATTTATATCTATAGGATTGTTTTTCAATAAATTTTTCAAGTTATCAAGTGAGTTTTCGGCTATCGCATTGTGATACTCTTTATACTTAGAGTATTCTTTTAATTCACTTTGAAAATTTGAAACTTCCATTTTCTTGCTAGGTTCAGGACGGCTAGCACATCCTAAAAATAATATGGACAACAACACAATTGTGAAACAATATTTAATACTACTCATAACTTGACCTTTATAAATCTTTTCTTAATTTAAAATCATAGCATAACTATCTGCATTATTAATTTTCATTTTAGCAAGTGTTTTCATTAGATAATCTTTTGATTAAATCAAAATAGATTTTGGAATAGTTCTTGTATAGTAATCATTGATTTTAAAAATAAATTTAAAGGTGGTTATGATGGAAGCTTTATTTTTACCAGTCATATATATAATCTATATCGTTTTAGTCACTATAACAAAAGAGAAATTAGCAGAAGTGAAAAAGGTTTGATGATGAGTTTTGCTACACCAGAGGCGACACTTGAGTTTGCAAAAAAGTTT
>CAZHJR010000096.1:0-6341 GCA_964533335.1 uncultured Helicobacter sp. | reverse complement strand
TAACAGTCATTGATTTATACATCTCATTTTGAGTATAAGTGCTACTCAGAGGAATATCTATTCTGCTTATTTTGTATTCATTGTCTCGGCTATTGATTTAAATATGTGATGATGAATCTATTATCTTACACTTAATGCTCTCTCAAAACAATAACTCTAATTTCAATGCCAATTCAAAAAATAACCAGAATTTCCACCCAAATTATGTTGCTATTTTTTTGAAAATTCTTTCATAAACACTTAAAATGGAGTTTTAAATCCAAGTGATTTTTATCTTTTTATTAAGTTAAAAACAATATGAATAATTATAAAATCAGCCATTAGTTATAAGCTTGAGTTTTATGTGATATCTTTGGATGTGCTAGTAAGACAATAAGTATGAAAAGCAATCAATTGTTTAAAAGGTGTTATTAGTGATGGTTTATTCAAAAATATTTTTAGTTTTATTCTTTTTACAGACAATTATTTATGCTCAAACTCATAATATAGAGAAAGTACAATTGCAACTTCAATGGAAATATCAATTTCAATTTGCTGGATTTATTATGGCAAAAGAGTTAGGATACTACAAAGATGTTGGACTTGATGTAGAAATTATAGAGTACAATAATACAAATAGTATCAAAGATTTAGAAGATGGTAAAATCGATTATGCAATTAACAATAGCCTTCTAGCCTATCATAATAAAAAGCTCAATAATGTGACACTTTTAGCTACTTATTTTCAAAGGTCACCTCTTATTATTATCACACAACCAGAGATAAAATCAGTTTTAGATTTAAAAAATAAAAAAGTAATGATAAGTGAAAATAATCGATATAACAGTTCTTTATCAATTTTATTGGATTACTTTAATATCAATGGTCAAAATACAACATTTATTAATCCAAGTTTCAATCTCGAGGATTTTATAAGCAGAAAAGTTGATGCATTTACGGGATTTCGTTCGAATGAGTTATATGAACTCAATCAAAGAAAAATTCCTTACAATATTATTGATCCTGTAGAATATGGATTTTCAACAAATGCAATCAATCTTTTTGCATCGCAATACAAAGTTAAGAATAATCCACAACAAATCAAAGACTTTTTAGAAGCGACAAAGAAGGGGTGGATTTATGCATTAAATAACATAGATAAGGTAGCAAAACTTATCCATGAAAAGTATCAACCAAATAAATCTATAGAACATTTAATTTATGAAGGAAAAGTAACAAAAGAGATGATGCTGTTGAATCTTTACGATATTGGTGAGATAAATAGAGAATTTGTTCTTAAAACTTATACACAACTTATTAAAAGTTCGAAATTAACTGCAGATCAAAGTTCAGATTATCTTATGTTTGAGGAAGAAAAAAAAGATACTTGGGATTTAATCGTTGATTTATTAAAGATTATCGTAGGACAAATCAATGAAACAGTAGTGATTACAACTATAATATTTATTTTTATAATATTGATTCTAAGACAATTTTGGTCTTATAGGATACAAGATGAGATTAACAAGCAATCATTGATACAAGAAAAACTTGAACAAAGTGAAGAGAGATACAAAACATTATTTAAATTAAATCTTGCCGTTCAACTTTTTGTAGACCCTCAAACAAATAGAATCATTGATTGTAATAAAAGTGCTGAAGAATTTTATGGATATTCATATGAAGAATTGACTAGTATGTATGTTACTGATATCAATATCATGACTCAAGAAGATATAAATCAAGAAATTCAAAAAGCACTCTATTTACACAAAAATAAATTTCATTTTAAACATAAACTAGCAAGTGGCGAGATAAAAGATGTAGAGGTAACTTCAGGTCCACTTCAAATTGAAGGGAAAACCTATCTTTATTCTACGATTTTTGATATTACAGAACAAAAAAAGCTTGAAGCTTATCAACAGGTTATTCAAGAACGATTGGTATTAGCAATGGAAGGTAGTTATGATGGTCTTTGGGATTGGAATTTAAAAACAAACGAAGTATATTATTCACCAAGATGGAAAGAGATACTTGGATATCAAGATAACGAGATTGAAAATGATTTTAGTGTTTGGAAAAATTTAGTTCATAATGACGATTTACAAAATGCGATGGAGGAGATTGATAATTTAATTAATAGTAGTGATAAAGATGTAAGATTTAATATAAAATTTCGTATGTTACATCAAGATGGACATTATGTGCCTATTTTATCCCGTGCCAAAAAAATATTAAATGCAGATGGGGAATTGATAAGACTTGTTGGAACACATATTGACCTTACAGAATTAGTTGCAATGGAAGATGCTTATAAAGAAGAGAGAGATCGAAGTAAACTTTATCTTGATACGGCAGAAGTACTCTTGGTTGCATTAAATACACAAGGACGAGTTACGATGCTCAACCGAAAGGGAGAAGAACTACTTGGGTACAAAGAGGAGGAAGTTCTAGGGAAAACTTGGTTTGAAATTGGTGTATTACCAAGAGAAATTGAAAAGAATATTCATCAATTCTTTAATAATCTTATTTTTATGAAGGAACTTCCTAAAAAATCAATGGAACATGTATTATTGGATAAAAATGGGAAAGAGATTATTGTTAGTTTTAAAAATTCACTTCTTTTTGACAAGGAACATAATGTCTCAGGAGTTTTAAGCTCGGGAACTGATATTACTGAAAAAATTAAGGTTGAAAAAGAATTTCAATTTCAAAAAGAACAACTCTTTAAGTCTGAAAAGTTAGCTGCAATGGGTTCAATGATAGGGAATATTGCTCATCAATGGAGACAACCATTGTCAGCCATCACTGTAGCATCATCTGGAATACAAGTACAACATGAACTTGGAATGTTAAATGAAGATAAATTAAATCAAGCTTGTGAAATTATAAACAAAAATGCTCAATATCTCTCGCAAACTATAGATGATTTTAGGAATTTTATCAAAGGGGATAGAGAAAAAACAACTTTTAATCTCAAAACAAATATAGAAAGTTTTATGGGATTGGTTGAGGGAACTATCAAATCTAATAATCTCAATGTGGTTTTAAATCTTGCTGATAATATACTGATAACGGCTTATCCAAATGAACTTATTCAATGTATAATGAATATTTTCAATAATTCAAAAGATGCTTTAAAAGCTATAGAAGAAGATAATAGATATATTTTTATCGAGACTTTTATCAAGGATGAAAATGTAGTAATAGAGATGAAAGATAGTGGTGGTGGGATTCCTGATGAGGTGATGTCACACATTTTCGAGCCTTATTTTACTACAAAACATCAAAGTCAAGGGACTGGGCTTGGGCTTCATATGAGTTATAAAATCATCGTAGATGGTTTTGGGGGTACTTTACATGCAACAAATACAACTTTTCAATGGGAGAATAAACAACTAAAAGGTGTAATTATGACTATTGAGTTTCCTTTAGTTGTTGAAAAATAAAGTAAAGTTAAGAGAGCCTTTGCCCATTTTTATCAATCCATTCAATAATTTGTTCTATATTATTTAAGTCAAGATGTTCACAAGTTTGTGGAATTTGTGAAGTTGTGATAGTATCATCTGTTGCAATAGCATCTGACATATCAAAGTATTTTTCATTGAGCTCATTTCTAAAAATAGCAATTCTAGGAAGTGGTATAGTTTTTAAACCTTCAACCAATAAATAATCAAATTCACCAAAAGTTTGTGCGATTGCTTCTATAGTTGAAGTTTCTTTTTTTAAAATTGTTGTTCTTGTTGGAGATACAACTGCTACATCTGCACCAGTTTGACTAAATTTATAGCTATCTTTCCCCTCTTTATCAAAAATCGCTTTGTCGTGTGGGTCGTGTTTGATAATACAAACTTTATTTCCATTAGATTGTAAAAGTGTTGATAATTTTATAATAAGTGTTGTTTTACCGCTATTTGAAGGACCTGTAAAGGCTACTGCTATTCTCTTCATATCTATTCTCCGTTAGTTAAAAAAATCTTTTTTTATATCTGTAAAAAAATTCCAATTAATAGGAAGTATTTTTACCATTTCATTTTTATTTATGTTCTCAATATTTTTACCCAGTATCATCATACTATTACAGTTGTGTAATACTCCAACCATTCCAGGAAGTCGTTTTTTTGATGGTGTAAAAGTGGTACCATCAAAGAATCCAGGAATTATTGTGGTTCTCCCTTGTTTATTTTTGAGATCCTCACCTAATTTTGTCTCTATATAATTATGATAAATATTTTTATTTCCTGCTAGTTTTTGTAAAGCAATTTTTCCAAAAGCTTCAAAAATAAGGGCAGCTGCAAGTGGATTTCCTGGAAGATTTAGTACATAAGTTTTCCCTATCTTACCAAAAAGTGTAGGTTTCCCTGGTTTGATTGTAATTCCATCAAAAAGTACCTCCATATCAAAAGCCTCAAAAGCTTCTTTTGTAAAATCTGCTTCCCCTACACTAATCCCACCGCTTGTAATAATAAAATCAGCATATAAAGAGTTATCTATCATCTCTTTGAGCGATTCAACTGTATCGCTTGCCATCCCTACAAAAGTCACATCAGCACCTAACTCTTTTGCCCGAGCTAAAAGTGTTGGAGTGTTTGAGTTATATATTTGATAATCTTCTATTTTTTCATAGTGAAGTTTTAACTCCTCGCCACTTGTAAAGACAGAGATTTTAGGTTGTCTATAAACTTTGATGTGGGTTATCCCTTGAGAAGCTAAAATAGTTACAGTTGCATAATTTATCCCATCTCCATCACTTAATAGTTTTTCACCAATTTTTATATCTTCCCCTATAAATCTCATATGTTGGTGTTTTTTTATATCATTAGGTAAGATAACCATACTATTTTCTAAAATCTCAACATTTTCTTGAGGAACAACTGCTTCTACACTTGAAGGGACTCTAGCCCCTGTCATAATTTTAATAGCTCCACCATCATTGACATTTGGTTCTTTATCACTTCCTGCAAAAACAGCATCGATAACTCTTACTTTTTTGCCAATATCAGCTAACCGTACACCATAACCATCCATCGCAGAGTTGTTGTATGTTGGAAGATTATGAACCGCAAAGATATCTTGAGCCAATATTCTATCTTTGGCATTTTCTATGGGGATGATTTCATAAGAAACTTTTTGGACACTAGACACGATTATATCTAACGCTTTTTTTATACAGATTGCCATGATAATCTCCTTAAAATACTTTTGTAGTGTAGCTTGAATTTATTTGAATACTGTTGATTTAAGTCAAAATATTATTGTTTATATATTTTAGAACAATTATCATTTATCAATACATGAAGGTGATAAAAGTTCAGGACGATACTCAAAATGCATAGTATCGTAGTGGTACCATCTTCCTCCCCAAATAAATCCATATCGTTCAAAAATTTGAACAATTGAAAGTGGCATCGTATTTTTATAGCTTATTTTTGCTAGTTCATCTTTCGCTTCATTTTTCCAATATTCTGTTTTTGATGGAGAAATATCTATAGCAATGCCAAAACTATGCATTGAAAGGCGATTAGTATCTTTAATAGTTCTAAAATAATAAGTTGAAGGATTATCTCCAAAAATTCTTTCATTTGGTGGTAATTTTGCTATCTCTTGACCAATAAGAAAGAGTTTTTTATCAACACCACCGATTTTATTTACTAATAGTTTTACTATACCTTTTGATGTTGGCCATTCTATCTGAACTAGATTTTTTTCAATCTCTTGTTTATTTTTGCCATATAATGCTTCAAAAAAAGGTTGATATCTAAGTCTCCCAGGATCAAAAAGATAAGGTGGATTTATATCTATTTTTCCTGTTTTATACCGTTGACTAAGTTGCATCGCTAAATCAGAATTATTAATTTTTTCATTCCAACTTTCTTTTTTACTATCAGTATGATAAGGTACAACAATGTCATTCTTCAAAATAATTGATTTTTCAGTAGCTAATTTTATAAGTTCACCATACCCTTCTTGATAACATTGTGGAGAGTTGCCATAAAGTGAAATAGAAAGTAAAAAGATAAAAAATGGATAACTAAGAATTCTAAGATGACTGAATACATTAAATGTTGAGAGTAATTTTTTCAAAATAAAGCCTAATATCATAATATTAAGACAATAATAGCATAAGAATATTTGTATTTAAATTGTAATTATTCTATTTTTTATGGCTTATTTTCAATTTATTTCTTATAAAGTATAAATTTCCAAATTTCTTTTAAATTTAAGTTTTATAAAAGTTTTTTTATATATAATTCTACCCACAAAAGCGGGTAAGCTTTTAAACATTCCGGATTAGCTCAGCGGTAGAGTAGATGACTGTTAATCATTTGGTCGCTGGTTCGAACCCAGCATCCGGAGCCACT
>CAZHJR010000095.1:3579-6585 GCA_964533335.1 uncultured Helicobacter sp. | reverse complement strand
ATGACAAAACTTGGTTCAATTTTAGATCCACTTGCTGATAAGATGCTTGTTTTAGCTGGATTTATTGGGCTTATTGTTTTGGATCGTGCAAGTGCATTTGCAATATTCTTAATACTTTCAAGGGAGTTTTTTATAACTGGACTTAGGGTTGTAGCTGTAAGTGAAGGGAAAGATGTATCCTCAACAATGGCAGGTAAAATAAAAACTGTTGTTCAAATGATAGCAATTGGGTTTTTACTTATGGATTGGCCATTTGGTGAGGAGTTTCTTTGGGCAGCCGTTGTGCTCACATTATATTCTGGATATGAGTATCTAAGGGATTATTTTAGACAATAGAGTGATTTTCTCCTCTCTTTATTGTCACTTTTTGTGGTTTAAATTATCAGCATCCCATCGCCATATGAAAAAAATCTATATTTGTTTTCTATTGCTTCATTATAAATCCTCAAAGTCTCTTCTAATCCAATAAAAGATGCTACAAGCATAATGAGTGTAGATTTTGGGAGATGAAAATTTGTTAAAAGATGATCTACTCTTTTTGGATGATTAAGTGGATTTAGAAAGATATTTGCCTCTCCACTTGCTTCATTTGTTGTATTAAAATATTCAATTGTTCTCGTTACTGTTGTTCCAACTGCTAAAATCTTTTGATTGCTTTTTATTGCCTCTTTTGAATCTTGTGGGATATCAAAAAATTCACTATGGATTGGATGAGCTAAAATATCTTCACAATCGACAGGCTTAAATGTTCCTGCCCCAACATGAAGTGTGAGATAAAATAGATTGTATTTTTCTTCTAGTGCTTTAAATGTGTCTGGTGTGAAATGAAGTGAAGCTGTCGGTGCTGCTACAGCTCCATAATTTTTTGCAAAAAGTGTTTGATAATCACTTTCGTCAGTTTTTTCATCTTCTCTACCTAGATAATGCGGAAGTGGTATGTGACCAATTTGATTTAAAATCTCTATTAAATTATGAAAATCAAGTTTATTTTTATCTTTATCTGTTGAGAGATAAAAATAAACTATTCTACTACCATCTTCTAGAATCTTTAACACTTCACAAGAAAGATTTTTTTCAAAAAATAAGGGAGTTCCGACTTTGACCTTTCCTTTAATAAAAACTACGAAACTATTTTCAATATATGGTTTATTTAAAAGTAGTTCTATTTTAGCACCACTCTCTTTTTCCCCGTAAATTCGAGCTTTTATCACTTTAGTATCATTGAGAAATATGTTTACATCATCAGGGATAAAATTTAGAATATTGTGAAAGTTAGAGTGAACTATCTCTTTTGTGGCTCTGTTGTAAATAAGAAGTTTCGCATCACTTGGATTTGGAAGAGGGTAAGAAGCTATGAGCTCTTTTGGTAAAGAATAATCATAGCTAGATGTTTTTGTTGGATCTAAGGTTAAAATAGTTTACTCCTCTTCCTCGTCTTCATAAATCTCTTCTTTACCAGCTGGATTAAAAATTTTAGCTATATAAATTGAAATTCCATAGAGTAAAATCAAAGGGATAGCCATTAAAAATTGAGTTACAACATCTGGAGGAGTAAGAAGTGCAGAAATTATAAAGATAAAAACAACTGCATATCTAAAAAAATCCTTCATCATTTTATCATTTACAACACCAATAACAGCAAAAAAGAATGTGATAACAGGAAGCTCAAATGCTATTCCAAAACCAAATACAATCTTAATAAAAAATGTCACATAAGCTCCAATGCTAGGGGTTACTGCAACAACTTGTGAACCAAAATTAACCAAAAATTCAAATCCAAATGGAACAACAATATAATATGAAAATACAGCACCCAAAAGAAACATAAAAGTTGCACCTAAAACGAATGGAACAATAATTTTTTTCTCATTTGAGTATAAACCTGGAGCTAAAAAAAGCCACATTTGCCAAAAAATGACAGGTAATGAAATCAAAAATGCACTAAACAAAGAAACTTTAACAGCAGTAAAAAATGTTTCGGAAACTTCTACAGCAATCATTTTGGAACCAGCTGGTAAAACAGCTTCAATTGGAACTAGCATCCATTTTAAAATAGGTTCATAAAATGAAAAACAAACAAAAAACATTACAATCAAAGTGATAGAGATTGTAATTAACCGTTTTTGTAAATCGGCTAAGTGTGGTTTTAAATCCTCAAACATTATCCTTTAATCTCCTCTTTTTTAGGTTGTGTAGGTTGTGTTTGGATAGTTTCTTCTTTTTTAGGTTCAGTTTTTTTGGGTTCATCAAGATCCAAATCAGCTAATCTATCAAGACTCATATGAGATTTGAGATTTGTAGCTTCCTCTTTTAACCCTGATAAATTAAGTTCATTATCGAGTACAGATTTTGCATCTTCTACTCCACTTTTTAGCTTTTTCAAAAACTTAGCAACATCAACCGCAACCGTAGGCAACTTTTCTGGTCCTAAGGCGATAATAGCCACAACCAAAATAACAAAAATTTCCATAAACCCTAAACCAAACATAACATCAACCTTTTAGATTATTTTTTCAAAGATGTGATTTTATCTTATTTTTGATAAAATCCACCAAATTTTTTAAGAGGGGCAAAAATGGAAATAATTATATTTATTATTGTTGTAATTGTGTTTGTATTATTAAATAAGGATTATCATAAACAAGACTTTAAACATATAAAAATTAATGTCAAACAAAAATTACAAGGTGATTTAAAAGAGCACGAAGCTGGGCTTTTGATAGCATTAATGGCAAAAGTAGCTAAAGCTGATGGAAATGTGTGTGAACTTGAAGCGGAGCTTTTAAGTAATATTTTTACTGATATTTCACTTGTTTTTGAAAATGACAAAGAGATACGAGAAGAATTGAAAAAAATTTATAGCATAGAAAAAGAGAGTTTTGAAAATACTATTGAGATTTCAAAAAAATATCTCAAACTTACTAAAAATGATTATAAGAAAAGATTGATGGTGATGCAGTATCTTTTAAATCTTGCTTTTATTGATGGTGAATTTAGTCAAACAGA
>CAZHJR010000095.1:0-3479 GCA_964533335.1 uncultured Helicobacter sp. | reverse complement strand
ACAGGGCAGGGTGCAGATCAAGATACTATAGATAAGGCGACTAATAAACTTCAAGAGATTAATGAAGCTTATGAAATCATAAAAACAAAGAGAGGATAAATAGTATATGGCAAATTTTCATTACAGTCATATTGTGTGTGAATGTAAAAAAGTCACTTTAGGGGAAATTATTTATGCAATAAAAGAAAAAGGTGCAAAAAGTATCGAAGATATTGCACAACTTACAGATGCAACTACAGCTTGTGGATGTTGTAAAAATAGTGAGGCTGACTTTGGAAATCCAAAGATGAAGCTTTATGTAGAAGATATTTTAAAAAAGTTTGCATAATGGAAGAGAAACAAATTTTAATCAAAGAGATTTTAGAGTTAGTTGATAAAAATGACTCAACCAAAACAGAGATAAACCTTAATTATCTAGAGTTTTTTGAACTTGATGATTTACAAGATATAAAAGATAATCTTTTGAAAAAAAACGAAAACTTTCATCAAGAAAGCAATCACTTTTTAGATGAAATTTTTATGAAATGTTCATAGAGTGCAAATAGATTATAGCTTCACAAAAGAATCAATGCAAGAGATACTTGCTATTTTAAAAGAGGAACTATTTAGAAATAATAAAGAAAAAATAACTCTAGAAGTTCTCAATCCAGATGTTTGTCTGCACTGTTACAGTGGTAAAGAGTTTACTATTGAGAATACAACTTTTATCTACCGAAGCTATAAATCTTGGATTGATTTGGCTGAAATTCTTTATTCTAAAACAACAACACCAATCCAACATAAACCACACACAATTATTTTGACTTTTATCAAACTCGATACAAAAAGTTCATTTCATATCAACGATAATCTTGATAATGACAAGTACGGAGTAGATTCTCAATTTGCTGAGATTTGTAAAAACGAAGAACCCGCTTTTTTGGAATATTATCTAAGAGCTTTAAAAAATGTTAATGTGTGTGCAAAAAAAAGGATACTTAATCTTGGAATAAATAGTGGTGATGAATTTGAAGTGATACAAAAAATGTGTAGTGATACTAATAATATTGAATTTGTGGGGATTGATATTTCAAAAAGTGCAATTGAAGAAGCAAAAAAAAGATTCCCAGCTTCAAATTTTATTTTTTTTGCTCACGATATCAACAAACTTGAAGAGCTCAATCTTGGTAGATTTGATTTGATTATCACTATTGGAACTTTACAAAGTAGTGGATTGGAGTTTAAACCACTATTTAATTCTTTAGTGCAAAATTATTTAGAAAAAGATGGTGCAATGGTACTTGGATTTCCAAATTGTAGATGGATTGATGGGGAGATGGTATATGGAGCAAAGGCTCCTAATTACAACTTTAGTGAGATGACTTTACTTTTTAAAGATGTGTATTACTGCAAAAAATATCTACAACAAAAGAAATTTCGAGTTTCAATTAGCGGAAAAACTTATCCATTTTTGAGTGCGACTTCTATTCGATAAGAGATTTTATTTCTGACAGCTTGGGCAAGTACCATTGACAATGATATTTGAAATCTCATAATTTTCTAAATTCAAATTAATCTGCTTGATACATTCAACTGCATTACATTTAATGCAAACAAAGTGAGCATGGGGCATCTTTTTTAACTCAAAGTATCTTTTTCTATCATTTGCTTCAAAAGAATTTAAAATCCCTTCGTTTTCAAATTTTGAAATATTACGATAAAAAGTAGCTTTGTCCATAGGTAAATCAGACTTGATATCTTCGTAACTTATCGGTTTTGTAGAATCTGTAAGGATTTCAAGAATTTTAACCCTCGCTGATGTTGGTTTGATATTGTTTTTTGTTATTAGTTTTTCTATATTCATGCTGTTATTTTAGCTAAAAAGACTTACATTTTTAATATTACTTTTTTATATTATTGGTTATCATAAAAAATTATGAAAGTAAATCAAGAAGCGATACAATCAAATCAATTTGCAATGTTGAAAAATCTTGGAGATTCGTTGCCTTTGAAAAATCTAGGCAATTTGCTAACCCAAAAAGAGTTCCAACAAAATACCAATGGAATGCAAAATAGAACTCTAAGTGAAGGATTAAAGACAGTCTTAAGTGAACTTTTTCAAAATGCAAAAAGTGATAAAATGCTTTTAAATATTGCAAAAAATAGTGCAATTTTTAAAACTTTTGAGCATTTTGGAACTGAAGCAAAAAAACTTACAGAGCTTATTGTAAATAAAAATGTAAAAAATTTCGACCTATCACCTTTGAAATCATTATTTTTAGATATTGAAAATTTTGATGAAAAAAAACTCAAAAATATTCTTGAAAAAACAATTTTAACTTCTGATGTGAAAAATCTTCTCAATAGTTTAAGTGAACACAATGATGAAGAGATAACTAAACAAGCAAATAAACTGCTTACACACATAGAATACTATCAGCTTAATTCTTATCTTAATTATTCACTTTATACCTATTTGCCATTTGATTGGACAATGTTTGAGGGTGGTGATATTGAATTAAAACAAGAAAATCCTAAACAATATAGTTGTCATATCAATATAGAACTCAAAGAGTATGGAAAAGTTAAAATAAATCTTTTGTATGATGAAGAGAAACATATAAGCATCGGTTTCTTTTTAGAAAATGATGAGTTAAAAGAGAAAATATCAGCATCGTTGCAGGATTTGAGAAAAAATCTAAAAGAGCTAAATATGTATGTTCTTAATATTAGTCTAATTGATACAAAAGAAACTCTACAAGATGATAAGGTAAATCTATTTGCAAACCAAAATAATCAAACCATTGGTTTGGATTTGACAGTTTAATATGGTCTATTGGTAGGATTAAATGGAAAATATTTCTGAATTCAACGAAGAAAACAAAGAAAAAAAAGCTGCTGCACTTGCATATGATAGTAAACAAGACAATGCACCAAAAGTTGTTGCTAAAGGGAATAGATATTTAGCACAAGAGATAATTAATATAGCGACAAAACATGAAATCCCTATCAAAAAAGATGAAGATTTAGTTATGATGTTGGAACAAATAGAGGTAAATCGAGAGATTCCTCCTGATATGTATAAAGCAATAGCAGAAATTTTTAGCTTTATTTATGGGATTACAAATGAAAAAAGAGAAGAAAAATCAAAGGGTACTTAATGGCAAAAGAAAATTTATTAATCGTTATATCAACAAATAATGTAGATTCGATACTCAAATTTCCACTTTTATATGGTGGAGTTTCACTTCCAAGAGATTATTGGAAGAGGGTGCATATTATGTTTTGGGGTGCTTCTATCCTTTGTGCAAAAAATAATGAACAAATAAGAGAAAAGGTTAATACGATGGTCCAAGATGGTGTTGAATTTAGCTCTTGTATTGTTTGTGCGCAGGAGTATGATGCAAAAGAATCTTTAGAATCAATCGGTATAGTTTGCAATCATACAGGAGAACTTCTCACAATAGCACTTAAAAACGATGACAGTTGGGCTGTTATGA
>CAZHJR010000094.1:0-6599 GCA_964533335.1 uncultured Helicobacter sp. | reverse complement strand
GAGTGGTTTTTCACAAATAGCATGTGCTCCACTTTTTAGAGCAAATCGTATATGACTATCGTGAAGATAGTTTGGAGTGGTGATACCTATATATTCTATTCGTTTATTTCCATCCCTATGCCATTTATCGACAAATCTATCAAATCTTTCAAATTCAGTAAAAAAGCTAGCATTTGGAAAATGGCTATCCATTATCCCTATTCCATCATAAGGGTCAAGTGCCGCTACTAGCTCATTTCCTGTCTCTTTTATAGCTTTCATATGTCTTGGAGCTATATACCCTGAAGCACCTATAAGTGCAAAATTTTTCATATGTTTCCTCTATTTCTATAATTCTTGTTACTAATAACTAAAGACTAAACTATAGTCTCCATGTTGGTTTTTCAACAATCCCTTTGACATCAATAATGATAGGTTCACCATTTGACATACTAGTATATTGTTCAGTTGTAATCTCTTTAAATTTATCATGACCAACTGCAACGATAATAGAGTCATATTTTTTACTACTTAGTGGTAAATCGTTTATAAAATTAAGATTTTTTGATTCAATATCACTCTTATCTACCCAATAATCATATACTTCAACATTACACTCATACTCTTCAAGTTCTTTGATGATATCTAATACTTTTGAATTCCTCATATCAGGACAATTTTCTTTAAAAGTTACACCCATAACTAACACATTTGCATTTTTGAGTTTTTTATCAAATTTCACCATTTTTTTGATAGCTTTATCTGCTATAAGCTTACTCATACCATTGTTTATTTGTCTTGCACCTAAAATAAGATTTGGCATATACCCCAAACTTTGAGCTTTATGGGTTAAATAATAGGGATCAACACCAATACAGTGCCCACCTACAAGCCCAGGTGTTAATTTGATAAAATTCCATTTTGTAGCTGCGGCTTCTATAACATCATGAGTATTTATATTCATAAGGTCAAATATCATAGCAAGTTCATTGATAAGTGCAATATTCACATCTCTTTGGGTATTTTCTATCACTTTTGCAGCTTCTGCAACTTTGATAGTTGGAGCTAGATGAGTACCTGCAGTAATTATGCTTTTGTATAAATCATCTACTTTTTTTGCGATTTCAGGTGTACTACCTGAAGTAATTTTAAGTATTTTTGTAACTGTATGTTCTTTATCTCCTGGATTGATTCGCTCAGGTGAATAGCCACAAAAGAATGTTTCATTAAACTTTAACCCACTACATTTTTCTAAAATAGGTACACAAACCTCTTCTGTAACACCTGGGTAAACTGTAGATTCGTAGATTACTATATCATCAATCTTGAGCACTTTTCCAACAGTCTGGGTTGATTTTATAATAGGAGTCAAATCAGGTTCATTTGTATTATCTATTGGTGTAGGGACTGTAACTATGTAGATGTTAGAGTCTTTTATATCTTCTACATCTAAAGTAAACTTCATACCGTTTGATAAAGACTCTTTTACTTGAATTCCTGTCAATTCCAATGTCCTATCAAATCCACTATTAAGTTCATCAACTCTCGCCTTATTTATATCAAAACCAACCACTTCATACTTGTAGCTAAAGGCATGAGCTAATGGAAGACCAACATAGCCAAGACCTATCACACATATCTTTACCATTTAGATTCTCCAAATTTTTCTAAAGTCCACTTTTTTATAGCTATTCTACAATGATTTCTAACTATCGCCAAGTATTTTTCCTCATCTCGTCTATATATTCACCAATAGTTCTTCTTGGTTTCCATCCTAAAGCTTCCGTCTTAGCTGTCATTACATCAGCTGTCATACGATTTCCCTTTCGCATCGGAAGCATCTCAATAGTTCCACCAAACATCTCTGCAATCTCTACAATGGAGTAAGCCTCAGGACTCCCTATTCCAAACTCATCTCCGTATCCATTTTCCCCTACAAGTACAAGTCCATCTATAATATCATCGATATGGGTAAAGTTTCTCTTTTGAGTTCCAGGACTTACAATAGTGAGATTTTCACCATTTTTCATTTTTTCTTTAAAAAGTGCGATAAGGGTTGCATATTTTCCTGTTTGTATCTCTCGTGATCCATACACATTATAAAAGTAAGTGATTGCATAAGGGACATTGTACCAAGTACCATAATTCATCACAAGTTCAGTATTGGTTGCTTTTGTCCAAGCATAAGGAGAAGCACTTCTCCCTAGCCCTCCATCACCAAACTTTGTAGAACTTCCTGCATAGAGGATTTTACATCCAGCTTTTCGCACAAACTCTAAAACAGCAAATATCCCATCTTTATTATATTTCCATACTTTTTCAATATCATCAAAGCTTTGTTCAACTCGTGAGTATTCTCCAAGATGATATACCATATCAGGTGTAAAAGTCACAAGAGTTGCTATATCTGAAGTATCCCCTTTGATGTAAGTGACATTTGGAACATGATTTGTCTCACTACCTGTAAAATAGTTATCTAAACTATACACTTCATAGTTTGGATTTTGTGACAGTCTTTCACAAAGGTGACTTCCTACAAACCCTGCCCCACCTGTTACTAATATTTTCTTTTTATTCACAATCTACCCTTTTTAATCTTTTATTAAATCCTCTTTTTTAGCATGAGTCCATTTTCCTCTTGGCTTATCAATATATTGGAAATGTTCATTTGTAAAACTTCCTTGATTGCAAGTGATACGATAATACCTATGATTTACTGGTGTATTTCCAATCGCTTCATTTAAAACAGTTGGACCTGTAAGCTGATAAACACCACCATCTATTTTTCTTTTTTCGATATTATCTACTATTAAATCAATCGTTTTTTGTAAAATTGGATTGTTAGGTGCACTTGCTATAAAATAATTTGTAAAATGTTGTTTATTGAGTAAAAAAAGTTCTGTATCATCCTCTTTTATCATACTTGAAAGTGGCAAAATGGCATGAGCATCAAAATCCATATACACACCACCATAATAATTGAGTACAAAAATTCTCCAAAGATCTGCTTGTGCTGCGCCATCTGTTAGTTTATGAAAAGCATCTTGAACATTCTTTGGTGCATAGGTATCGATAAATTCATCTCTATCTTCATGCCCCATATATCGATACTCAAAATCTGGTGAAATAATTCGATTAAAGAGATAATTCACATAAATTGGTAATGCCACTTTATTACTATAGTTTGTTTGCCAAATTATTTTTGGTATTTTTGTTTGTTGTGAAGAACTAATCAATGGTTTGCTATATTTTGGAATCGTAAACCTTTTTTTTGGAAAGAAAAAATGGAAAATATAACTTAAACCTTTTACCAAAGCTCCTAAAAGCTTAATCAACCTATTTATCAAAATTATCAATGTAGTCATTATTTCTCCTCATAAACTTTATACGACCTTTTTTCATACATATCATTTAAAACAGTGATGATAGCTAAAGCTTGCTTTTGCAACGATTTATTTGGAATACTGAAAACAAGTTTCCCATCCTTATATTTGTATGTTTGCGGTACCATATTTGGTCCAATAACTGCAACATCATCACCCATTCTCAGAGCATACACATCATTAAATTGCATCAAAGTAATCTCTTTTTTTGTATCACTAAAAATACTTTGCCCTAAAATTGGATAACTCAAATCAAGACCAACTAAATCAAGTGCGGTAGCTAAAACATCCGGTTGAGAGGTTTGTTTATCATATTTCATATTTTTCATTCCATCCGCAACAATCACAGCTGGAATATGAAACATCTTTACAGGAACGATATCATCACCATATACTCGTACATTATGATCAGCCACTACCACAAAAACTGTATCTTTATAATATGCCTCTTTTTTGGCCAATTCAAAAAATCTCCCAATTGCAAAATCTGCATATTTGATAGCATTTCTCACACTATATTTTGGATCATCTTTTACAAATTCAATTTTTCCTTCAGGCAATTCAAATGGGCTATGATTTGAACTACTAAACATCACACTCACAAATTTTTCTCCTTTTTGTGCTTGCTCTTTAAACTTCTCGTTTGCTTTTATAACTAAATCTTCATCACTGACACCCCAAGTGCTGACGAATGTTGGATTTTTGAAATCTTTTTGCTCTATTACTTCATCAAAACCATTTCCTAAATACCAACTTTTCATATTATCAAATCGTGCTTCTCCACCATAAATAAAACTTGATTTATATCCATAAGGTTTGAGTAAATTAGCCACTGTAAAAAAATCACTCTGTGACTTAGTTCTTTTAACAACTCCCTCCCCTGCGATTGGCAAAAATCCAGAGGTCATTCCAGAGAGTCCTCGGATACTCCTTGTCCCATTGGAAAAAAGATTTGTAAAAGCAATATTTTCTTCCCCTAATCGATTTATATTGGGTGTTAAATCTTTTTCCCCACCACTAAAAGCTACAAATTGGGCACCCATACTCTCTTGAATAAAAATCACTAAATTTTTTGATTTTTGTGTTTTAAAGTGTGATTTTACCTCTCTATAAAATTTCCTCTTATCATCAAGTGGAATATTTAAAGCTTGACTTGTAAGTAAATATGCCTCTTGTAAATCTATTTTTCCATATTTTTCTATCTGTTTGGCACTATTTTTTTTATTACTATACCAAGCACTTCCGATAGAAAAAAGGGAATTTTTTGTAATCTCATTGATAATTCTATTTTCACTATACAGTGCATCTGAGATATTTGCAGGACGATGCCCAAAAGAAGAACGGATACCTATAAAAAGAACTACTAAAAGTGGTAAAAGCATCATAACTCTATAGATATACTTCACTTCAAAACAATTTTGAAAATTAATAAAATCTGATCGTAAAAATTGACGACCGATAAAAAACATCATCGTAAATGTTATCAAAAGTGCTACTTTATAATCTTTGAGCATCAAAGAAAGCACCTCTTGTGGGTATTCTAAATATTCTACAAAAAGATAATTTGGTCGTACATCATACTGAGCAAAAAATGGAATAGTAGCATTTTCAATATAAACTAAAAACAACAACCAAATCAAAATATAGAATTTTAAAAACTTTGCAATATAACTAGCAATTTTTGCAGGGGAAATGGTAATCCCAATAGCTGGGAGAAGGAGTATTACAGAGATTACAATAGTATCTAATCTCGCACCATAAAGAAATGTCAGTAAACTTTCACCAAGACTAATATCACTGAGTCTATCAAAATACAAAAAGTATAAAACTGCCCTTCCAACAAAAAATAAACCTAAAAATAGAAGGTAGGTTTTTAAAAGCTCTTTTACTAATTTCAATTAATTTCCTTGTAAAGATTATTGTGAAACTCTTTAAATCGTCTATGTTGCCAAAACCAATTCTCTGGTTTTAATAAAATTTGACGACTCATAGCATCAGCCTCTTTTTGTGTTATGTGTTGTTCTTTATGTTCATCTTCTTGATAATCCCTCACATCAATAGGCTCATAAAATTTAACCGTATAATTTCTAAAACTATTTTGAATAAAAAATACAGGGATAATCACCGCATCAAATTTTAAAGCAAGTCTTGCACTACTATCAACTTGGCTTGCTTTTTGCCCTAAAAAATCAATAATAACACCTTTTTTAGGATCAATATGTTGATCTGTTGCCAGTCCAATAATTCTTCCCTCTTTGAGTGCCTTCATCAATCCTTTTGCACTATTTGCTTTTAAAAGCATCTGACTCTTGTGTTTATTCCTATTTGATTCAAGTTCTTCATTTAAGTAATGATTATTCATATGCCGTCCTACCATGGTTGTAGGTTTATACTTCAAAGAGATATAAGAAGTAATATACTCCCAATTTCCATAATGAGCAGAAACTAAAATAATCTTTCTATTATCTTTAATTGCTTTTAAAAGAAACTCTTCATTCTCTAAAGAGATTTTCTTTTCTAATTCTTCTAAAGTAAGTGTGGGGTTTTCTATAAATTCATAAATATTATAAAAAATATTTCGGTAACTTTCTCGAATTATTCTTTTTTTTTCTCCGTATGATATTGTTTCTCCATAAACAAGGTCAAGATTGATCATCGCATACCGTTTATGTTCTGCATTTAAGAGATAAACGATATACGAAAGTCCATCTAAAATCTTTTTTACAAATCGATGTGGCATCAAAAGAAAAATAACCTTAAAAAATTTATAGAGTAAAAATAAAAGATAATCTATCACTTTAGAAGCTTTCTAGCAAGTGCCACTATCTCATTTGAATCTATTTCATTGATAGAAAAATCACTCTTATCTAATTTTAAAGGATTAACTCTACTTGTTGATTTAATTGTTTTATTGATGGGTGTTTCATAAGTATTTCTATAAGCTGGTGTGTTTCCAAAGATTGTAATCGATGGAATATTCAACCCCCAAGCAATATGAGTTGGTCCCGTATCCCCACCAATTACTAATGAAGAATTTTGAATTTTGGATTTTAAATCATCCAAAGTACCCTTTGCATCTAAAGTAATCAAATCAGATTGTTCACTTAACCAAAGAGCTGTTTCATACTCTTCTTTATTCCCCCAAACGACCAAAACTTCCTCTTTTAGTTTTTGGGCAATCTCTAAAAACTTCTCTTTAGGATAGATTTTATTTGATTTTGATGCACCAACTACAAA
>CAZHJR010000093.1:1557-6604 GCA_964533335.1 uncultured Helicobacter sp. | reverse complement strand
TCGAATCTCAGCTAATTTACTTTCAAAAATTCCAAGTATCATCTCAGCTGCTTTTTGGTCATCTGCTTCAGGGACATCCCAGTCTGTGATTTTCATATGTGCTTGAAAAAGTTCTTCAAGTTCATTTTCAATTGTCTCTTTTCTCTCCATTATCTCTTTTTCTGTCATTGTTAGTTTGCTCATAAATTTCTCCAAAATAAAAATTTTATATCTTATGCCAAATCAAAATTTAGCTATAACCTCAGCTATCTGTCCCGTCTCATAAGTATTTAATTTATGTACTTTTGAAATCATTATAACTTTTCTATCTTTCCCATAGTTTTGATTTTTATATCCATTTAGTTTTTTCGCTAGTTCCTCTTTACTTTTACCTGCTAGTTTTGGAAAAATTGCTTTTCCCTCCCCTTTTACACCATGGCAACCTGCACATTTTGAACTATATGTTGCTATAGGATCAAAAATTTTTGGTTCACTTGCAATAGCCATAGATACCATAAAAAACATTACACTCAAGGTTAATCCAATTAAAATCTTCACTCTCATATTTAGCTCCTAGCAGGAGTTAATTGTATCAAAAGGTAGATTACTTTTACTTCAGTTTAGCTTCCAAATATCCACTTTGATATTTTATAGAAAATTAAAATGTAGCTATAACCTCAGCAATTTGTTCTAGTTCGTGGTTATTTAAATTTTGTACATTTGGAGTCATCATCGCTTTTCTATCTTTTCCATAAGACCCATCTTTATACCCATTTAGTTTTTTAGCGAGTTCTTGTTTACTTTGACCAGCTAACTTTGGAAAAATTGCTTTTCCTTCCCCTTTTACACCATGGCAACCTGAACATTTTGAAGCATATGTTGCTGTAGCATCAAAAATATTTGATTCACTCGGTGTAGCCACCACAGGTGTAACAGTTTCTGGTTTTGTATCAGCTACAACTGGTACAGATTCAACTATTTTTTGTTCCTCTTTTGGTTTCTCACTGCACCCTACAAATAACACTGCACTTAAAGTCAATCCAATTAAAATCTTTCTTTTCATATTTTGCTCCTCGTAAAAGTTGATTATACCCAATGGTAAATTACAATTTAGCTTCTAAATTCGCCAATTGTTCTTCCCTATGAAGAATCACATCGTATAGATTTTTGATTTTTATATTACTCTCTTGTAGATATTCATTGAGTCGTTTTGCTTCTTCATATTGGGCTTGAATGATTTTATTATCCTTCATTATCTGCTCTTTTGCCTCTTCAAGCTTTTTATTAATTTTTCTTTTGTATTCAGATAAATCACCTTCAAGAGTTGCAATTTTTTGCTTGAGCTTCGTTTCAAATTCCTCTTTTCTTCCTATCAAATCTTCATAATATTCAAGTTGTTTATTTAACTTTTCATTTTTCATCTTTTCCATATTTAGATTATAAAAAATAATATCAACATCAGAATGAAGGCTCAATTTAAATTCAAGTTCTTTTATCTTCTCTTCAAGGGTGCTTTGAGATGTTTTTTGTTCTTTTATTTTTTGGATAACTTTTTTTTGAAACTCTCTTTTTTCACTCTCCTCTTGAGTCACTATAAATCCAACAGACATATACTCTAAAACTTTTTCACCTAGCTTGTCAAACACTGGTAAAATTGATACATTAACAATATATTCGACACCACTTTTTGACCTATTTTTGATTTTTCCTTTCCATACTTTTCCATCCCTTAGAGCATTCCAAAGGGTGTCAAAATAAGAAGTTGTCATATCTTCATGTCGTATAATCCTTTGATTTGCTCCAATCAACTCCTCTTTTGTATAACCACAAGCATCACAAAAAATATCATTAACATAAGTTATATTACCACTTAAATCTGTTTTAGAAACCAGTGCAACTTGATTGATAATATTTATAAACCTTTCGTTTTGAATCTCCTGAGTTTTAATAATTTTACTATCAAAATATTTTTTAGTTGCATCTTGAACTGCCCCCATCAATCTTTTAAGATTCACAGGTTTAATCGCATAGTGAAAGATATTTTGCTCAATCGCCTCTAAAAGAAACTCTGCATCTGAATAAGCTGTTGTAAAGATAATAGGTATCTCTTCATCGACTTTTCTTATCATTTTTGACATCTCTATTCCATTCATCTTTGGCATATTAATATCACTAATAATGATATCTATTTCAACCTCTCCATTTTTTGAAGCAATAAACTGTAAGTAACCATCTTCCCCATCAATAGCCACAACAACTTTTTTAAATAACTTTTCAAATATAGTATCCATTGATTTTCTAATAAGAGGGTCATCTTCAACATACAGTACAGTAATATTTTTCAAAAACTCTTGATTTATCATTTGTTGTATCGTATTTTTGTAAGATAAAGCCCATTTGGTGGAGCTAATGTTTTTGAAATGCAAGCCTCGCAACCTAGTTGTTTTTGTAAATCTTCAAGAGATAATACTCCATCTGAAATCTTCAGTAAAAATCCAACCATCAATCTTATTTGACTTCTTAAATAACTATTTGCACAAAATTTAAAAACTACAAAATCTTTATATTGATAGATTTTTACATCATAAATCTCCCTCACAGTACTTTTTGGTTCACTGCCACTTTTACTAAAATAAAGAAAATCACATCTTCCGATAAGTAGTTTTGCAGCTTTTTGCAATATTTCAAGATTGATATTTTTGTGATGATAGAGGTAACTATGATTAAAAGGATTTGTCTCTTTTAACGAGATAAGGTATCGGTATTCTCTTTTTTTTGCACTAAATCTCGCATGAAAATCATCTGCAACAATCTCAAGTTTTTTAATTTTTATAAAATCTCCAATAAGTTTTTGAAGAGTTGATTTTAGCTTTTCTAAATCTTCCCAAAAAGGGGGAATTTGAAATGAAACAACTTGATTTGTACTATGGACATCCTTATCAGTTCTTCCACTAAAAACAGTTTTGTCCTCTATCCCTAAAACTTTAAGTGCTTTTACCAGAGTCCCTTGAACTGTTGTTGTTTTTGGTTGTATCGCTGAGCCTTCAAATTTACTTCCATCATAAGCAAGAGTAAGTTTTACATTCATCGTGATACTTTTTAATAATGAGGTTTGATTCTAATGGTATAAATAACTAAAGATATGCTTACCCAAATAGCAAAGAAAATATAAATGGTATCAATCATTCTTAATTCTGCAACTTTTTGCATCGCTATCATATAGATTGTAGTAAGTACTATTGCGTAGATTGCATTTCTATTTTTTTCATATCGTGGATTGTAAAACCCAAGTGCAATATAAAATAGCACAGAAGCAACTGGGAAAAATGCAATAAAAAAGTTTTGTATAAAAAGTCTCATTTTTGTAGAAGTTGGCTCTATATCTTGCCAATATTCTATCAAATCACTAATAGAACTAATCTCTTTTGCTTCACTGAGTTGATATCCAAGTATCATCGTTTCAAAATCAATCTGCTGCATCTCTTTATCAAAAATATTCATAGCAGTTCCATTTTGAAGTGTTAATTTTAAAGATTCTTGTTCATTTGCAATGTTTGCTGTTTTAGCCATAACAAAAGTATCTTTATTTTCCAAAGGTAAAAAGAGTGTGATATCTTGATAGATATTTCCTGTTTTCCCCTCGACATAAATATACCAAGGTCCAAAAACTTGCCCGTACTCACTTGGTTTGATATTAAACTCTGCTTCTTGTTGTTTTTGTGTTAGAAATTTTGCTTGTAGATAATCTGTTTGAGGGATAACTACAAATGATATGATAAAAAGTCCAATACTCATAAAAAAAGAGATTGGTAAAATAAGTCTTAAAAGCTTCATAGGAGAAAGCCCAAAACTTGAAATAACAATCAATTCATATTCCCCTGAAAGCTTTGAAAGATTGATAACCATAGAGATAAAAAAAGTAATCGGAAGGGTGTAATACAAAATTTTTGGTAAACTCAATCCATACAAATAACTTAGTTCATAAAAATCTATTGTTATAACAGAAGTAAGTGATGCAATCTTTACAAGATAAACAACAGAAGTGATAGTAAAAAGGGATAAAAAGATTGGAAAAAATGTGCTAGAGATTGTTCCACTTATGTATCTTTTTAGTAACCGCATCTCTTTCCTTTAATTTATATTGATTGTGTAAATAGATTCACCTAATAATAGTACCAAAAATAGCCCCAAAGAGAGATATGGGATAAATGGTGTTTCAATCTCTTGATGTTTAAAATGTCCATAAAGTGCTGGAATAATTGCAAAAACTGAAGCAAAAATAATAGCAAAAAGTCCAAGTTTCAATCCAAGAACACCACCAATAATTGCTACAATCGGAATATCCCCCTCTCCAAGTGCTTTTTGGGTACGAAGTTCCTCATTTTTTGTGATTTTTGCTTTGATATTTTGGATATAAAATGTCACGAAAAAATCAAGTAACACAAATCCACCAGCAAATATCAATGCATCAGTAAAAGAAAAGTTAGGAATAAAAAAAGCAACTAAAAGGGAAAAGAGAAGAAGATAATCTGGCACTGCTTTATATTTAAAATCGATAAAACTAAGAAGTATTAAAAGTGAAAAAAGAATGCTATAAAGTACAAAAGTGATATTCAAACCAAATTTTAAAAATAAAGCTACAAAAACTCCACCCGATAGTACCTCAACAAACAGATAACTACTAGAGATTGGTTGCTTACAATTTGAACACTTCCCTTTTAAAAACAAATAAGAAAAAATTGGAATATTTTCACTCCATTTGATTTGGGAATCACAATTTGGACAGATTGACCTTTTTGGATTTATAAGTGATATCTCAAGTGGCAGTCGATAAATAAGCATATTTAAAAAACTCCCTACCATAGCTCCAAGAATAAAGATAAAAATACTAAATTCCACCAAATCTTCTCTCTCTATTTAAAAACTGATCAATTATCTCATCAAGTTCAGTCGAATCAAAATCTGGCCATAAAGTATCTGTAAAAAACATCTCACTATAAGCACATTGCCAAAGTAAAAAGTTTGAAAGTCTCACTTCTCCGCTTGTACGAATAAGCAAATCAACATC
>CAZHJR010000093.1:0-1457 GCA_964533335.1 uncultured Helicobacter sp. | reverse complement strand
TCAAGCAACTTCATCAAAAATTCAACTTCTAACTTTGGTCGTGTCCAATTTTCTGTACTAAAAGCATAAAGGGTAAGGTATTTTACCCCTATTTTAGAGCAATGTGTCGTTATTTCTCGAACTGCCTTTGCCCCCTCTTCATGACCAGCAGTACGATTGAGCCCACGACTTTTTGCCCATCGCCCATTGCCATCCATAATGATAGCTATATGTTGTGGAAAATTATTCACTAAATACCTTTTTAAAATTTTCTAAAAGTTCAAAGGAGATAGCTAGTTTATCTCCACTTACTGTAAAAATCTCTTTTTGATTTAAAAACTCAATCGTATTTGAATCACTTCCAAAAGTGTTATTTTCGTCTATTAGATTTAAACACACCCCATCGAGATTTTTATTTGCTAGCATATTGAGGGCATTTTGTTTTCCATTGTTTTTATCCATCTCAGCTTTGAAGCCAATAGTATAAATATCTTCTTTTGGTAAAGTAGCTAAAATATCAATATTTTTTTTGAGCTCTAAACTCCAACTTTCCCCAATATCATCTTTTTTAAGTTTCCCATTTTGTGGATACTTAGGGGTGTAGTCAGAGACAGCAGCCACCCCAAAAAAATATGGTTTCTTTTGGATAAGTTGCACATTTGAGTTATCCATCAAAGTTGCATTTGTTAGTTTCCCTTTTTTTGCTACTCGTATGCAATCCAATAGGTAACCATTCATCTCATTTGCACTAGTCGTTTTGATAATATGTACATCACTTGGCACTTTAAAATCGCTACTTCCAACCAAACAAACATCAGCACCTTTATAGTAAAGTGCAGTAGCAAGTGAGCTAGCCATTTTCCCGCTTGAAAAATTTGATAAAAACCTTACATCATCAATCTTTTCAATGGTAGCACCACCGTTTAGAACAACTTTTCTATCCGTCCAATAGCTATCACTTAAAAGCTCTCGCACCGTTGCATCAAAAATATCAGTAACTTCAGCCATCGCGCCATTTCCAACATCTCTACAAGCTAACTCTTTGCTGATTGGACTAATTGTTTTAAAATTACAAAGGGCAAGCATTTTTAAACTAGCTTTTGTAATAGGATTTTCTATCATATTTGTATTTGCTGCTGGACAAAGGAGTTTCATCCTAGGATATGCTAAAGCAGTTTGCAATAAAAGATTATCAGCGATGCCATTACTTAGTTTGTTTATTGTGTTTGCTGTTGCAGGTGCTAGAACAAATATATCCGCCCATTTTCCAATAGCTATATGGTTATTGATGGAATTTTTATCCCAATTTTCAGTGCTTTCATCTAAAACACTATTTTGTGATATTGTTTCAAATGGAAGAGGGGTAATAAATTTTTTTGCCCCATCAGTCATAATAACTTTAACATTCGCCCCAGCTTTTATATAAAGCCGTATAAGTTCTAATGACTTATAAATAGCAATCGAGCCAGTAACTCCTA
>CAZHJR010000092.1:0-6633 GCA_964533335.1 uncultured Helicobacter sp. | reverse complement strand
CTCAATGTTAAATGTAGTGGTTGTGCAAACACACTAAAAAAATCTCTTTTAGAGGAATTTGGAGAGGTGGAGGTAAATCTTGAGGTTATGCCACGAGAGATTACACTACAGATAGATGAGACACAAATAGAAAGCTTAAAATCAAAACTTAAAACCTTAGGCTATCCTTTTGCCTCAGATGAATTAAATACAATCGAAAAAATAACAACAACAGCAAAGAGTTTTGTCTCTTGTGCAATTGGAAAAATAGATAATTAGGAAAATATAATGACTTTATATATATATGCAAGAAGCGGACATAATTTTGGTTTGGAAAATATCAGAAGATGTTCAGCTATTTACAAGCAACTAGCACATCTTGAACCTATTTTAGCAACAGCTGATTATAGGGCAGCAACTTTTGCTAAAAGTGAACTTGGTGTGCAAAAAGGGGTAGGGGTAGATATCATAGGAAACCTTCCCCATATGATGCGACGAAAAGATATTTTGATATTTGATTCACTTGAACCAAGTGAGACTATGAGAGAATATATGAAAGATTTTTGTGAAATACTTCTGGAAGTTGGTATTGATATCCCTTATGATATCATCGGTGAGGAGTATTTTACAGCATCAAACACTATAAATGAAAAAGGTTTTTTCTTTGCTGATGATGATTATGAAGCAGATTTATTAAAAATATGTGAAAATTCCCAAAACTCAAAGTTACCTATTCTTCTAGGGCATTATTTTTTCTTAGGGAGTGAAGTAAAATTAGCTCCATTTTTTGGAAAGATATATGAAGATGAGGAGTATGAAAGCTTTATCAAAGGGACAAAATATCTTCTTACTTCATCGGTAAATGCAGCCTTAGAATCTCTAGCAAGTGGCAATCATCCAGTATTTTTTGCAAGAAATATCAAGCATTACAAAGGGGAATTGGCTCTTTTAGAAAAATACAATATCCCACAAGTTGAAGGTTCAAATCTTGATGAATTGATGGCTCAATTTGAAGAGGTGATATCAAATTATCCGCAAACTCAAACTATAGAAAAAATAGATTTAAGTGAGATAATTACCAATATTGAAACAACGATGAAAAAATATGAGGGTATGTTTCAATAGATGAAACAGTTACTTATTTTTATTCTTCTTTTCTCCCTTTTTCTTAAAGGGGGTGAACCTCTTACAAATCAAATACATAAAAACATATTTAAATCTTACGAACAAAGTTTGGCTTATGTGGAGCAACAAACAAAAGAGGAGAAAGTTTTAAAAAAGATAAAGAGTTTTGGCAAAGATGGAGTGATTCTTAAAGAGGATTCTTACTTCAATAATAAACTAGAAGGGATTTCAAAAGTTTATTACCCAGATGGCACTATAAAATCAATTAGCAGATATAAAAATGGGATTTTGGATGGTATAACGGTGCAATACTATAAAAATGGTAATCTAAAATCGATAGAGCCTTTTGTAAATGGTAAAGCCAATGGATTGGTTATCCTTTATGCAATCGATAAGATACTCTATAGTACAACTCAGATAAAAAATAATAAAAAGGATGGATTGAAAACGACATACTATAATTCAGGAACTCCCCTTGAAGAGAGAACTTATCTTAATGGAAAACAAGAAGGGATAACGAAAACATTTTATAAAGATGGAAAGATAAAATCACAAATGGAGTATCATAATGATACAATCCAAAATGAGCTCATCTACTATCATAATGGGAATATTCAAACAAAAACAACCTATCAAGAGGGTGGTAAAGGATTGAAACAATATTTTGATACACAAGGAAATCTCCTTAAAGAGAGTCCAATAGAATAAAAAAGGATAATAATGGAATTTTATAGGTTAGAGACAAAACAAAAAGAGATTGCACATACAAAAGTGCTTGAAGTAGCTATGAATTTTGGTGGTAAAAATAGTTTTTTAACTATCATTGAAGAGATGAGAAAAGAAAAAACAAATCCACTTTTACATCAAAGTTCTGTATTCCATCATCCAAAATTTAAAATAAATTGGACAAAAGTTATCCACAAAGAGTCTTTAACTAGCCTTTTTTATGCTGTCAAAAAAGAGGAGAAAGATGGAAATCTTTTACAAAATCTAGCACCAAAAGATTTTAAAACTACTCTTAATATGATAAAAGCACTTAAAAGTTTGGAATTTGTGGTTACCCCTAAAGTGGATACCATTCAAAGTGTAACTTTTCCATTATTTAGTGACGTGAATGATAATGATGCAAAAATAAGCATAGTTTTTAAAGCTTTATTTTTTTATCCTATCGAGTATCTTAAAAAAGCACTCTCTTATGAGATACGAGAAGTAAAAGAGGAAGAAAAGTAATTCTTGATGCAAATCAACTAAAAAGCTTTTAGGTTTTATTATTATTCTAAAAAAATATTGGGAGAATAATATGACAGTAAATCAGTTTATGACGCAAGATCACAGAAGTTGTGATGAAGAGTTTGCAGAGTTAGAAAATTTAGTTGACAGTGGTGATTTCAGTAAAGCAGAAGAGCTTTTTAAAGAGTTTAAAGAGCATATGGAACATCATTTTACAATGGAAGAGAAAGTGATGTTTCCTGAATTTAATACCTGTAGTGGTGGAGGATGTAATCCTACAACAGTTATGATTATGGAACATGAACAGATGAGAACTCTCTTTGCTCAAATGGAAGAAGCTCTTGTAAAAAAAGATAAAAATCAATTTTTAGGGACAAGTGAAAACCTCCTTTTTGTGATGCAACAGCACAATATGAAAGAGGAGCAAATTATGTATAATTTGGTTGATAACTCTTTAAATAGTGAAGAGATTATCGAAAAAATGAAAGCACTTTAGAACTCTATGAGAACTGATATTGAGGTTGATTGTAGAGAACTTGAAGCTCCAGAGCCACTTAATTTAGTCGTTTCAAAACTTCCACTTTTAAATCAAACAAATCGACTTAAAATGCTTCATAGACTAAAACCACAAATGCTTTTAAATATCCTCAATGAGAATAATTTTAAATATGAGATAAATGAATCTCATGAGATGGTTCAAATCTTTATTTGGAAAGAGTGAGGGTTGAAAATGTTTGCAGGACTTTCCCTTGACCAAGCTCCACCTTTTGAAGCACCACTAAAGTTTTTTCTAACAGCCCCGCTTCTTGCAATCCTTGGAAGTTTAATGGTACTGTTTGGTGGAGTTAACATTGTAGCACTCCATCTTATTACTATTGGATTTATGATAACGATGATGTTTGGTGCTATGCAACAGATGTTGCCAGTTGTGGCTGGTGTGGTTATCAAAAAACCACAATTTATCGCAAATTTTACATATACTTTTTTACTTCTTTTCCTTTTTTCATTTTCATATGGACTCTATTTTGACAATAAGACAGCTTTAGTGGTTTCAATGGGTTCACTGCTTCTTAGTATCGCTTTTTTTAGTTTCGTTAGCCTCAAAGGGCTTCTAGGGGTGCAAAATCGCTCACTCATTGTAAATGGTATGATTGCTAGCTTTGGATTTTTTATTGTTGCATTTCTCCTTGGAGGATATATGTTATATCTTCATAGTAGTTCAAATATAGAAGAGTTGTATCTGATACTTCTTTTGTTACATTCCAATATTATTTTTTTTGGGTGGGTCTTTTTACTTATTGCTACTATCAGTTTTCAAGTTATCCCTATGTTTTGGGTGTGTGAAGCTTATACAAAGGATGAACAAAAAATTATCATTTTTGGAATAACTTTAAGTTTATTGTTTTTGATAGTGAATACGATTTTTAGTTTTGGATTAGAGTTTATTTTTAAACTTTTAATTGTGGGTACTGGAGTTTATTTTACTTTTTTGACCTATTTGAAACTCAAAAATAGAAAAAGAAAACTCAAAGATCAAAGTGTTTTATTCTGGCAAACGGGGCTTTTCTTTTTTATTTTTGGGCTTTGTAGTTTTATCGCAAGTGAATTTGTAGAATTTGATAGAGTTATTATCATTGCTTTATTTGGAGGATTTGCCATCTCTATCATAAATGGGATGGCTTATAAAATTATCCCATTTCTCACTTGGTTTCATCTTTCAAGTAAAGGGATTTTTACAGTTCCAAATATGAGAGATATGATAGATGATAAATTTATCACTATTCAAAGATATCTGCATATTTTCTCTTTTATAATTTTTCTTTTTGATAGTAGTATTGGAGCATTTCTCTTTTTAGTTTCAAATGGACTACTTTTTTATAATCTTTTAGTCCCTGCAAAAATATATTTTCAATTGAAAAGCTAGAAATTAAGCAATACCTCGAGTTTATTTTTATCAATAATCTTTGATTCACTATCTAAAATCTTCAAATCTTTGAGTTTTTTTATCACCCTTGAGAGTGTTTCAGGGGTGATATTAAGTTCACTTGCTATATCTTTATTTTTTTTGCTTTTAAAGAGTTCCTCATTGTGATAGATATAAGAAGCTATTGTGGTAGTTGCATCAAAAATCAAACTACGATTGAGAAGTCCCTCAAGAGCTTTTATCTTTCTTGTGAGCGATTTTGTAAGTAAAAAAGAGATTTCAGGATGAGTTTTTAAAATCTCTATAAATTCATCTTTTTTGATAAGGGCAATTTTACAATCACTAAGGGCAATAGCACTTGCAGGAAATTTAAAATTCTCAATACTTGCCATCTCTGCTATAAAAGCAGTTGGAGCAAAATTATGTAAAACTATCTCATTGCATTTATGGTCTGTTTTATAGACTTTTACAAAACCACTCAAAAGAAGATAAAAGTATTGGGGAATCTCCCCTTCAAAAAAGATAATTTCACTTTCATTATAGTTCTTAACAGTAGTAATTATTTCAATTTGAGGAAACTTTATAAGTGATTGTAAGTCATTTTTCATGGGTTATTTTTCTCTTTTAAAATCGATATTTCATATTCCTTGTGTTTAATAACATCTTGCAAATCAATAATTTTTTGATTATTCTGTTCATTGATATTATTCAGTTGTGTTACTTGATTTTGCAAAATCTCAATTTCACGAAGAAGCTTTTCTTTTTCCTCTTTTATCTCGTTATATTTTGAAGAGATAGTAAGCTTATCGTCTCTAAGAATTGAAATTTGCTTGTTGAGTTTTTCTTTTGTCTCATCTTCTTGTTGTATTTTTTGTTCTATAAGTTTTTCATAATGTTCAATTTGAACAAGCAATCTATTGTTTTTTCTTTTTTCACTATTAAGTGTTTCGATAACAATATCGATATCACTACTATCATATCTCTCTTTCAACTTTGTCTTAAGCTCTTGATTTTCTTGTTTGAGTTCTATTTGTACAAGTTTGTTATCTTTGATATTTTGAATAACTTTTTTCTTAAAATCTCTTTTTTCTAATTCATCTTCGGTAATGAGGTATTGAACTGCCATATATTCTATCACTTTCTCACCATAAGGATCAAAGATTGGAAATATTGTAGCATGAACAAAATATGGAGTACCATCTTTGGCTTTATTTTTTATTTTCCCTTTCCATACTTTTTTGGCTCTTAAAGTATTCCAAAGATCATCAAAAAAGATAGTTGGCATATCGTTATGTCGAATAATCCTTTGATTGGCTCCTAGTAATTCTTCATTACTGTAGCCTGAAATGATGCTAAAAAGTTCATTTGCAAAAGTGATATATCCACTTAAATCTGTTTTGGAAACAAGAGTTGCTTGGTTGATAATATCAACATATCTATCGTTCTCGATTTGTTTAGTTTCGATTATTTTTTTATCAAAATATTTCATAGTTGCATCTTGAATTGCAAGGGCAAGTTGTTTCATTTTGATAGGCTTGATAGCATAGTGATAGATATTGTGATTGATTGCTTCTAAAAAATATTTACTATCAGAATGTGCTGTAGTGAGGATAATAGGAACATGTTCATTGATTTTTCTAATTTTTTCAATCATCTCTAAGCCATTCATAACTGGCATATTTATATCGCTTATAATGATATCAAAATGAAGATTTCTTTCGTAGTGTAGTTTGAACCGATCATAACCATCTTGACCATTTGTCGCAATCACTGTATGTTTGAATAATTTTTCAAAAACAATCTGCATCGAATTTCTAATCATAGGGTCATCTTCGACATAAAGGATGGTAATTCTTTTTAGAAATTCAGCATCAAACATTTTATATGGTCCTTTTGTTTGATGCTATAGTATCATATCTTTATTTTGAAATATCTATAACCTTGTCAATATTTTCAAATATCTCCTTAACTCGCTCTTGCCAAATAGTTTTTGTTGAATTTAAAAGGGATGGATTGTATTTCACCTCAACAACCTCATTTGTATCTATTCTTGTGAATCGTACATTTGAGTTAATTGGAGCATTGTAAAACATAAGATTTGTTCTTGCAAATTTTCCACTAAGACCTTTAAATCCATAGTTTGTAGTAGCTCCAGTGATATTTGCTATCACAGCACCAATTACTCCAGTTACACCCTCAGTGATATCATTAGGAAGTTCTACTTTTATCTCCCCTCTTTTTGGTAAACTATCAGGATAAAGAGCTTTTAGACCAACTAAAGTACAAAGATATGCACCCGCAACAGTTGGGCAACTGTGCCCAGCAGATTTCACCACATCAAGATAGGAAAACTCAACTATCCCCTCTTCAAATGT
>CAZHJR010000091.1:0-6640 GCA_964533335.1 uncultured Helicobacter sp. | reverse complement strand
GTTTTGCTTTAACGAATCCCCAAGATGTTGCTGCTAAAATGATAAGACTTGATGTAGAATATACAGAAAAGAAATTTGCTATTGCTAAAGCAATTAAAGATGCAAAAGAAAGAAATGAACAAAGAGACAATAAAAAAGATGATAGTGATATCAATAGAACGAATATTGCTTCAATGACATTGGATAATGGCTTTAAAGATACAAATGATTTTTTACTTGCACTTGGTGGAGATATAAAAATGCTACCAAAAACAAGAGATATTTATCTATTTTTACCAAATAATATGTTAAATATCTATCCAACTGTAAAACTTTTTTCAAATATAGATTTGATGAATGGAATGAAGGGTAAAGATCCATTTTTTTATAAAACTTCAGAATTTAATGAAAATAGAGAGTTTATTGATTTAGGAAATGGAGTAAAATTATCTAAAAAAGATGCAATGCTTCAAGTTGGACAAAATAATGTTAAGCTTAAAAGATTTGTAAAAACGGAGTATATTTCAAAAGAAAAGCTTAATGTTAATATTCAAAATATAGCTTATGATGGTGAATTAAATGCTATTTATATGGCAAATTATAGACAATTTTTAATTGTTGATGAGGATACATATAATTCAACTTATTTCCAGTTATTTGTTTTAGAACAATATGATGATACACTTTTTGAGCCAACGATTTTAACACCATTACTTAAAATTTATAAAATGAAAATATAAAAAAGGGAAAAATAAATATGATATTAATGATTGATAACTATGATAGTTTTACATACAATATTGTCCAATATTGTTTAGAACTTGGAGCAGATTTAAAAATTATTCGAAATGATGAGATGACTATCGAAGAGATTAAAGCACTGAATCCGCAAAAAATTATCATCTCTCCAGGACCAGCTACGCCAGATGATGCTGGGATTTGTCTTGAAGCGATTAGAGTTTTTGGAGAGACTATACCAGTGCTAGGAATTTGTCTTGGACATCAAGCAATTGCACAAGTGTATGGAGGTGAAGTGATACGAGCTCCAAAGATGATGCATGGAAAAACTTCAAAAATACAAGTGTTATGTGATGATGTGATATTTGATGGATTACCAAAGCAGCTTACAGAGACTAGATATCATTCATTAACTGTAAATCAAAAAAATCTTCCAGATAATATTATTGTTACATCAAAATCTCTTGATGATGATGAGATAATGTCACTAAAAATCAAAGATAAAAATGTCTATGGAGTGCAGTTCCATCCTGAGTCTATCATGAGTGAATATGGACATGAGATGATTAATAATTTTTTGAAACTTTAGTTTTTATACCATTTGAATATGAGATTAAATAAATATAGTTTGTCATTTATAGCACTTTTGATATTTCATATCTTTGTGCTTATTTTCATGGCAAACAGCTTTAGTATAGCTTATAAAGAGTTAGAAATATTTCAATCACATAGTGGAATAATAGGAATTTTATCAAATATTTTTCCAACTCTTTTTTCTATTGATATTGTTTGGATTAAATTACCGTTTATTATTTTTTATAGCCTTAGTGCCATTGTTTTTTATCTTCTTACTGATGATTATTTTAAATATCAAAAAGATAGGGTGCTCAGTGTCGCTATTTTTATGATTTTACCAGGAGTGAATAGTGCAGCACTTCTCCTAAATGAATCAATTATAGTTATTTTTTGTACATTAGTTTATCTTTATATATACAAAAAAACAGATAAAGAGAACTATTTTTTGCTTTTTCTCTTTTTATTTATAGATAACTCTTTTGCGATTCTTTATCTAGCTTTATTTTTTTATTCACTTAAAAAAAGGGATAATGTATTACTTTTTGTATCACTTTTCCTTTTTGGATTATCGATGAGTTTTTATGGTTTTGAGATAGGGGGTCGTCCTAGAGGTTATTTGGTTGATACCTTTGGAATTTATGCTTCAATATTCTCCCCTTTGTTATTTTTGTACTTTTTTTATGCAATATATCGTTTTGGCATTAAGTATGAGAGGGATATGTATTGGTATTTAGCTTCTACTGCTTTAGTTTTGTCTTTTGTTTTTTCTTTACGACAAAAGGTTTATATTGAGGATTTTGCACCTTTTGTAGTTGTTGCTATTCCTGTTATGGTAAAGTTAATTATGCATAGTATTCGGGTTCGATTACAAGAACATCAAGCTAATTATCGTTTTTTAGGCTATGTATTACTTTTTAGCTTGGTAGTGAATTTTGGTATCTTTGTATTTAATAAGTCCCTTTACCTTATTTTAGATAATCCTAAAAAACATTTTGCTTATGATTATCATATCGCTAAAGAATTGGCTTTACAACTCAAATCAATGGGAATACAAAATATTCATATAGAAGATAGTAGATTACAAACTAGGTTAGAATTTTATGGTATAAAAAATCATGGAGAATATAAACTTATAAAAAGAAATTCTAAAGATAAAGAGTATGATATAAAGATAGAATATTTTGGTAAATCTGTAGCTAAATATGATATCAAAAAAGAATAGATGTTACAAAACTAAACAAATAATAATTTATATTGCTTATAAGTGTAACTTTTTCCTCTCTCTAATTTTACACAAGATACAATCGAACAATTAAAATTCTAAAAGGAGTAGGTATGGCACAAAAAGCGATACGAGAATATGATGGTAAAGCATTATTTTCTAAGCAATGGGAAAATTATTTTAGTGGATTTCATTATGGATTTAAATCTGTATTGGTAACAAGCGGGGCTGAGTTACTAGAAATTGCAAACAAACATGGATTTGAATGGTTAAAACAAGAGCCATTAGTTGCAAAACCAGATATGTTATTTGGTAAAAGAGGGAAAAATGACCTCGTTTTATTTAGAACAAATAAACCAGGAGATGTAACTTTAGCAGAAGCTGCAAAATGGATAGATGCAAAATCAGCTCACAATACAACACTTTTAAGTGGACAAAGTGGTATTTTAACACACTTTATCGTTGAGCCATTTACTCCTCATACTCAAGAACAAGAGTATTATATCTCTGCTACAACTGTTGGTGAAGATGATGTTTTATATATGTCTGCTGAAGGTGGTATGGAAGTTGAAGAGAATTGGGATAAAGTGGTAGAAGTTGTAATACCAATCACGATGAATGACTCTGATATGGAACATGCAATCAGAGCAAATATCCCTTCAGATATCCCTGAAGAAAATAAAAAATGTTTTGCATCGTTTGCAATTCAATTCTTTAAATTCTATAGAGATATGAATTTTGCATACCTTGAAATCAACCCAATCGTTATGTTACCAAACAACGATATGGCTATTTTAGACTTAGTTGCTAGACTTGATGATACAGCTGGATTTATGATGGCAAATACTTGGGGAGAAATCGAATACCCAACTGCATTTGGAATGGAAGACCAAACTCCTGAAGAGAAAGCTATTGCGATAGCTGATAGTAAATCTGGAGCATCATTAAAATTAACAGTACTTAATCCAATGGGAAGAATTTGGACAATGGTTGCAGGTGGTGGAGCTTCAGTTGTGTATGCTGATACAATTGCAGATTATGCAGAAGCAAATGGTGGTTCAGTTTCAGATTTAGCGAATTATGGAGAATACTCTGGTGGACCAACAACTGGTGAAACTAAGTTTTATGCAGATACGGTAATTGACCTTATGACAAGACATAAAGATCCAAAAGGGAGAGATAAAATTTTAATCATCGGTGGAGCTATCGCTAACTTTACAGATGTTGCAAAAACATTTACAGGTATTATCCAATCATTTGAAGCAAATGCAGATAAAATGAAAGCACATAATACGAAAATTTATGTAAGAAGAGGTGGACCAAACTACGAAAAAGGTCTTAAAGATATCAAAGAAGCAGCTGATAGACTTGGACTTTATATAGAAGTATATGGACCAGAAACACATGTTACTGACATCGTTAGAATGGCTTTAGAGAAGTAAGGGGAAAATATGACAAAATTATATACAAACGAAACACAAGCAATATTTTGGAATAACAATGCAAGTGCAATCCAAAGAATGTTGGATTATGATTATGTGATAAACAGAAAAACTCCATCAGTTGCTGCAATCGTTGCACCAACTGCTGATAGTAAGTTTCAAAAATTTTTCTGGGGTCCAGATGAAATTATGATTAACCTTTACAAAAATACAAAAGATGCTAAAAAAGCTCATCCAAATGCTGATGTACTTTTAAACTTTGCTTCTTTTAGAACTGCATATGATGTAACTATGGAAGCTTTAGAGATGGGTGGATTTAGTTCAGTTATGGTTACAGCAGAAGGTATTCCAGAAAGACTTGCTAGAAAAATGAACCAAGCAGCAAGAGATAAAAATGTAACAGTTATCGGACCTGCTACTGTTGGTGCTATTGCTCCAGGTGGATTTAAAATCGCAAATATCGGTGGAACTATCGAAAATATTATCCAATCAAAATTACACAGATGTGGAAGTTGTGGACTTGTAACAAGATCTGGTGGATTATTTAACGAACTTTCAAACATTATCTCAATCAATGCAGACGGTATCGCTGAAGGTGTTGCAATTGGTGGAGATAGATTTGTTGGAAGTGTATTTATAGACAATATGCTTAGAATGGAAAAAAATCCAGATGTAAAATATATGGTTCTTTTAGGTGAAGTTGGTGGAACTGAAGAGTATAAAGTAATCGAAGCAGTTAAAGCTGGAAAAATTACAAAGCCAATCATTGCTTGGTGTATCGGAACTATTGCAAAACATTTTAGTTCAGGTGTTCAGTTTGGTCATGCAGGAGCTAGTGCAAATGCTGATGCTGAAACAGCTGCTGCAAAAAATGTTGCTATGGCTGAAGCTGGTTTTTATGTACCAAGTTCATTTAATGAATTACCGAATAAAATTGCTGAAGTGTATGGAAAATTAAAAGCTGAAGGAATCATTGGAGAAATCGCTGAACCAGCTTTAAGAAGTGTTCCAAAAACAAGAAGAAGCAAAGAATTTATCTGTACTATTAGTGATGATAGAGGTGATGAGGCTACATATGCTGGTTTTCCTATCTCTTCAGTTGCAACTCCAGATACTGGAAAAGGGATCGGAGATGTTATTTCACTTCTTTGGTTTAAAAAACAGTATCCAAAATGGGCAACAGATTTTATTGAAACTGTTATCAAAACAGTTGCAGATCATGGTCCAGCAGTTTCAGGTGCTCATAATGCAAAAGTAACTGCACGAGCTGGAAAATCAGTTGTTGAATCACTTGTAACTGGACTTTTAACAATCGGTCCAAGATTTGGTGGAGCTATTGATGGTGCTGCTGAACATTTTAAATATGCAAATGACAATAACTTTACTCCAGCAGAGTTTTTAAATCATATGAAAAAACTTGGTATTCCAATTCCAGGTATTGGGCATAGAATTAAATCTTTAAGAAACCCAGATTTAAGGGTTGTTGGACTTAAAAAATATGCAGCTGAACATTTCCCAAGTACACCATTACTTGATTATGCACTAACAGTTGAGCAACTAACAACATCTAAAAAAGATAACTTAATCTTAAATGTTGATGGAACTATCGGTATTTTAATGGTTGATATGTGGAGAGCTTTAGGATATAGTGAAGATGAGATTAATGAATTTGTAACAAGTGGAACTTTAAATGCTTTCTTTATCGCAGGAAGAACTATCGGATTTATCGGTCATGTCCTTGATGAAAAAAGACTTGCAATGCCAATGTATAGACATCCAATGGACGATATTTTATATCAAGTTGATATGGCTGAAGAGATTTAGTAATCTCTTTTTTACGAAAATCAATGGAAGCCATCCCGTTTTGGGATGGCTTTTTTTATTGTAATAAGATAATAAAGAAGAAGATAAAAAGCATGAAAATACTGCTAAAATGAAAAAATCATTTTCATTGTTAGAATTGTTAATTATTATCTCAATTGTAGCGATAATTAGTACTCACTCAGTTCAAAAAAATAATCTTTCAAAAATAAAAATAGCAAAAAATCAAATACTTTTACACCTTAAATACACAAGATATATTGCAATGTTAGACAATAAGTATGAGAAAGGAGATACTCTATGGCATAAAAAAAGATGGAGTATGAAGTTTGAAAAATGTGATAAAGATATTGGTGGAGTATTTTATTCTGTTTTCAGCGATGAAAATAAGGGAGGTGGAGTCAATAAAGAAGAAGTTTTGAAAGATCCACTTACAAACAATTATATTTTTGCAACTTCATGCAAGAAGGATACATTATATGATAAATCAAAATTTGTTCTTTTAACACAAGAATATGAAATAAAAAGTATTGATATTAGTTGCAATGAAACATCAACCATTGGGCAGATTAGTTTTGGATATGATGGAAAAGTGTATGGAAAAAATGGGATAAATGAAGATGATTACGAAATAAAAGAGCCATGTACAATTACATTATACGATAAACACAATCAATTTGAGATCATTACAATTTATCCACAAACTGGCTATATAGAGGGGTAAAAGAAGTTTAAAAAAGAACAAAAGATTATGATTTAAATAATTTTAGAAAATATTTTAAATTTGTTTATTATTTCAGCTACCTTTAAGCATTATCCCATTATAATTCCCGTCCTTAAACAGACGGACTGAGTGAGTTCG
>CAZHJR010000090.1:2985-6848 GCA_964533335.1 uncultured Helicobacter sp. | reverse complement strand
CCTATCGTACAATATTTTCCGTTTTGTATTTCAAAATTTATAAAGCTATTTTTGATAGCCATGTCGCATTTTGTACCATTGTGCTGTTTTGTAAGGAATGAATCTCAAACCTTCGTTCGACATACACTTTTTACAAAAGTACAAAAATACTCATTGGATATGGAAGAGTTTCTAACTCACAAAAGCGCAAGTAAGACTTGCTGAATCTGCTATGAAGATAGAGATACAAGTGTTACTGAATTTTGCAAAGAGCTTAATATTATATACCAATATATTTCCCAAATTGGAGAACTAATAGATAATGCTAAGAGAGTGCTTGAGAAGTAAAATTTAGCTATATTTAAAAAACTTTGTCGCTTTTTTCAAAATGTTCCCAAGCTGCGGAAAACCTCACAAATGTTCAGTTTAGTGCTTGAGCCGTATGCGGTGAAAGTAGTAAATAAGGTTTTTAGAAGAAAATGTTACTTTGAAGTGATGTTCTTATCTGAGTATCTTACCAAAAACTATTTTTATCCCAATAACTAGTCGAGAAATAAACTTTTTAACAAATGATTTTATCGATTCTCTTTCAAAAGAATCTGATTACAATCATAGGGCAGTAAAGGTAAAAAAGTATTCTACAAATTATGTTATAACCAAACAATAATCTAAAGCGAGCTACCATAAATTCATTTCATCTTAGTATGGAATGGGTTCACTTCCAATCTAATTTGGGTAAAATTTAGATTTAATTAAGTTAGCAGTATAATTTTTTACTATCTAAATAAAACTATATAATTAAAAAGGTGTTGCTATGGACACTCGTTTTTTGATCCGAATATTTCAGGATAACTCAAAATTTCTAAAAAAGTTTTTTACTTATACTTTTGTTGCACTCTTTATTTCATCAATTATTATCTCTTTAAATATTGCATATCCTCAGATTTCTAAAAGTTTTGATGGAAAAATTAGGGATTATATGTTTTTAATAAGGGGTACTGTTCCACCAAAAGATAATGTAGTGATTGTAGATATTGATGAAAAATCTTTATCACTTTTAGGGCAATGGCCTTGGAGTAGAAATAAAATGGGACAAATAATAACCAATTTGTCACAAGCAAAAGTAAGTGCTATTGGTTTAGATATAGTTTTTGCAGAAGAGGATCAAAGTTCTCCTAAAAAAGTACTCTCTGAACTCAAAATGGATACTAAAAATGTGATAGATTATGATCAATATTTTAATGAAATTGTTGCTAATACACCAACAATTTTAGGATACCAATTTGAATTAGAGGATAAAGATTTTGCAAAAAATGAGCCCATTGATATCCCTGCCATTTTTATAGAAAAAAATAAATTACAAGGGGAAGATAAACTTATCAATGCAAAAGGGGCGATACTAAATCATCAATCACTTCAAGAGAGTGGTTATTCAAGTGGTTTTTTTAATAATATCCCAGATGATGGTGGAATTGTACGAAGTGTTCCTCTTCTTATACGATATGATGACCAAATTTATCCATCAATATCTTTAGAAATTGTTCGTGCATCTTTAGGGATTGAAAAAGTTTTTATCAATTATAGTGAACTTGGTGTTGAAAATATCCAATTAGGAGATTTTTTTATCCCAACTGATAGATACGGGAGATTGGTTTTAAATTATAAAGGTGGAACAAAAACTTTTAAATATATCTCAGCTTATGATATCTATTCAAATAATTTTAAACCACAAGATTTAGAAGGAAAAGTTGTACTAATTGGTACATCCGCAGCTGGTTTGTTAGATCTTCGAGCGACCCCTTTTGAGTCCGCTTCCCCTGGAGTTGAAGTTCATGCAACTGCAATTGATAATATTATAAATAGTGAATTCTTATCTATCCCAAATTGGGTAGATGGTGCTAATCTTATTATTATTTTTTGTTTGGCTTTGGTTATGGTTTGGTTTACAACTTTTACCCCTTTTTGGTTTAATCCTTTTGCTTTAGTGATTATCTTTGTAGGGTTTGCTGGATTTAATTATTATGCTTTGTTTTATCAGGGGATTGTTTTTGATGCTTTTTTACCAATACTTACAATCTCCATAGCTTCTTTAGTTGCCACATTTATGGATTATATTTTTGAAGTGCGACAAGAAAGGATGACGAGAAGAAAATTTGCTTCTAAAGTATCTTCGGATGTTATGGAACAACTCCTTAAAAATGAAGAGAGTGATGCTTTTGTGGCTATGGAAAAAGAAGTGACTGTAATGTTTAGTGATGTGCGAAATTTCACAAATATTTCAGAATCTATGCCAAATGCCAAGGTTTTAATTGAGTTTTTAAATGAATATATGACTCCAATGACTGAAATTATTATTAGACATAAAGGGACTGTTGATAAGTTTATAGGGGATGCGATAATGGCTTATTGGAATGCACCTGGTGAAGTTCCTGACCATGCTACAAAAGCTGTTGTTGCAACTATGGAACAACTTCATACTCTTGATGGGCTCAATGAAAAAATAAAAAAGGACAAAAGATTTCAAAATACAGTTTTGATGTGTGAGCAGATGGGAGTGGAGCCATTGGCTGTTGGGATGGGAATTAATAGTGGAAATGTGGTTGCTGGTGAGATGGGTTCAAAACAACGAAGTGATTATACTGTTATTGGGGATGCTGTAAATTTAGCTGCAAGATCAGAGTCATTATGCAAATTTTATGACTCAAAATGCAATATTACAAATTTTACAAAAGAGCGATTAACAGAAAAATTCATTTTTAGATTTTTAGATTTGGTAACAGTCAAAGGGAAAAAAGAACCAATTGAAATATGGCAAGTGATTGACTACGATCGAGATGAAAAATTACATAAGCTTTATAAAGTTTCAAGAGAAGAATTAGATAAGGAATTAAATATGTATCATCATGCAATTGAACTCTATAAAAATTCACAATTTAGTGAAGCTGTAGATATTTTTAAATCATTAGAAGCGATGGGAGAAAAGACAAATAAAGCGATTTATAAAATCTATATTGAAAGATGTGAACACTATATAATTGAGCCACCAATTGATTTTGATGGTGTGTTTAAGCATACAACTAAGGGGTAGGAATAATGAAAAAAATAAGATTATTACTGATGATGGGAGGAGTTGCTTGTCTATATGGAGCAACTGGTATTGTTAATAATGATGTAAAAATAAGAGAATTTCCTAGTATGGATAGTAAAACAGTAACTACGAGAAAAAAAGGGAGAGTTGTTGAAATTGTTCAAAAAGTAGATAATAATCTACAAGGTATTTGGTATCAAGTCCCAAAAGGATATATCTATGAAAAGTTTATAACACTTGATAAAAAATCAAGCCAACTTCCAACAAAGATTTTTCAAGGAGTTCCACAGATTGAGAAAGGATTACCCAAACAAGAAAGACTACAAGTAGAAGTTATCACACCTTTAAAAGAGTTGGAAAATATAAAAGAGGTTCCTCCTCCTAGTATAATACCCATCAATATAAAATCTACAAAAGAGCCACTTTTACAAACTCATCCTATTGTTGAAGTTTCCCCTCACATAGCTCCTGTAGTCGCTACAGAAAAAACTGTAATAACTACAATAATACAAGAGCAAAATAGTTCTACCATAAAAAATGATAGCAATGTAACAAAAGAGATTGTTATAGATTTATACACACAAGCACTTACTTACTATAAAGAAAAAAATTACAAAGAGGCATATTCTATCTTGAATTACTTGTTTTCACAAAATTTAAATGATGTCAATATCAATTTTTACCTAGGAAGAAGTGGATATGAACTTGGGCTTTTTGATGAAGCTATTTTGGCGTTTGATAGAATTTTATTTGAAAAACCTGAAACATTACGAGTTCAATTTGAACTTGGAAGAAC
>CAZHJR010000090.1:0-2885 GCA_964533335.1 uncultured Helicobacter sp. | reverse complement strand
TTTGAAAGAGAAAAATATTAAGATGGGGAGTATTACTTCTTCGCTTTTGGTACAACATCAAGAAGATCTCACTATTGCTTATGGAGTATTTTTAGATAACCTTTATGTTGGAGGTGAAAATTACATCCAAAGTTATGGGCTTTTCCCAAAACTTAATTTTATACAAGATGAGAAAAGAATTATTGATGGGTATTTAAAATATCAAAAAAAACACTATCGACAACAAGCCAATAAACAAAAGAATAGCACTTATAGTGAACTTGGAGGAACCTATAAATTTATCTATGATGATAAGTTTACTTTGATTCCAAATATACTTTTCTCAAAAGAGGATGGTTCAAATAAAACTGTAACAGGGATAGATAACAATAGCTTTGGAATAGGATTTGGTGTCAATATTGCACAATCTTCCCAATTATTTTTCTTGCCAGCATTGAACTATAAGATTACAAAATATGAAGATATCGATACAAGTTATCTTAAAAAACAAGAAGATAAAGAGTTGAATCTAAAACTTGGAACAACTTACCTCTATTCACCACTATGGATAGTGCAAGGGGATGTCGGATACATTACCCAAAGTTCAAATATAGCACCAAATGAGTATAGAAAATACAATTTTGGCATAAATCTTATAAGGGTGTTTTAATGAAAAAGATAATTTTTATTTTACTTTTAAATGTGAGTTTACTTTTTGGAGAGATTGGAAAAATTACAGGGGTAAAAGGGGAGGCATCAGTTAAAAGAGCTTCTCAAATACTTGTAGCAAATGTCGGTTTTGGTTTGGAAAAGAATGATGAGATTAGCACTAAAGATAAATCAAAAGTATTAGTCTTATTTCAAGATGGAACTTCAGTAACAGTTGGAAAGTCTTCAACAATGAGGGTAAATGAGTATATCCAAGATGCAATGACACCCCAAAATAATAAGGCAAATATTGGATTTGGACAAGGTGTATTTAGAACAATCACTGGAAAAATAGGAAAATCAAATCCTGATGGATTTAAGCTTGAAACAAAATCGGCATCTTTGGGGATAAGGGGAAGTGATGGAACAACACTTGTCAATGAAAATGGAAATGTAAAACATACGACAAATAGTGGTGGATTTTATATTGTAAATAAAGCTACTGGACAAAGTTTTGAGATACCAAAAGGGACAACAGCGACTTTTGAAGCGGGTAAAGAGATAAAAGTCGAAACAACTACACAAGCTGATATTGATGAAGGTGGGGAGGTGCATGAAGATGTACCTGCTGAGGTTATCAAGGAAGATGACAAGAAAGAGGAAAAAGAAAAACTAAAAGAGGAGAAAAAAGAGGAACAAAAAACTGAAGAGAAAAATGAAAAAATTAAAGATGAAGCAAACAAGGATAGCGAGATAGTAGGGGGAGATGAAAATAGACTCCCAATCAATACATCTACAAATGGGAATATTTTAAGTCTCGAACCTCTTGTCGAAAATAATCTTGATTCTTTAGAGGTTGAACTTCCAAATATAGATGAGTTGCCCGTTGTGAATGTGGAAGATATTATAGATGAAGCAGATACGAAAGATGAAACGGTAGAGTTGCCGATTGATGAAACTCCAGAGGAGGTAACACCAATTTCAGATATTGCAGCTTATACTCCACAAGGTATTTTAAGTGATTTGATGGTTGATTTGTCAACTCTTACAAAAGAGATAGTTGGAAGTGACACTTACAATAATACAAATATTTTAGAGTATGGATATATTTTAGAAAATACCCAAAAAATCGCAACCTATATTACAGGAGTTCCAAGCCCATCGGTAGTTATTGAACAATATATTCTTACTCAACAAACAGCAAATTATAGTGGAAATATCGCTTCTTTTGTAAATGGTGTGGCAAGTGGTGGAACAATCAATCTTAATATGAATTTTGGAACAAAAAATCTTACAGGTACACTTAATGTCACAGAGGGAAACTGGAAAGCAAATATCAATAGCGGGACAATCTCCCCTTATGGATTTAGTTCATCAAATATCTCAAGTGCAAGTGGGAGTAGTGTGAGTAGTATCACTGGGAACCTATCAGGGAAGTATTACGGTTCAAATGCTTCTAGTGTAGGTGGAAATTTTAATCTTACATCTGGAGGTAATAGTGTCAATGGTGTATTTGGAGGAGCGAAACAATGAGAAAGTTTTTATATAGTTGTATAGTTTTATTTTTCCTTTTCGGTGGAGTATTGAGAGCTGATATTACCCTCAAAGCTCACGGTGGGGTTTTACAGTTTGATAATAATAGCTCAGTAGCTTCTGTTGGTTATAATAGTTTTTCATCTCTTGATAGCACTCAAAAATTCACAATAGAATCTTGGGTAAATATGAAGCAACCAACAAATAGAAATACACTCTTTAATAAATATGTAAGTGACGATAATAGAGTACAGCTTACAGTCACAAATGCTGGATTATTTGAACTGATTGTCTCAAATGGTGGCAATGCCTATGGATACACTGCAAATGGTGTGGCACAATGGAACACTTGGTCACATATCGCTATGGTGTATGATGGTACTCAAAGTACGAATGCAACGAAGCTTAAACTTTACATCAATGGAGTAGAAATCGCATTAAGTTATACAACGACTATCCCTCCAACTACTGCAAATCTATCTGCTGCAATCACTAAAAAAGTGGGTAGTATGGTTGGTTTGATGGATGAGTTTAGGTTATGGGATACTGCAAGAACACAAGTAGATATAAACACTTCTAAAAATCAACAACTTGATGGAAATGAGAGTGGACTTGTGGCATATTATAATTTTGATGAGAGGGTTGGTACAACTATCAAAGATAGAACTACAAATGGTTATAATGGAACGATTACAGGTAATGTCCAAAGGGTAAACTTTTTAGGG
>CAZHJR010000089.1:0-6935 GCA_964533335.1 uncultured Helicobacter sp. | reverse complement strand
AGGATGATGATTGAGATATCTGTTTTCATTTTGATTTGCCTAAGTTATATTTTATTTTATTTAAGGATGGATTATAGCAAATTATCACTAAGAGTATGATGGCGGACGATATAGGATTTGAACCTATGGTGGATTGCTCCACACCACCTTTCCAAGATGGCAGATTAAACCGCTCTCACAATCGTCCAGTAAGAAAGGGGAATTATACTCATTTTTTGATTAAGAGAAGTTCATCTTTAACTTTTTCAATCACTTCACTCCACATTCCTAACTCTTTTTGTCTAAAAATTTTAACAGATGGATACCAAGGGGAATCTTCCTTGTTTTCAAGCCATCTCCATTCACTATTTTGTGAAAGTAAAAGATAAGTTTTTTTCCCAAATGCACCAGCAAAATGGGCTAAAGCACTATCAATTGTGATCACCAAATCAAGATGAGTAAGAATCTGTCCACTATCATAAAAATCTTTCACAACCATACTACAATCAAAAATATTTTGATACTCTTTTTGTAACTTTAATAGCTCTTTATTTTCCCCAATTTGTAAGCTATAAAACTCAATCCCCTCCACATCAAAAAGAGTTTTAAAAATCTCTAAGGGGATAGAACGATAATTATCATTTTTATGCTCTTTATTCCCTTGATATGCAAAACCCACTTTGAACTTTTTGCTATTTTGGATAATAAAAGAGCTAATATCATCATTGTGAAGCACTTTGAGATAAGGGAATCTTGTAGGGATTGTTTCAAGAGTTGTTTTAAAAATACGAGGCAAAGAAAGGAGTGAAACTACAAAATCTACATCATACAAGATATCCTCATTTGTAACCACTTGAATTCCCTCAAGAAGTCTAAAAACCCTTATTAATTCTTTTCTTACCGCTACATAAATTTTTTTAGGATTTTGTTTTTTAATAAGGTCGATATATCGTATAAATTGGATATTATCCCCAAAACCTTGCTCCTCTTGGATTAAAATGATTTTATTTGTAATATCTTCTCCATTATAAAATGGAAGTTCATAGCTTAATTTTTTAAGAGGATTGGTCGCTTCGAATCTACTTTCATAATGTTCCCAACCATTTAAATAATCGCCATTTCTAAGTTCAATAAGTGACATAGCAAAAATACTATCACTATAAGTGCTTTTGTATTGTAATGTTTTTTCAAAATACTCATATGCTTTTTCATACTCCATAAGATGATTGTACACCAAACCTTTTCCATGGTAAGCTTTATAATAAGTTGGGTTAAGCTTGATAACTTTATCAAAATAACTTAGGGCTTCCTCATACTCCTCTATTGAAGATAAAGTATTTCCAAGATTATAGTAAATATCAACATCATCACTTTTGGATAAGTTCAATGCTTTTTTTAGGCATTTGATTGTTTTGTGATACTCTTTGATTTTTTTATATCCAATTGCAAGATTTGAATAGGCTGAGATATAGTTTTCATCTAAAACAATAGCTTTTTTAAAACTCTCAATAGCATTAAAAAATTCCTCAAGGTGCAAATAAACGACACCCAAATTAAAATATATCTTTTTATTATTTGGCTCATATGGTAGTGCTTTTTTATACAAAGCGATTGCTTCTTTGTAATTTTTTGTTTCTACACTTTTACTTGCTTTTTGAACCAATTGATTAAAAGTCATATCTCTTCACTTTTAAAAACTTCCAATAACTCTTTTTTATCAATGCTATTTGCTTTATTAAAATAAAGGTTTTCCTCTAGTTGCTTTATAAAAACTTTTAACTCAATTTTCTGCGAATATGGGAGGAGTAAATCATAAAGTTCTTTGTCTGTTTTTGCTTTTTTGATTGCAACTTCTAGTGGTTTTTCTTTTTTTGTCCCATTTTTTTCTTTTTTTCTCATTACTAAAAATGTAACTATTCCCCCAAAAACGATTCCACCAAAAGCATACAAATACTTTATATACCCATTTTCTACTCCATTAGTTACAACAGTTTGCGTTGTCCCCTCCTCCAACACCTTTTCTTGGATTTTCTTTTTTCCTGTTACTTGTATATCAAATGATGTAGTATTGATATCTACCTCTTGTTTTGTTTCTTTATCAAAATATTTAAAATTTATAGATGGGATTGTAAAGTTTTTATCGCTAATTATAGATATTTTTTGTGTAAATGTCCCTCCATAATCTCCATCAACCAATCCAGTCGTAATCGTTGGTTTAGATGAATAAACAACTTGTTCTGGAAGATCTAATTTAAACTCTTCAATATCATCAATATTACCAATCCCCTCTACAGTGATTGTTAAATTTGTGGGATCATTACTCATTGTTTGTGTCTTATCGACTGTAGCACTGATATTATATTTTCCTTGTACAGTTAATCCACCACTTAAAGGTAACACTTTAATACTCTTATCATTTGAAAATATTTTTAATTGCTTCGCATCATAACTATTGATATCTTTAATCGCAACTGTTATAAGTTGATTATCAAGCCTTAAGTTACCACTTTTTTGAGGAAACACCAAAAAGCTATTTTTGTAAACCATATAACCTCGTTCCTCTTTTGGTTCTTCACCTTTGAGTTCTTTTACCCAAAAATTATTTGGTTTAAATGGTTCAAGTTTTGCATCAACTAAATTTAATCCCACCTTGTACTTAAAAATAACAGTTGCAATGATTGATTCCCCAACATACACTTTATCTTTATTTGTTTCTAAGAGCAATACAATGTCATCTTTTAAAGTTGATACTTGAGGAATAGTCTTTTTTATAGCTATTTTATTTGTACGGTAACTTTGTCCATTTACCTTTATGATAAAAGGGGGAATCTCCATAGATTGATTTGGTGCAAACATATAATTTACAATTTTACCCCTTGTTGTTTTCCCATTCACTACATAAATCTGCTCACTCGTACTTGTCCCTACAATAGGAAATCCTCCAATATCTTTAATATTTGGAAATGCGATATCTTCACCTGTCGCCTTAATTTGAAGAGTTACTGTATCTCCTTGATAAAACATCTTTTTATCAACTGTGGCGGTAATGTCTGCAAATAAAATGTTTGTAAATAATAAAATAAAAAATGCCTTACCAAGGTTTGATATTTTGTTCATTTTTTTCTCCATTATTTGAAATTGGTACTGTGAAAGTTTTTATTTCTCTATTTTCAAGCATTTGTGACCATTTTTTCTCCTCTAAATCGGAAAGTTCTCCTGTCTTTTTTACCTGAGTTTGTCCATTTCTTTTTTGTATTTTATCCTCTTTTAGTTGTTGATTGATATTTTTTAAATCTTCTTGTTTATCACTATCCTCTTTATTTTTATTTTCTCCATCTTCTTTTTTATTATTTTTAGTTTCATTTTTACTGTCATTATTTTCATCTTGACTATTTGTCGTATTTGTATCTTTATTATTCTCTTCTTTTTTCTTTTTAAGGAGTTCAAGATTAAATAAAGTATCTTTATCTTTTTTGATTAAGAGGGCTTTTTGATAGGAAATAATCGCATCATCTACTCTACCAACTTTGGCATAACTATTTCCAAGATTATGTAAAGTTTGATACTTTAATTTATCATCTCTAATCTTTTTATAAACATCAATTGCCTTTTCATAATTTTTTTCTTTATACAAAAGATTGCCGATATTGTAATATATCTCATCTGTTTTATTTTTAACTTGATTGTAATAATAAAGAGCATCACTTATTTTCCCCTCTTTTGTCAAACTATCTGCTTTATAAAGATAAAAATAATCAAATGGCGTAGCATAAAGAGAGATACTTATCGATAGTAGAAAAAACATTAACCTCATCTTTTCCCCCTAAAAATAGTGATTTTTTTAAATCCACTAATTGCCACCATAAAAAATAATAATCCAATTATCAAGGGGATATAAAAAAGTTCTTCGTTATCATTAATAACCACATCAGATATTTTTCTTGCTTCTGATTTTTCCCTTATTGCCTCTAACAATTTTACTATATCATCATTTTGTGGTGAATATTCCAAATATGCCCCACCTGTAGAGAATGCTAATTGTTTTATATTTTCATTTAGTTTTGTAATGACGATATTGCCATTTTCATCTTTTAATATATCGCCATCATCATCTATAGCACTTCCTTTTTTTGTCCCAATAGCATAGATAAATACTTTGATATTATTATTTTTTGCAAATTCTATCTCTCTTTGAAAATTATCACTATCACATCCATCGGTAAAAATCAATACCGTTTTCTCTTTACTGCCATCTAAAAGTTTAGATGTTCCTTCTAAAGCTTGACCAACAAGTGAACCAAATACACTAATAGAGTCTAAACTAAGGTTATCTACAAGATATTTAACTGTTCCATAATCACTCGTGAGTGGTGCAATTAAAAAACCTTTACTACTAAATGCAATCGCACCTATCTTCTCATTTTTTAGATTTGATAAAAGTTGATAAAATTTATTTTTTGCAAACAAAAATCTATTTGGATAGACATCTGTCGCCATCATTGATTTAGAAATATCAAAAGCAACTACTATTGATACTGAACTTTGTGATACTACAATTGGTTTATTTTCTATGACGGGACGAGCAAGAGCAATGATTAAAAATAGAAAACTCAAAAGGAGCAAAAGGAAATTTAATCTATTTTGATTGGTTCCAATAACAATCTTTTTGAGCATTTTAGCACTAAAATATCCCTCATAATTCTTTTCTTTCCCTTTTATGAAAAATAAAATCAAAAGTAAAATAAGTACCAAAAAGGCATAAGGATTATAAAAACTCATGAATTTTTCCTATTGATTAAGAGTAAAATAAAAAGTAGTCCAATTGCCACATCAAGTGGATACTGATACAAATATGTTTTTTTTACTAGCTGGTCTGTTTTGATTTTACTTTTTTCTAGCATATCAATTTGCTTATAGATGGCTTTTAATTCCTCTTTACTTTCTGCTTGATAAAACTTCCCTTTTGTAGCATCAGCTATTTGTTGTAAACTTAACGGGTCAAAATCACCCGTTTGTCCAATTCCAACAGTATAAACTTTGATACCATATTTTTTTGCAATACTAATGGCTACCTCGATAGGAATTGTATTTGCATTATCAATCCCATCAGTAAGAAGTATCGCTATTTTATTTTTAGAAGCACTCCCCTTAAAAAGATTGCTACTTAGATACAAAGCTTCATAGAGTGCTGTTTGTTTCGTTCCTGCAATCCCTACTTCCAAAAGATTTAAAAGATAAGTAAAAGTTGTTTTATCATAAGTTAGTGGTACCGCAACATAAGCAAAATCAGCAAATACACTAAGAGCCAATCTATCTGTAGCTCTTTTTTGTATAAAATCAGTGAGTATCTCTTTTGCAATACCAAATTTATTATTTTCATTCATACTCCCACTTGCATCAACTATAAGTGATATCTCATATCCATCTTTTTCATTTAAAGACATATCATCTTTTTTTACAGGATTTGCAAGGGCAACTATCAAAAAGAAAAAAATTAAAAATCTCAAAATTTTTAAGATATACCCTTGATGTTTTGTTGCTGACTTAAGCATTATTAGATTTGAAAAATAGATACTTTGAACTTTTTCTTTGCAATAATAAAGGCATATTGGATAAATCAAAAGAGCCAATAAAACATAAGGGGAAAGAAAAGTGATACCAAATAAATTCATCGAATTCTCACTTTTATATAATCTTTGATTTGTTCTTTTAATTCATCATCTATCTTAGGTATCTCTTGTTTGTACTTAAAAGGCTCTAATTGTTTTAGAATCTTGATAAATTCATCGTAAAAATACTCTTCAACTGTAATATAACCATGTTTTGTAAACTCATATGCGAGTTGTTTATCATCCATCGTAAAATCGATCCCTTTAAGATAGAGTACAGAAGCTTTTCTTTTATCTATTTTTTTATCTTTTTTCAAGAACTTATAAATAAAAAAAAGGATGAATACAACAATTACAACCCCTAAAACTATAAAAATAGTATCAAGAAAACTGCTATTAACTATCTCAATATTTGGTTTTATATCTTTTAATTCTTCCATATTACCTATCTCTTACAAGCTCAAATAATTTCGAAACCACATCATCATCTGTATAAATTTTTTTATATCTTACTTTAAATTTTTTAAATATATTTATAAGATTTTCATCATGTTCTTTAAACATCTCTTCATATTTTTTAAGGCTTCCTTCATCTAAAAATAAGTTTTCACTATCCATTGATGATGTATCTTTGATATTAAAATCTCCAAATAATTTTGGATTTTCTTCATATCTATCTCTTACTACAACTGCATATATCTCATGTTTTGCACTTAAAAATCTAAGTGCAGGAGATTCTAAAAAATCCCCAATTAAAAAAATAATCGATTTTTGTTTTATACTGGAGATAAGATAATTTTCCAGATTTTTAAAGTTAACTATTTTTCCTAATGGATTGAGTTTGTTGGCAAACTTGATATCCTTTTCAATTATCATTTTATTCTTCGAAAGATAGCTTTCTGCTTCCACTTTTGTACTAAAAAATATACTTGAAACTAAATCCTTCTTACTAAGTGCGGCAAAAGAAAGATTTGCCAAAACTTCGCTCATAGTATCTTTTTTGGCTTTATGTGTTCCAAAATATATCCCACCACTTACTAAATATACAAAAACAAAATGAAGTCTTTTATCCTCACTAAAAATATTTACACTTGGGGTTCCAGTTCTTGCTGTAACTTTCCAATTGAGGTGTCTTATATCATCACTTGTATTGTATTCTCTAAGTTCTCTAAAATCTAATCCATTCCCGCTAAAAATAGAACTATGCTCACCACTTAAGTGAGAAAAGATTCTTTGTTTAGTTGTCAGTTGTAAGTTATTTTGATACAACTTGCTATTAGCTATTTTACCCATTATGGTTTAGGAAGTTTCTCTATAATTTTTTGGATAATATCATCTGCTGTGATA